>CAYTRI010000070.1:0-10919 GCA_964440105.1 uncultured Flavobacteriaceae bacterium
ATGTTGGCATAGTTTACAAATTAGTTTTTAGTAGTTATGAAGTTAGCAAAAATTAGAATGGATTTTACATTTTTAACAGCAAGTATTTTTTCTTTAACAAATTATATAACCACTAGTCTTTTGCTCTTGTGATTTTATCTCGAATTTCTCTCCAGGTTACTAAAACTATATCATTTTTTTCAAGAAGATTTTTACATAAATCACTGGTAAAAAAATCAAAATCTTCTTGGCGCCAAGTTGCTCCCCAATCTGGATGATCAATAGTTATTGCTTGCATTTCATCATCATCATAGGCCGTATGAATTAATAGCACATTCAATCCTCCTTCTAAATTATTGAATAAGTTACGGTAGAATTTTTTCATTGTGTTCTTAAAATTATCAGGTACTGCAGTTAGCGTAGCATTAGCAACAACATCATTTTCGGTAAGAAGAGATTGAATTTCTTTATCCTTCATTGCATTAATTTGGTTGCTCAACATAACAGGTACTTTGTATTTATGACCTAATTTAATGTATGCTTTTAAAAAGTCTTTCGTTGCCATAGCAGCACCCATATGAGCATCTAAATGCGTAACGTCGATACCAGCGTTAAATGCTTTTTTTACCTGTCTATCTAATTCTATAGCAACATTTTCTGCATTAGCATTTTGTACTACCTTAGGTACCAAGTCATAAAAATAGCCCTCTGGGTTTATAAGACTTTTAACAGAGTCTTTAGAGGCCACTGGACCCCATTTATAATATTTCCATTCACTAGTTATAGTAAGATGTAAACCAAAATCTTTTTCAGGGTTATTCTTTGCATAGTTAGCTATTTCTGGAAACCAAGGACATGGAACCATAATGCTGGCAGAATTAACACTACCCTTCTCCATAGCTTTTATACTAGCCGTATTTTCTGAATGCGATACCCCTAAATCATCTGCGTGTATTATGAGTAATTTAGAATCCTTAGGGTATCCTAATCGTTCTGCAATATTGGTAGCTTGACCAAAACTTGTGCAAAAACAAAAAAATAGAACGGTTGTTAGATTACGTTTAACTTTTATCATGAAATCTACTTTACTTAATGAAACTACAAAATTTTCTTAATGTACACTATTGGTTTAGTTTTTACGTTCATTGGAAAGAACCATAAAATTTAGAAAATGAAAATGCATCTTAATTACCTCATACTTTTTTTTGGAATATTCTTGTTTATTTCATGTGGAAACGCAGATGATGATGTAAACTTTAATTTAAATCAAGGTGAACTTGGAGAAGGTAAAGAACCCGATGATTGTTTAAATTTTGGTGATAATGAATTACTCCTATCTATCCAAGATCAGTTTACCACCTTACCAGGTAAGGTTTCCATACTATTTAAAGTAAGTGATAATTTAGGAAACCCGGTTTCCGGACTAACTGCAAATCAATTTACAATATATGAGCAAGGCAGAAACGATGATTGTTTTAATACCATATCCTCCTCAGAATCTTTTGCAAGAATATCACCCAATTCACAAATTTTCAACAACAATACATTACTTGTATTAGATCTAAGTAACTCAGTACTTCAAAGTAGCTTAGAAGAGCTTAAAACAGCATCTACAAGTTTTGTAAGCAATGTTATGCCTAATCCAGAATCTGATTCTTTTAAAATGGCTATTTATTGGTTTGATGGAGAAAACGAATTACACCTCTTAAATGAACTTACATCATCAACTTCAGAATTAACTGCATCTATTGAGGGGATAGATGAGAATATAAGCAATGATCCATCCACAGATTTATATGGTGCAGTACTAAAATCTACCGCAATAGCAGAAGAATTATTAGATAATAGTACTCAAAATGATAATATAGGAGCAGCTTCAGTTGTTCTTTTTACGGATGGCACAGACCAAGCATCACGTTTTACCGAAGAGAGTGCCTTAAATGCAGTTGCTGATGCTAGTAGAAATATTTCATTTTTTAGTATTGGCTTAGGAGCAGAAATTGATGTTGAAGTTCTTGATGCTATAGGTAAAACAGCAAGTGTTGTTGCTAGTAATGCTGCAGAATTAGAAGCAACATTTAACCAAATTTCTGCACGAGTTTCTGAGCTGGCAAATAGCTTTTATTTATTCGAATATTGTACTCCAAAAAGAGATGGAAGTGGAGAAAATAACTTGGTAATTCAAGTTACCGAAGGTTCGCAACAAGGGGCGGTCCAAACAAGTTTTAGTGCTAATGGTTTTACTGGAGGTTGCGAGTAATTGTTGTTTAAAACCAACTAAGTAGAACAGTTTTACTATCTTGTAATTTCATACAAATTTGTATTAAAATGACTTTCAAAGACGGTACCTATGCATTGCTATTATTAGCATTTTTCTTTTTATCATTTAATCTAGACGCTCAGAACAAACATGCTTTAGAAGGTAGATGGGATTTAGAATTAGAATTTGAAGGGAAAATAGAGCCGTCATGGTTAGAGGTAAGACATTCTGGTCACGAAACTTTTGTGGGTAGGTTTGTTTTCGCTTTCGGGAGTGCTCGTCCTGTAGCGGAAGTGCATATTCATGGAGACACCTTTAATTTTGAAATTCCAAGACAGTGGGAAGATAAGGGTGGAAATATGGTTTTCATTGGAAATCTAAAAAATGATAAAATCTCTGGGATTCTAAAATTTACTGATGGTAGAATGCTTAATTGGTCTGGTGTAAGAGCTCCTATCCTAGATTATAACATGGATAAAAAATGGGGAAAGACCATTGACCTATTCAATAAATCTAACCTTAATGGCTGGGAGACTGATGCAGAAAACCAATGGATCGTTGAAGATGGCCTTCTAATTAGTCCTAAATCTGGTGCAAACCTAATAAGTATTCAAAAATTTACTGATTTTAAATTACACGCAGAATTCAAATACCCAGAAGGTAGTAATAGTGGTATATACTTGCGTGGCAGGTATGAGGTGCAAATAGCTGACAACAAAGACCTCATTCCTTCTGATATCTATTTTGGTGGTATCTATGGTTTTTTAGAACCCAATGAAAATGCTGCTAAAAGCCATGGAGAATGGCAATCCTATGATATTACTTTAATTGGAAGCAGAGTTACCATTGTTGCAAATGGAAAAACTATAATTAGCGATCAAACTATTCCAGGCATTACAGGTGGTGCAATAGATAGTAAAGAGGGTACTCCAGGTTCTTTTATGATACAAGGAGACCATGGTCCTATCGTATTTAGAAAATTTGAAGTTACACCTGCAATAAACTAGAGGGTTTATGTTAGTTGATTAATTTTAGGTTTATGTTTCTCCACCTTACTTTTATCCCTCCTCCATCATGGATTTGTAATGCTATGGACCCATTTGCTTTACCAATTTTTTCATCTTCTAAATGAACCATTTCTACCCCATTTAGATACGTGGTAATTTTTTCTCCATTAGCAACAATTCTCATCGTATTCCAATCATTCATTTTTAAAGATGCATCTTTTCCTTCTTCTGGTTTAATAAGCCATCCTCTCCCATAAGATTCATAAATACCTCCAGTATGCAAACCGGGTGGCGCTACTTCGGCTTGCCAACCAGTTACTTTGGTTCCTTCAAACGTAGATCTTATAAACACTCCGCTATTACCATCTGCTTCTTGCTTAAATTCTAATGTCAATTCAAAATTATCATAGAATTCTTCTGTGGATAAATAACCATAAGCTTTATCTGGACCACTTTCACAAATAAGTTCACCATCTTCAACATACCATTTTTCAGTACCGTGAACTACCCAGCCATCTAAATTTTCACCATTAAATAAATTACTATTTTTTTGTTGAGCACAGCTCATTTGTATTAGCACTAGTAAAAAGATATAAATATTGTTTCTCATTAAGATTAAATTTCTTGGTTTAAGTTATAAAAAATCAAACACAATATTCATTTTACTAAAATAGAATTAGTAAGGTGTTTAATTAATCGCTCTCTATACTGTAAAATAATTAAGAGCTAAAACCACCTTAGAGTCATTAATTCTTTTAAAACATTAAGAAAATGATTAAAAAGATAGTAAGTCATAGCGTAATTAGAAATAGTTTTTATTTAATTGAAATTCAATTGCAATCTATTTTTACCATCCTATTTTTATGTATAGCATTATTCTTATTGTTCTGCTATCCTAAAATACCTCTACAGCAATTCAATTAGGTTATAAATAGAAAATCACTAAATTATTTAAATTAAAGTAGTATTATTCTTACATTTATATTATATTTGAGTAATAAAACTTAGCCTATGCCTGAAACTACCTATAATATTCTTTCTCAAGTGTGCCCAAAAAAAAGTAAAAAATTTATAGATAGATGGTTTATCTTATCCATGGTATTTATGGCAATGGGACTGATTCTAGCTTTTTTAGCATTAATTATGCTCCCTAGATTAGTTTAATCACGGTAGATTAAAGCATTACCAAATTTTTGATTTTCAAAAGCCTTACTTAAATCTAGGATAAAACCATTAATTACAGCATGTGTTAGTTCTCCATTTTTCTCTAAAAAAAATGTAGGATTTTGACCTGGTTGCAACCTAAAATCTTTCAAACGGAATTTATCGCCTACTATATGAACCGGCTTATCTGTAGAAAATCCTTTTCTAGGTAATCTAGATTTTACATAAGCAATACCTTCTTCAAGCAATTTTATTGGCATTTTATATTCAAAAATTTCTTGCTCATCATTTTTAAGTTTAGGGGCAACAATTTTATAACCAGTGGCATCAAATATTTCATAACCATAGTAAGTAGATAAATCTCCCTGGTCTATGATTATACTTTTGTAATAAAACTCATTGTGACCTTCTAAATCTATTTCTTGGCGGTTAATTCCTAAATCTAAAATGTAATCCTTCCCGTTAATCTCAAAACTTACATTTTCAATCTTTAAATCAAAAAGATTCCTGTCGTTATGTGGAATTTTTTCATAATCCTCAATTGAAATATTCAAATAACTTTTATTTGCTATGGTATATAGCGCAGATAGTATTGATACGTAGTTAAGTTTTCTTATTTCTTGTTTCTCTATATCATTCGCATAACCTCCAGATTCAATTAAAATTAAACTAGTCCCCCATTTAGCAATATTGTCTCCAAATGCTCTGGGCTCAAAATCATCATTATATCGCCCTACCTGTCCTGGTGCATATTTTTGAATAATATCATTCATAAATACAATTACTTTCATAGCATTAGCGCGGACTTCATTAATATCTTTCTCATAATTAAAGGCCGTTGCTAAATAGGATATTGATGCTGGTTTCTCTGTTCGTTCTGCATTATAATAGGTGCTTTGGTCATGTAGGTTAAAACCAAAAGCAGCATCTAGACTGTCACGAACACGTTTTAGCGTTCTTCCTTCTGGTGATTGTAACCGCAAAGCATCACGATTAATATCAATCCCAAGTGCATTTCTTCTTTGAAAAACTTCAGCACCATCCGGATTTAGCATGGGAAGAAAATGTAATGTAAGATTCTCTAAAATTGATTTTTTCTCTGCTTTAAAATCATTACTATCAAAAAAGTTTAGTAAATCAAATATCGCCTGAGTCGCAGTTGGCTCATTGCCATGCATTTGAGACCACAAGAAAATATTAGTTTTTCCAGAGCCAATAGTGATTAGGCTCAAGTCTCTACCCTCAATAGATTCGCCAACTTTCTGGACAATAAATTTTGTATTTCCTCTATAATTATCAATCAGAGGTTGTAACTCATGATGTTTTATTCTCCGGTTATCTAAACTTGTTTCTTTGTAATTTTCATAGGAATCATAAATTGCCTCAGTTATGTTTTGACTCATTACAGGGAAGGTGCATAAAGCTGCAACACAGGCAAAAAAAAGTGCTTTTCTCATCTTATTTTTTTATTGGAACTGGAGTAAAATTAAATTTTTCAGTTGCTTTACGGGCTTTAATCATAAAATCTTTTCCTGGGTCCGTCTTTTCAGTACGATATCCCTCATCTACTTCTAACCAAAGTGGATGTCCTTCAAAATTAGTGTATTCATAATGACCAATTAAAAATTCAATATCATATTTTTTAGCAAGGTATTTCACCAGTTTAACGTTAGCTTTTAATTGTTTATCAGTTAAAGGAGATTCTTTTGTGCCACCAACGTTTTCGACACCAATTGAACAATGGTTTAACCCTATAACATGCCTCCCCATATAATTCTCAGGCATCATTCTATAGATAGTTCCATCTTTATCAACTAAAAAGTGCGTAGAAACATTTAGTCCACTAACATTTTCAATATCTGGCCTCCAACTAGGTAGTGTGGCATTGTAAAAAGCATCAAATGAGCCTTCAAAAGTGGGGATTGCTGTCCAATGAAGCACAATCATCTTTGGATTTATCACAATTGAGTTTCTCTCCAAACCATATCGGTTTTTCATGTAGGCTTTAGTCAATTCAATACGCTCTGTATCAAATTGAATTGGCTTATCAATAATACTATTAGATATGCCGCAACTACTAATTAGAAAAAGAATGCTTAAAAACTGGAGTTTTTTCAAGGTGTTGTATTTTTTAGCGTTGAATCTTTAGGAATAGCATAACAAATGAATAACTTTTGCACTCCCCACTCCCTTGCTTTTTTTACATCCTTCCCCATGTAAATATCAATCCTATTTCGCCATCTACGATTCATTTTATCTTTAACATAAAAAGTATCTGTCATAGACTCAATCATCATCATAGAGTTGTGGGTGATACCCAAATCTAATAAATCTCTTGAAACAGCCACTACTTTCATTCCTAGTTTTAAAGTATCACCCCAGGCAGCTACGTTAGGGTCTCCTTGCGTTTGCCATGAAACAGAATTGTATGCAGAAATAGTAACTTCACGACCATACCAATTGTATATACTTTTATCAATTTCTTTCTTTTTACAGCAAAGAAAGAAAATACATAAAAAGAGGTATGTAATAAATTTATTCAATTGAGCTGATTTTCTAAAACTAAAATATCTGTATTTGTATTATTCCATTCTTTTGAAAGCGAATCTGGGACGGGAGTAAACACATAAGTAAAAGAACTTAAAATAATATCATCGTCTCCATCTTGGTCAATATCTCCAGAGTCCATAAGAAACCATCTACCTTCGTTCGGGTTACTTAAAACTTGAGTCTTAAAATCATACTTATCTGATTTAATGTTCTCTAAATAAACAAATGACAATTCTGGTGCATTCTCATAATCTGGAAAACTACTAATTAAGGCAAAATCAATATCATTATCTTGGTCAAAATCATTTGCAATAACTCTGGTTGCGCCATTTAATGGGTAGAAATAAGTTTCCTTAAAATTATTTTTTCCATCATTTAAATGAATTCGCATACCATGATAAGGCTTGTGAACATATGATTTATCGGCATTATCACCATTAACAGTGATAATATCTTTAAATCCATCTTTATTATAATCTATTAATTCTATCCAACTACTACCATAAACTGGACTAAATTCAAGCACCTTCTCTACCCTAAACTTTAAATTTTCTTCTTGATAAAAAATAATAACACTCTCATTTGCTTGTGAAAATAATGAAACCAAATCTAACTTTCCATCATTATTCATATCGGCTACTATAGTCTTAACACACCCCGGAAAATTCATTAATGTTGTTTTCGTGTAACCTAACGAATCATTATCAACAATAAGAGATAAACGACCCGTATTATTACCAAATTCACTCACTACCACTTCAACACTGCCATTTTCATCTAAATCTTTTACAAGGGTATGTACAGGTCTATGAAGCTCTTTTACAATGCTTAATGTATCTGACTGGCTACTGCGGGTTATACTTCCTTGTTCTAATTCTGAAGGATCTAGAATACCAACTTCAGTAATATAATCAGTTTCATTCGTCTTATTAAACCAAGTTATAGGAGTACTTAAATGATGTCTTAAGATACTTTCTTTACTATCAAAATCGTATGAATTTAAAATTCCAGACACTAATCCATAGTAGAGTTTTGCATCTTTATCATTATAATCGAGATAACTAATTAATGCACCATTTTCATTATCTAATGCCAAGGGTTTTTGTAAAAAAAGAGATAAATATTCTGTTTTAGACGCTTTATTTTTTTGTAGAGTATCTGGTGCCAAATCAAGTATATAGCTTTGTAATGACAACCAATCTTTAAGCTTTATTTTAGGTCTTATACCAATGTATTCTTGATTTGGGTCTTGATACATTTCTTCAATTTCCATTCTTGAAACCATGTCTGGGAGGATAGCATTTTTCCAAATTTCCTTCGGCAACTCTTGAATTTTAGGTGCGATATGACAGCTAGCACAATATTTCTTATACATTACTTTTTGTTTAGAAATTGGCTTTTCCTTTTTACAAGAACTAGCTATTACTATAAAAAACAAAAAACAAAATAAAAGCTTGTAAATTTTCATTTATATTTTTCACTAATGTAGGTGGATTTTTATAAAAATACTATTAGGGAATGTTTCTCTTTAAAATTGCCAACTACTTTCAGTAATTTTGTAATGCTATGAAAGAAAAAAAGAAACCGGATTATGTAGTTTTTGACGAGGAAACACAGTCCTATAACAGTAAGCTCCTACCCTATTCCAGTAACCTTTCCGCTCCAAAAATTACTCCCCCAGATGTTACTTCATGGAAAAACACCAATATCGTTAGTGCTAATAATCAGTTCAAAGCAAAGTACGAAGCTATAGAACAGGAATACAAACAAATGATGCAAGAGTTTGAATACAACTCTTTAGTGTATAATGCTAAATTTAACTTTGAGCCGATTGTAGGTAAAGTTTATCACCTATACCGCTCTAAAGACGAAAGTGCTTTTCTATCGCTAATTTTACCTACAGAATGTAATTTTGAACATCTTGGTACATTTAAATTAGGCCCAGACAAAACTTGGGAAAAACTATAAGCCAGGTAATGGCACATAGCTAGCATCTGAATCCATCATTGGAAAGCTCTTATTTTTCCATGATTTCTTAGCGTTTTCTATTGTTTCTTGAGAAGAAGAAACAAAGTTCCAATAAATCTTACATTCTTCTTTAAAAGGTTCTCCACCAAACAATAAAACATGAGAATTGGGTTGAATTTCTATTTTGCAAACATCTTCCACTTTACTTACTAAAATGTTTCCTTTTATCACCTCTTCATCACAAGCCTTAATGCTTCCTTCTACAATACAAATTCCTATTTCTCCTTTTAATTTACCATGAACATCTAATTGGTAAGTATTCTTAGTTTTAAGTTCTATCATAAATAAAGGTGAGAATGTTTGCACAGGAGATTTTCTACCATAACCTTCGCCCGCTACAAGGGTAAACGAAGTTTCATTTTCTTCCCATTTAGGTAATTCTTTACCCGGTATATGATGAAAACTTGGAGCAATATCTTCATGCTCTTTTGGTAAAGCTACCCAAATCTGATAGCCATGTGCTATAAACTCTTTTCCATTCCTTAAATGCTCAGGGGTCCGTTCTGTATGTGATACCCCACTACCAGCTGTCATCCAATTAACGGAGCCTGGTTTTATTAACTGTTTGGTACCCAAGCTATCTTCGTGCATTAACTCGCCTTCTAGCATAAATGTTAAGGTAGACAAACCAATATGTGGGTGTTGGTCAACATCCATATATTTCTTGGGACCAAGCTTAGTAGGTCCCATATGATCTATAAAAATAAAAGGGCCTATCATTCTTTTTTTTCGGAATGGTATTAATCTACCCACCAAAAAATCCCCAATATCCCTACTTCTTTCTTCTATTATTAAACCAACATTAGACATAGTGCTATGATTTTATATTTTCGTTAAAGAAAGTTACGATAATACATTTTTATACTATGAAATTCTTCAAACGAGTTTTACTGTTTTTACTCCTGATAATTGCAATTGCATTTTTTATAAATTATCCAAAATTGAATATGATTTCTGGCTATGCATCTAAGTATATGGCATCAAGTGTTTTAGTGGGTCAGCGTTCCGCAGCATCTGTTGTGGCTAATGATTTAAATATGCCATTAGTAAAATTAGCTACTACCGAATTTGATGCTAAAGATGCCTCTGCTTCAGCTAATGTCTATGGCCTAATGACTAGAAAAGCAATAGACAGACAAGGTCTAGGAACAGTATTAGTTAATAGTGATTATCCAGAGGGTGAGATTTATCTTCAACCCTCACGCAGCAAAACAAAGATTGACAAACCTTATCCATATGGTCATTTAAAAGCTAAGGACTCTGTATTTTCAGAAGTAGATTATGATAAATTACAAAAAGCTGTTGCTTTAGCTTTTGAGAATAATGAAGTGCAAAAGACTAGGTCTTTACTGGTTTTGTATAAAGGGCATTTGCTTACAGAGAAGTATGTAGATGAATTTACTAAAGACACACCAATATTGGGTTGGTCTATGACAAAAAGCCTATTAGCCACTTGCTATGGTATTTTAGAACATAAGGGGAAGCTAGAAATGAATTGGCAAGCTCCAATACCAGATTGGAAAGATGATGCAAGAAAAGAAATTACGCTAAATCACTTACTACGTATGCAAAGTGGGTTGGAATGGAATGAGGATTACACGACTATTTCTGATGCCACCAGCATGCTTTTTCTTAAAGCAGATATGACCAAGGCCCAACGTAATAAAAAGGCAATTGCCAAGCCTACAGAAATTTGGAACTATTCTTCTGGAACTAGTAATTTATTATCAGGTATTTTAAGGCAACAGTTTAGAACGCAACAGGAATATCTAGATTTTCCCTATACCGCATTCCTAGACAAAATTGGTGCACACTCTATGCTTATTGAGGCTGATTTAAAAGGTAATTATGTTGGTTCTTCTTATGGTTGGGCAAGTACTAGAGATTGGGCGCGTGTTGGGCAGTTATACCTTAACAGTGGTAATTGGAAT
>CAYTRI010000070.1:11019-12783 GCA_964440105.1 uncultured Flavobacteriaceae bacterium
TACTAGAGATTGGGCGCGTGTTGGGCAGTTATACCTTAACAGTGGTAATTGGAATGGCGAGCAACTTTTCGATAAAAGCTGGGTAGATTATATAACTACTCCCACACAATTTTCAAATGGTACATACGGGGCGCACTTTTGGTTAAACTCAGAAGGTGTATACCCAGATGTTCCAAGAGATTTATATTCTATGAAGGGTTTTCAAGGGCAGTATGTATTTATGATTCCTTCTAAAGATTTGGTGGTTGTACGAACGGGATTAGCTGAAAATCCTGAATTTGATGTAAATCGGTTTTTAAAAGCGTTAGTGGAAACGATTAGATAGTTCTTTTATTGCTTAAATAACAGTTTTAACTGCACATACCACAAAAGAGAGCTACTTCACAACAATAATTTCATTTCAGGCTACTCTCCTGCTACATTTACAGTGTAATAATCAAGTAAACAATTTTTCATTTTCATATAGTGTTCTCGTAAAAGGGCCTTTGTCTAACTGACAGGGCTCTTTTTAATTTATAGCTATCCCAATCTAAAAGTGTCTTATATTAGCAGTCATGGTGTGTGACTTTACACCTAGGTATGTTTCTTAATTGTAAATACTTTTAAAATGAAAAAGCTTATTACGCTAGGCATAGCCCTACTTATAGGAACAAATATGCTACAAGCTCAGGATTCTACTGCAAATGCAGCCGCAGATAAAGCTCAAATAAAAAAGATAGAGAAGTCTATTAAGCAAGCAAAGAAAGACGAAAAGGCTGCCAAAAAAGCTAAGAAAGAACTTAAAAAACAGGATAAGCTTACTGATGATATTAGTAAGACGGAGCGTAAAATTAAATCTGAAACTTCACAATTAAAGAAACTACGCACTAAGTTAGAGAAGAAAAGTGGTCAATTAAACCCTGTTGAACTAGAAAAAGCACAGCTCAAAATTGCTAAAACAGAAGCACAATTAGAAAAACATAACGCACGTTTAGCAAAGCTTCGTAAAAAGTTATAGGTAGTATATAAAACTGTTAGTTATGGCAACCATTTGTCTTTGCCAAAATCTGGCTTTCGTTTTTCTAAAAAGGCATTACGACCCTCTTTGGCTTCTTCTGTCATATAAGCTAGTCGCGTAGCTTCACCAGCAAAAACCTGTTGCCCTACCATTCCATCATCTGTAAGGTTCATGGAAAACTTTAGCATTTTTATAGAGGTAGGTGATTTTTCTAATACCTCTTGCGCCCATTGGTAAGCTCTAGTTTCTAACTCCTCATGCGGGATTACAGCGTTTACCATTCCCATCTCAAAAGCTTCTTGCGCAGAATAATTACGTCCTAAAAAGAATATCTCTCGTGCTTTCTTTTGTCCAACCATTTTTGCTAAGTATGCAGATCCATACCCGCCATCAAAACTGGTAACATCTGCATCTGTTTGTTTAAAAATAGCATGTTCTTTACTAGCTAAAGTCATGTCACAAACCACATGTAAACTATGTCCGCCACCTACAGCCCAACCTGGCACTACGGCTATAACTACTTTAGGCATAAAACGAATCATGCGCTGAACTTCAAGAATATTTAAGCGGTGTTGTCCGTCTTGACCAACATAACCTTGGTGTCCCCTAGCCTTTTGATCGCCACCACTACAAAAAGACCAAATACCATCTTTGGTTGATGGTCCTTCTGCAGAAAGCAGGACAACTCCTATAGAAGTATCTTCCTGCGCATCATAAAAAGCTTTTATTAGTTCGCTAGTTGTGTGCGGTCTAAACGCATTACGCAC
>CAYTRI010000071.1:0-6679 GCA_964440105.1 uncultured Flavobacteriaceae bacterium
AACCAAAATTCGATGCGAAAGTAGTGATTCTGTTTAACTCTTTTCTATCAAAGTCAAATAAGCTTAAATTTGAAAGCATGAAATCAAAAAACTATAAACTTTGCTTTTTGCTTACAGGTATTACCGTACTAATTTTAAGCTGTGCTGAAAAGAAAAAAGATGTACCGTTTGAGGAAGTAACTCAAAAAACTAAAATTGAATATGCCACTGGGTTTTCTATTGAGAATACTGGAGGTTATACGGTGGTTAAAGTTTCAGAACCATGGCCCGGTGCAGACAAAGCATACACCTATGCTTTTATTCCTCAAGAAAAATTACCTATAATCACCTATCCAAAAGATACGTATGATGCAGTTATAGTTACTCCTATTAAAGATTTTATTGCTACTTCTACAACACATATACCTGCTATAGAGGCTCTTGGTGGGTTAGAAAAATTAATTGGCTTCCCAAATACAAAGTATGTGTCTTCTATGCCTGCAAGACAGTTAATTACTGAAGGTAAAATAAAAGAATTGGGTACCAATGAAAGTTTAAATACGGAAATGGTTCTCGAGATTGTTCCTGATGTAATAGTGGGATTTGGTATTGACAACCAGAATAGCCCCTATGAAATATTACAAAAAGCTAATATTCCAGTGGTTTTTAATGGTGATTGGAACGAAAAAACACCTTTAGGAAAAGCTGAATGGATAAAGTTTTTTGGAGTGTTGTTAAATAAAGAAAAAGAAGCGGATAGTATTTTTAAAACAATCGCAGCTGAATACAAAAAAGTAAAAGCCTTGGCAAAACAAGCTTCACAAAATCCTACGGTGCTTAGCGGAGCCTTGTACAAAGATGTCTGGTATTTACCAGCAGGAGAAAGCTGGGCTGCACAATTTCTGAAGGATGCAAATGTAAATTACCTGTGGAAAGAAAGTGAAGGTACAGGCAGTCTTTCCTTGAGTTTAGAAACTGTTTTGGAAAAAGGAAGTAAAGCTGACTTTTGGATTTCTCCATCTCAATTCACAAGTTATTCAGAAATGGAAAATGCAAATTCGCACTACAAGCAATTCAATTCATTTATAAATAAAAAGGTATACACTTTTGCTGCTACTAAAGGAGCGACAGGCGGTTTATTGTATTATGAACTGGCACCACAAAGACCAGATTTGGTTTTAAAAGATTTAGTATCTATTTTTCATCCAGAATTATTACCTAATCACAGTCCTTACTTTTTTACACCTTTGCAGTAATGCAAAAAGAAAAATCACATCGATTTTCATTCATTCTATTGCTAAGCCTTCTGCTGTTCGCATGGTTTTTAAATATTAGTTTGGGTTCTGTTAGTATTCCATTAAAATCGACTTTTTCTGGGCTGTTTGGTGGTGAAGTAACTACAGAATCTTGGAATTATATTATTTGGGACTATAGAATTCCAAAAGCGTTTACAGCCATTCTAGTAGGCGGCGGACTTGCTTTAAGCGGATTATTAATGCAAACTTTATTTAGAAATCCTTTAGCAGGACCTTTTGTATTAGGCATTAGTTCTGGAGCTAGTCTTGGTGCTGCGCTGTTACTTATGGGTTCAACACTTTTAAGTGGTTTTGTAGCTTTTAGTTTTATAAATGATGTTTCCCTGGTAATTGCTGCTAGTGTAGGTAGTTTTCTGGTATTATTGATTGTAATGCTTGTTGCAAATAGAGTTCGTGATACTATGGCATTATTAATAATAGGTTTAATGTTTGGTAGTGTAACTTCAGCAATAGTTAGTGTACTTGCTTATTTCTCAGATGCAGAACAACTGCAACGTTTTATCTTTTGGTCTTACGGAAGTGTTGGTAACCTTTCATGGAATCAACTTTATCTGTTGGCTGGAATTGTTTTTTTAGGAGTTTTGTTAAGCATACTCTCCATTAAAAAACTAAATGCTTTTTTACTAGGTGAAAATTATGCGCAAAGTCTAGGGGTTTCACTTAAAAAATCTAGATTCCTAATTATTATTGCCACAGGGCTACTTTCAGGCTCCATAACTGCATTTGCAGGGCCTATAGCTTTTGTTGGGCTAGCTGTGCCACATTTAACACGACAATTGTTTAATACCATGGAACATAAAATATTAGTACCCGCAGTCTTTATTTACGGTGCAATTTTAATGTTAATCTGCGACACCATTGCGCAACTACCAAATTCGGCAAGTGTTTTACCTATAAACGCAATAACTTCGTTAATTGGTGCCCCAGTAGTAATTTGGTTATTGGTTAGAAAACGAAAACTACTTTTCTAATGGAAGAACAAAGACTAACGATAGAAGCAAAAGGGCTATCCATTGGATATAAGAATGTTGAAGTTGTTACTAACATCAACTTTAAACTACATGCTAAAGAATTGTGTGCTATAATTGGTGTAAATGGAATCGGAAAGTCAACACTCTTACGGACTTTAGGGAAATTGCAACCTAAACTATCTGGTCAAATTCTAATTAAAAATAAACTTCTGGAAGATTATTCGTCATTAGATTTAGCAAAACAGACAAGCGTAGTACTTACAGAGCCTATTGCCTCTAAAAACATTACCGTTAAAGAGTTAATTACACTAGGTAGACAACCATATACAAATTGGTTAGGAAATCTTACTGCTGCTGATAAAACTCATATTAAAGAAAGTATCCAAAGTTTTGAGTTGCAGGAATTCACTAGTAAAAAATGTCATGAGTTAAGTGATGGGCAGTTACAACGTGTGCTAATTGCTAGAGCTATGGCACAAGACACCCCCTTGATTTTATTGGATGAACCTACAACCCACCTAGATTTATACCACAAAGTTCAAATTTTTAAGCTATTACAAAATCTTGCACATCAACATCAAAAAACAATAGTATTTACTACACATGAAATTGATTTAGCAATTCAATTATGTGATAAGATTCTATTGCTTGATGGAAAAGAAAATGCCTTTGCTGCCCCAAGTGAATTAATTGAAAAAGGAAGCTTTAGCACCCTTTTTCCATCAGAAATGGTTCGTTTTGATGCTGAAACGGGTTCTTTTAAGGTTAATAAGTGAAATAGTAGTCATTTCGAACCGAATATCATGAGCGTGAGAAATCCATCTTTAGATTCCTCGTCGCTACGCTCTGTCGGAATGACATTAATGTTATCTTTAGCATTAGATTTACAACTATATGAGTACCGAATTGATTTATGTTTTTGTTGGACTAATTTCTATTGCCCTAGGAGTTTTTATTGGCATCTATATTCAACGCTTAAAAACAAAGTCCAATCAAAGTGAATTAGAAGCTGAAAACAGGCAATTGAATACTTCCATTTCTTCATTGAATGAAAAGCTAATCGTTGAGAACGAAGAAAAACGACAATTGCAATCTGAAAAGGAAAGTCTGGGTCAAAACTATGTGCGATTAGAATCCATAAATGAAAATTTACAACGCGTAAATACCGAACAGAAAGAAGAAGTAGAAAAGCTTCAAGAAAAATTTACCAAGGAGTTTGAGAATTTAGCAAACAAAATTCTAGAAGAAAAAAGCAATAAGTTCACAGAGCAGAATCAAAAAAACATCAAACAAATTTTAAGTCCATTACAAGAGAAAATACAGCTGTTTGAAAAGAAAGTAGAAGCTACCCAGAAAGAGAATATTAGTATTCATTCAGCTTTAAAAGAACAGCTCTTAAACCTTCAAAATCAAAACCTTAAGATAACCCAAGAGGCTGAAAATCTTACCAAAGCACTTAAGGGTGATAGTAAGATGCAAGGAAACTGGGGAGAACTTGTTTTAGAACGTGTCTTAGAAAAATCTGGATTAGAAAAAGACCGTGAATATAGTGTGCAACAGAGCTTTACTTTAGAAGATGGTTCTAGAGTATTACCCGATGTTATTATTCATTTACCTGACGGTAAAAAAATGGTGGTGGATTCCAAGGTTTCCTTAACGGATTATGAACGTTATGTAAATGCTGAAGATGAACTTAAAGAACGTCATTTAAAAGACCATATCAATTCGCTTCGTAAACATGTGGAGCAACTTTCTTCAAAGAAATATGAAGATTTATACGAAATGGAAAGTCCCGATTTTGTATTGCTCTTTGTACCTATTGAACCTGCATTTGCAGTTGCAATTAATCAAGATAGCTCTTTGTACAACAAAGCATTTGAACAGAATATTGTTATTGTAACTCCTTCTACACTACTAGCTACGCTAAGAACCATTGACACCATGTGGAATAACGAGAAGCAGCAGAAAAATGCCATTGAAATTGCGCGACAAGCTGGAGCACTCTATGATAAATTTGAAGGATTTGTTACCGACTTAACAAAAGTTGGCAAAAAAATGGATGAGGCTAAAACGGAATATCGTGGAGCCATGAATAAATTGGTTGAGGGACGAGGAAATATCGTTACGAGTATAGAAAAGCTTAAAAAGATGGGGGCAAAAGCTAAAAAGTCTATTCCTGAGCCCATTTTAAAACGAGCAGAAGAAGATGACCTGCCTGACGGCAAGGCAGGCTTTAGAATTGAAGAGGAACAATCAAAACTAGAAATCTAAATGAGAAAAATACTTTTTATACTTATTTCTGTAATCCTATTTGGAATAGCAGGCTACTTTGCTTTTGTATATTACGTTCCCTTTAGTGAAGGCTATCGTTCTGGCGAATTAATAAAATTTAGCAGAAAAGGTGTTGTTGTTAAAACTTGGGAAGGTGAAATAAGTCAAGGGATATCTGGCGCACAAATTTTTGAATTTTCGGTAGAGGACAGTCAAAAAGAAGTTATTGAAAAACTAAAAGACTTTCAAGGACAATATGTGAAGGTCACTTACAAAGAGCGGTATTCAACATTCTTCTGGTTAGGTGATACCAAATATTTTATCATTGATGTAGAACAAGAAAAATCACCACATTTTGGGAACTAGCTTACTTCCCTCCTAATAAGGAGGGACCGAGGGAGGTGTAAAACCATCACTTTCAAATTTTAAAATATAATCCTCAATTGCCCTAAGTACATTATCTATTTCATTCATTACTTGATAATCTGAAAAGCGAAGTACTTGGATGTTCAATTGATGTAGTCGTTTGGTCTTTTTCACGTCCTTTTCCCAGACTTCTACTATTTCATGAGAATATCCGTCAAGTTCAATAGCTAATTGAAGTTTATTGCAAAAGAAATCCACTATATAATTATCAATTGGTTTTTGACGATGAAAATCATAACCATATATCTGATTTCGTTTCAATTTCTGCCAAAGACGAATTTCAGATTTTGTAGCATTATTACGTAGCTGTCTCGCTAATTCTTTAAGCTTTGGATTATATTTGATTTTCATCTTTCACACACCCCTTAATCCCCTCTTGCTAGAGGGGAAAGTATTTGAAGATAAATAAAACATAAAAATGAGTTCTAAAAAATTCAAAACTGCGAAAGAATCTCGAATTTCTATTACGGAATTAATGCTTCCCTCCCATTCCAATTTTGGCGGCAAAGTACATGGTGGTTATATTCTAAATTTAATGGACCAAATTGCTTTTGCCTGTGCAAGTAAGCATTCGCAACGCTATTGTGTTACTGCTTCTGTAAATCGTGTAGATTTCCTAAATCCAATAGAAGTTGGTGAACTAGTGACGCTTAAAGCCTCTATAAACTATACAGGGCGTACTTCTATGGTAGTTGGTGTACGGGTAGAATCTGAAAACATTACTACAGGAGAAACCAAACATTGTAACTCGTCTTATTTTACCATGGTGGCTAAAGATGATTCTGGCAAAAGCATAGCTGTTCCTGGTTTAATAATAAATGACAAACAAGGTATGCGTCGTTTTGCCCGTAGTAAAGAACGAAAAGTATCCGCTTCCAATAGGGACAGTAAATACAAGTCTGAAAAATTTAAGGTAAACGATTATTTAGAATATCTAAACGGAGAAAACTTAAAGATGGATTTAGATTAAATTAGATGCAGCTTCTTCATCTAAAAACCAACTAAGTTTCCCTGATTCGGGTGCAACTAAAGCTGCTGGATAGTTCTTGTAATTACCCTTTTTATTATGAATTTCATCAACTTTTTCTGCTTTATTACTTCCTGTTACTAAAAATGCAACCTGCTTGGCACTATTAATGACTGCCCCATTGATTGAAACTCGTTTCTGACCCGAATCAGGATGCGTTGCAACCACGCAGTGTTCTTCTGCATTCCACAATTTAATCTCATGTGGAAAAATTGAAGCGGTATGCCCATCATCACCCAAACCAAGAATCACCAAATCAAATTGGGGAATACCTTCTACCCTATCTAAGTTAATTTCCAGCAAATTACTATAGCGCATAGCTTCCCCAGATGGGTCATTCTCTCCTAAAACACGATGAATATTCTCTTTTGGAACATCAATTTTAGAAAACAAATGGTCGACCGTCATTTTATAATTGCTTTGGTCGTCAGTCGGAGGCACACAACGCTCATCACCCCAGTAAAAATGGATTTTGGACCAGTCTATCTTTTCTCCATATTCTGAAGCTAAAACATCAAAAATTAGTTTTGGTGTACTTCCACCTGATAGCGCGACATGAAATTCATCAACATCAGTAACCAAATCAGCAAAATAGGTTGAAAATTGTTCAGCTACTTCATTTTTGTCTTTATAAATTTTTACTTCCATAGTACTTTTTCTCGCTTTTATCTCCACTACACTTCGACTGC
>CAYTRI010000071.1:6779-12570 GCA_964440105.1 uncultured Flavobacteriaceae bacterium
CTCAGTGTGACACAACCGATACTTTAGCTCAAAGAACGGCTAATTGCCTATTGCTTACTGCTTATTGCTTATTGCTTATTGCTTATTGCTTATTGCTTATTAAAACTAGCAGATCACACAATAGCCAGGGTCATCAGCTAAATTAGAACCTGGGTTACGCCAATACCCAATACCCTCTATTAACTCATCTGCATTCTCTGGTCCCCAAACTCCCGCAGCGTAGCCGTACATACGAACATCTTTTCCATTTTTCCAGTAGTCTAAAATTGGGTCTACAAACTCCCAAGCCGCCTCTACCTCATCAGCACGAGCGTAGAGAGTGGCATCTCCTTGCATAGCGTCTAAAAGTAATCTTTCATAGGCTTCCATTACATTGGTTTCAGCTAAACTGGAATAGTAGAAGTCCAAATTAGCACGCTCTACTTTAAAACCTTGTCCAGGTACTTTAACTCCAAACTTCATAAGTATACCTTCGTCTGGCTGAATACGGATTACTAATTTGTTGTCTTTATTATTTAGACTAGAATCTTGAAAAATTTGATGGTGTGGTGACTTAAAATGAATAACAACTTCTGTTACTTTGGTGGGCATTCGCTTAGCCGTACGTACATAAAAAGGTACATCTTTCCAACGCCAATTATCTACAAAAAACTTGATTGCAGCATAAGTCTCCGTAGTTGAATTGGCGTCTACATCTTCTTCCTCTCGATAGCCTTTTACTTTTTCTCCATTTATTTTCGAAGCCATATACTGACCTCTAATCGTATTGTCATGCAGCGTTTTATCATCTTTCATAACCCGTAAAGATTTTAAGGCCTTTACCTTTTCGTTACGTATTTCTTCGGGTTGGTCACCAATGGGCGGCTCCATTACTATTAAAGAAACTATTTGTAGTAAATGGTTTTGAAACATATCTCGTAAAGCACCAGACTTGTCATAATATCCACCTCTTTTTTCTACTCCTACACTTTCAGCATTTGTAATCTCTACGTGATGAATGTAGTTTCTGTTCCACAGCGGCTCAAAAATGCTATTAGCAAAACGAGTTACTAAAAGATTCTGTACTGTCTCTTTTCCTAGGTAATGATCAATACGGTATATCTGAGATTCTGTAAAGTATTTCTGCAAACCAGTATTTAAGGCTTTAGCAGTTTCTAAACTATACCCAAAAGGTTTTTCAACAATAAGACGTTTCCAACCATTATTCTGAGTGTTCAGTCCAGCGTCAGCTAAATTTTTTGCAATTGACTCATACAGCGTCGGTGGCGTAGATAAGTAATACATAATGTTGCCCCCAGTATGATATTTATTATTTAAATCCTCTACTCGCTTTCTAAGTCTGCTATAATCAGTATCGTAATCACTGCCCAAATCTTCATAAAAGAATTTATTGGCAAATTCTTGAATTTCTTCTTTAGTTTTATCAGTAAATTTTTCTTTTAAATACTTACTTTCTAGAACTACTTTCTTTCTAAAAGCAGTGTCTGTCATATCACTCCTGCTTGCCCCTAAAACAATAAAATTTTTAGGTAATTGCTTGGCTGCAAAAAGGTTAAATAAAGACGGTACAAGTTTTCGAGCGGTTAAATCACCAGAGGCGCCAAATATAACAAGCATTTGGTTTTCTGTTTTCTTCATAGAAAGCGCTATAGATTATTTGAGCATAACGAATATAAGGTTTATTTTAGGTTCGGCTTAAGTGAATTAATGTACTTAGTGCTATCATAACAACAACTTAAAAATGGCAAATACATACGATTTTGGTTTAGTAGGCTTAGGTGTAATGGGACGTAATTTTATCTTGAATGTTGCTGATAATGGATTTACAGCTTTTGGCAATGATTTAGATGATGAAAAAGTAAGCGCCTTAATTGAAGAAGGCGGTAATTCTGATAAAGTAAATGCTACGACTGATGCAAAAGTATTTGTAGAGGCATTAAGTAAACCACGAAAAATTATGCTGTTAGTGCCAGCAGGGAAAATAGTTGATGCTGTTATTGAAAGTTTACTACCATTGTTAGATGAAGGAGATATTATTATTGATGGTGGAAATTCTTTTTATACTGATACGGACCGTCGCGAAGCCTACCTAAAGGAGAAAGGAATTAATTTCTTTGGAGCTGGTGTTTCTGGTGGTGCAAAAGGTGCTCGTAGAGGCCCAAGCATTATGCCTGGTGGCTCAAGGGAAGCATACCAACATGTAAAACCCATTTTTGAAGCCGTAGCTGCCAAATATAAAGGAGAACCTTGTGTTACCTACTTAGGACCGAAATCTGCCGGAAACTATGTGAAAATGGTTCATAACGGCATTGAATATGGCCTAATGCAATTGACATCTGAAGTTTATGACCTGCTCAAAAAAGCTGGCGGATTGTCCAATGAAGAATTACACCAAACCTTTGCCGAATGGAACCGTGGTCGTTTGCAATCCTTTCTGGTAGAAATTACTTCTGAAATTTTAGCACAGAAAGATGATTTAACAGATGGTGATTTGGTAGATGTAATTTTGGACAAAGCCAAACAAAAAGGAACTGGCAAATGGACATCACAAAACGCCATGGATTTAGGGATACCAGTACCAACCATTGATATTGCAGTTAGTATGCGTGAAATCTCAGCGCTAAAAGATGAGCGGATAAAGGCCGATAAATTATACGATAGACCTACGCCAACTGCAGTAAATAAAGCCGAATTTATCAGTAAAGCCGAAGAAGCACTTTATTTTGCATTTATTATGGCCTATGCGCAAGGAATGCACCAATTGGCTGATGCTAGTAAAGAATATGGCTATGAATTGGATTTGGGTGAAATTGCCAAAATCTGGAGAGCAGGCTGCATTATTAGAGCTGGTTTGTTAGCAGATATCACAGAAGCTTTTAAAACTAATTCTGAACTGCCAAACCTATTACTTTCACCTTCGTTTGTAAAAAAAGTGCAATCTACTGTTGCTGCTACACGTGAATTAGTTGCTTACGGAGCTACTAACGGTATTCCTTTACCAGGACTTTCAAATTCGCTTACTTATTTTGATGCTTATACCTCGCAGCGTTTGCCATTAAATATGATACAAGCCCAACGTGATTATTTTGGTTCACACACCTATGAACGATTGGATAGAGAGGGTATTTTTCATACAGAATGGGAGTAGTAAGGTTAATTCTAAAATAATTTAAAACTCCTTTTTTTCTAAATTATTTCTTCGGGACCGCTTTCTTATTGTGCTCAATTCATAATCATAAAATATATTTATACATATCATATTAAATATAAATAATATTTTATGAATCTATTTTTAGAACTTTACCACAAGAAAAATAGAAAACATGGAAAACAACCTTTTACAGAATCCAAACAAAAACAAGGCTTTATCAAAAAAAGTTAAGATTGCTATCGCCGAAGGAGACGGGATTGGTCCAGAAATCATGAAAGCTACTCTAAGAATTATGAAGGCAGCTGGAGCAAGAATAGAAGTTGAAACTATGGCAATAGGAGAACAAGTCTATTTATCTGGTAATAACTCTGGTATAACCAAAGATGCTTGGGATGCTATTTCGCGAAATAAAATTATTCTAAAAGCTCCAATAACAACTCCACAAGGTAAAGGATATAAAAGTCTTAATGTGACTTTGAGAAAGTCTTTAGGTTTATTTGCCAATGTGAGACCTGTAAATGCATTGCATCCTTTTGTAAAAACCAACTTCCCTAACATGGATGTTGTGGTTGTAAGAGAAAATGAAGAGGATTTATATGCAGGTATAGAACATCGGCAGACTGAAGATGTTGTACAATGTCTAAAATTGATTACAAGACCCGGTTGTGAAAAGATTGTTAGGTATGCTTTTGAATATGCTAAGGCGTATAATAGAAAAAAGGTAACCTGCATGGTAAAAGACAATATCATGAAATTGACTGATGGTTTGTTTCATAGTGTTTTCAAAGAAATTGCGCAAGAATACCCTGAAATAAAAAGTGAATCACAAATTATAGACATAGGTTCTGCAAGGCTTGCCGCTAATCCGGAAAATTATGATGTGATTGTTACTTCTAATCTGTATGGAGATATTATTTCAGATATCGTGGCGGAAATAGGTGGTTCTGTTGGAATGGCAGGTTCAGCAAATATTGGACAAAACGTCGCTATGTTTGAAGCCATTCATGGTTCGGCACCAGATATTTCTGGAAAGAAAATAGCCAACCCGTCTGGATTATTAAATGCTGCGATAATGATGTTAGCACACATTGGACAATCTGATGTAGCTGATACTATCAAAAACGCTTGGCTTACTACTTTGGAAGATGGAATCCATACTGCGGATATCTACCAAGAAACTATAAGCAAAGAAAAAGTGAATACAGATGATTTTGCAAATGCAATTATAGCTAGGCTTGGGAAAACTCCAAAAACATTGCCTACCAGCTTTTTGAAAAAAGGTTCTGGAACAATTACTATTCCTGAATACAAAAGGTCTGAAAGTAAAAAAGAATTGGTAGGTACTGATGTGTTTATAGACTGGAAAGGTTCTAACCCTGAAGAAATAGGCATAGCATTGAGCGCTATTAAATCGCACAACCTGAAACTAAAAATGATTACAAATCGCGGAGTAAAAGTATTCCCGAACGGACTAGCGGAGACGTACTGCACAGACCACTGGAGATGTAGGTTTGTGGCTTTAGATGCCAATATTGCAAAAACAGAGCCTAAGTACGAAAATGTAGAATACGAGCAGGTAATAGCATTATTATCAAAACTTTACAACGAAGGATTTGATGTGATAAAGACCGAAAACTTATATGAATTTGATGGCAAGCGAGGTTTTTCCTTGGGCCAAGGTGAGTGATAATTATTTGTATTAGCTAAAAAACCCTTTGCAGTTTTTTATTGCAAAGGGTTTTAAAATTATACGTTCTAAAGAAATTATTTACTTAGATACATCTTTCTTCTAGAGTATAAATTGTAAAAATCATCATCTTTTAAACTATCAATAAACAAGATGCTTTCTCCTGTACTCTTCATTTCTGGTCCTAGGTTCTTATTCACATTTGGAAATTTATTGAAAGAGAAAACTGGTTGTTTTATCGCGTAACCTTCTAATTGAGGATTAAAATCAAAATCTTTCACTTTTTTCTCTCCTAACATTACTTTGGTTGCATAGTTAACATATGGCTCTTTATATGCCTTAGCAATAAATGGTACAGTACGTGAAGCCCTTGGATTCGCCTCAATAATATAAACGGTATCATCCTTTACTGCAAACTGAATATTTATAAGGCCTACCGTATTAAGTGCCAATGCAATCTTCTTGGTATGATCCTTTATTTGTTGCATTACAAACTCACCTAAATTAAAAGGAGGTAAGGTGGCGTTAGAATCTCCTGAGTGAATACCACAAGGTTCTATATGCTCCATAATACCAATGATGTAAACATCTTCTCCATCACAAATAGCATCTGCTTCTGCTTCAATAGCACCATCTAAATAATGGTCTAGCAACAATTTGTTATTAGGAATACTTCGTAATAAATCAACAACATGGGCTTCTAACTCTTCATTGTTAATGACAATCTTCATTCCCTGTCCACCTAAAACATAAGAAGGCCTAACTAAAAGTGGGAATCCGAGTTCATCTGCAAGTTTTAAAGCATCGTCTGCGCTTTCTGCAACACCAAATTCTGGATAAGGAATATTGTTTTCTTTAAGTAAAGTTGAGAAACTACCACGGTCTTCAGCTAAATCTAAAGATTCGAAACTAGTTCCTATAATTTTAATGCCGTATTTAGATAACTTCTCAGC
>CAYTRI010000072.1:0-12428 GCA_964440105.1 uncultured Flavobacteriaceae bacterium
TCCCTCTATAGCGCAGGGACCAGCTAAGAGAAAAAAGTTGTCACTATTTGTATGTCTTAACTGAGGAATGAGACTTAATTGCATGAGTATATGTTTTTGGCAAAAATACTATTTTGAAAAAGTATCTGTTACTATACTACCCAAATTTACCTACTATGCAAAAAATCACTTCATTAGCTTTTTTGTTATTCACTATTTTCACTAGTGCTCAATACGGGAAGAATTGTGAAATAAGGCAGTTAAAAATAAACTTGTTCAACCCTGGAGTTGAGTACGAAATGGCTTTGGGCGTAAATAGTACTTTAGATTTTAGAGTTGCTTGGCAAGCTGCTATTGAGCCAGCTTCCGAAACTCCTATCGAGGATTATGATTTCTTTCCTGCAATAACAGTCCAAAATAGATATTACCATAATTTTAATGGTCGCGATAGAAGGGGTAGGCAGATTTATGGAAATTCTGGAAACTACATTGCTCCTTCGGCAGCTATCTTTTCTCCAGATTCTCGAGTAATAAACAATGAAATTATTGATGGTGTTCATGGTTATGCTGGTCTAGTTTATGGTATACAGCGAAGCTATAACTCAGGTTTAAGTTTCTCTATTGATGCTGGTGCTGGATATTATGTAGGTCCTTTTAAAGGAAGTGTTCAGCCTGTAGTAAATTTAAGCATAGGCTGGATTGTTAGTGAAAAGCGATGGTGTGTGGGTAAATAGTAGAGGTATTTATAAAAAATTTAACTCATAATTTTTATTTAAAAATTAGCTAGAAGTTTTGTCATTGATTTATGTTTGAGATAACTAAACTACCAAGCCATGAAAAAATTCCTTTGCGTAAATGCAATGCTGCTTTTTCTTAGTGTTTCCTATTCACAACTTTATCAAGAAAAAGGTCCAAAACCCAAAATAGTAGAAAACACCCTATTTCGTCTCAATTTATTAAGTCCTGGTTTTGATTTTGAGCTTGGTCTTTTTAAAAACCAAACAATTCTTGGAGGGGTAGGTTTAGGTGGAACCTATTATAATGAAGGTTATACTTTTGGTTTAGGTATTAATGCACAATACCGCTACTATTATAATTTAGATAGACGGATTAAAAACGATAAAATTATTGGAGGTAATTCAGGTAATTATATTGGAGCAGCACGTTCTATTTTCTTTTCTCAACTTAGAATTAGTACTGATATTGATGGTCCAAAGGATTTTAATATTGGTTATTATGGATTAATCTATGGAATACAACGCACCTATAAAAAGGGATTCAGTTTTGATATTTCTTCTGGTTTAGGTTATTATTTAGGAGATGGTATCCCTTCGGGCTACGGTCCTATTTTAAATTTAAAATTTGGTTGGGTGTTAACAAAACGAAAATCGAAAAGCATTCATTTTCAATAAGATAAAAATAACATTTGTTTGTGTTGTAGCATAGATAAATCACAGTATCTTTGCACGCTCAAAAACAAGGGTTATGTCTAAAATTAAGAATATTGCCATTATTGCTCACGTTGACCACGGTAAAACCACACTGGTAGACAAGATTATGTTTCATTGTCAACTGTTTCGTGAGAATGAAAACAAAGGCGATTTAATTTTAGATAATAACGATTTAGAACGTGAGCGCGGTATTACCATTGTTTCTAAAAACGTTTCTGTTGTTTATAAAGAAACTAAGATTAATATTATTGATACCCCTGGTCACGCCGATTTTGGCGGTGAAGTGGAGCGTGTTTTAAACATGGCCGATGGGGTTTTACTATTGGTTGATGCCTTTGAAGGACCCATGCCACAAACGCGATTTGTATTGCAAAAAGCAATTGATTTAGGCCTTAAGCCGTGTGTTGTTATCAATAAAGTAGATAAAGAAAACTGTACTCCAGAAGAAGTACATGAAAAGGTTTTTGATTTAATGTTTGAACTAGGTGCTGAAGAATGGCAACTAGATTTCCCTACAGTTTATGGTTCTGCAAAGCAGAATTGGATGAGTGAGGATTGGGAGAAACCAACAGATAACATAGAACCTTTATTGGATATGGTTATTGAGCATGTTCCAGAATTTAAACCAACAGAGGGGAATACTCAAATGTTGATTACCTCTTTAGATTTTTCATCATTTACTGGTCGTATTGCAATAGGTAGATTAACTAGAGGGTCTTTAAAAGAAGGACAGCAAATTTCTTTAGTAAAAAGAGATGGAAGTGTAGTAAAATCAAAAATTAAAGAGCTTTTTGTATTTGAAGGTTTAGGAAGACAAAAAGTAACTGAAGTTAAAACTGGAGATATCTGTGCTTTAGTTGGTGTAGAAGGTTTTGAAATTGGAGATACCGTTGCGGATATCGAAAATCCTGAAAAATTAAAAACTATTGCAATAGATGAACCTACTATGAGTATGTTGTTTACTATTAACGACAGCCCATTCTTTGGTAAAGATGGTAAATTTGTTACTTCTCGTCATATTAAAGAACGTCTAGAAAAAGAACTAGAAAAAAACTTGGCACTTAGAGTTGAAGAAACTGATAGTGCGGATAAGTTCATGGTATTTGGTAGAGGAGTATTGCATCTTTCGGTTTTAATCGAAACAATGCGTCGTGAAGGTTACGAGTTGCAAATTGGCCAACCTCAAGTTATTATTAAAGAGATTGATGGTAAAAAATGTGAGCCAGTAGAGCATTTAACTATTGATTTGCCCGAAGAAGTTTCTGGTAAGGCTGTTGAAATGGTTTCTATCCGTAAAGGGGAGATGACCAGTATGGAAGCGAAAGGTTCTCGTATGTTATGTGAATTCATTATACCGTCTAGAGGTATTATTGGTTTGCGTAATCAATTGTTAACAGCTACAGCTGGTGAGGCTATTATGGCACACCGCTTTTTAGAATACCAACCACTAAAGGGAGAAATAGCACAACGTAATAATGGTTCTTTAGTATCAATGGAGAATGGCTCTGCTATTCCTTATTCAATAGATAAATTGCAAGACCGTGGAAAGTTTTTTATTGACCCAGGAGAAGATATCTATGAAGGACAAGTAATTGGAGAGAACTCTCGCGCGGATGATATGACGGTTAACGTAACTAAGACTAAAAAGTTATCTAACGTTCGTTCATCAGGTGCAGACGATAAAGCCAAAATTGTACCTGCTATTAAGTTCTCATTGGAAGAGGCCTTGGAATATATTCAGAAAGATGAATATGTAGAAGTTACACCGTCACATTTAAGACTTAGAAAGATTTTTCTAAAAGAGGTAGACCGCAAGCGTAATAAAATTACTTAGCTAGTATACTTTTATTTTAGAACCTGCCATCGCAGCTCCAATAATACCAGCATGGTTTTGGAGTTGCGCAGGTATCACAGGTGTGTCTACATCTATGTATTCTCTGTATTGTTCCCAGTCTTTAGATGCGCCACCTCCAAGAATAATATGATCCGGGGAAACTATGAGGTCGACAATATTTAAAAACTTATTAAATCGCTTTGACCATTTTTGATAAGAAAGTCCTTCCCTGTCAATAGCTGATCCTGCTGCCCAAGTTTCAATCTTTTTATATTTTTTGTAAGGAATTTGTCCCAATTCAAAATTAGGTATTAGTTCTCCGTTAAAGAAAGCACCACTACCGAGTCCAGTTCCAATAGTGATAATTAAAACTAAACCTTCTAAGCCTTTGCCAATACCATAATTCATAACGGCATATCCAGCAGCATCAGCATCATTAATTACAGAAAATTGTTGTCCTGTAGCATCTTCAAAAAGTTTATCTACATCTACACCTAGCCAAGATTCATGAAGATTACCTGGAGATTTGCAGATGCCTTTTTTTATAACTGTTGGAAATCCACAACCTACAGGACCTGAGTAGTTAAAATGTTCAACAAGCTGGGAGATTACACCTGCCATTGCTTCTGGCGTTCTTGTTTTTGGAGTAGGAATGCGATGTCTTTTTGTTGTCATTTTACCAGTTTCTATATTAACTAGCGCCCCTTTCATGCCGGATCCACCAACATCAATACCAAGAATTTCCATATTTAGGATAAAAATTTTATGTCGCAAAGAAACAAAAATCTTTCTTTAGACTATTTAAACTGCTTTTTGTATTACCTCAAACATTTTACTACTATCACATTTAATAGTCTTGTGCGGATATTTTAGAATTAACGCGTAATCATGTGTTGCCATAATTATAGTACGCCCACTTTCATTAATTTCTTGAAGAACTCGCATAACTTCAACACTTGTTTGTGGGTCCAAGTTTCCTGTAGGCTCATCAGCGAGAATTAGCTCAGGGTCGTTTAGCAAAGCTCTAGCAATAGCAATACGTTGTTGTTCACCACCAGAAAGCTCGTGTGGGAATTTAAAGCCTTTTGTTTTCATGCCAACTTTATCTAAAACTTCTTCAATTTTTGCATCCATTTTAGAAGCATCTGTCCATCCAGTAGCTTTTAGAACAAATTTTAGATTGTTATTAATGTTGCGATCTGATAATAGTTTAAAATCCTGAAAAACAATACCTAACTTTCTTCTTAGAAACGGAATCTGCTTTTCTTTTAAGGATTTTAAGTTGAAATCTACAACGCTTCCATAGCCTTCTTTGAGTGGTAAATCCCCGTAAAGTGTTTTCATAAAACTACTTTTTCCACTTCCTGTTTTTCCAATAACATAAACAAAATCTCCTTTTTTTACTTCAAGTGTTACATTGTTTAGAATAAGATTTTCATTCTGAAAAATGGCAACGTCCTGTAATTTTAGTATAGTTTCGGGCATTTGAACTGTTTAAGAAAATAAAGGTACGAAGTTCTAAAAATACTATGAATGTTAAATTTTGAAAACCTTTAAACATACTTTGGCGCAGATTTTGACGTTATGGTATCATCAATCGAGAACAGCGTAGAACACTATGAATCGGAGAACCACTTCATTTCTATTCCTAATTTTCTTAGGATTTACCCTTTTGGGAACAGCACAGGAAACCAAAATTTACTCACACGAACAGAAGCAATTTCAAGATGCTTTGGCATTGTATAATAATCAACAATATCAGGCAGCACAGTCATTGTTCGAAAAAGTAAAATCCACCACAAATGATTACGAGACGGAAGCCAATAGTAGCTATTACGCTGCAAACGCTGCTATTCGCTTAAATCAACGTGGAGCAGATAAATTAATGGAAGATTTTGTAGAACGTTACCCAACATCTACCAAAAGAAATTCTGCATTTATGGATGTTGCAGATTATTATTTTGAAACAGGTAAATATCCCTATGCACTAAAATGGTATAAGAAGGTAGACAAAGCGGCCATGTCTAAAAATGACGAAGAGCGTTTTAATTTTAATAACGGATATTCCCTTTATGCATCTAAAAAGCCGAAAGAGGCTGAACGTTATTTGAGTAGAGTGAGTAATTCACCAAAATATGGTTCTCAAGCAAAATACTATTTAGGGTATATTGCTTACGAGCAGGATGACTATGATGAAGCCAATGAACGATTTGATAAAATAACAGACCCTAAGCTTCTAGAAGAAAAGCTTTCTTATTATCAAGCAGATTTAAATTTTAAACTTGGAAATTTTGATAAAGCTATTGAAATGGCAAAAAAGCAATTGCCAAAATCTGATAGACGTGAAGTTTCTGAATTGAATAAGATAATTGGCGAAAGTTATTTTAACTTAAAACAGTATAGTGAAGCAGTTCCGTACTTAAAAAAGTATAAAGGCAAACGAGGTCGTTTTAATAACACAGACTATTATCTCTTAGGTTACAGTTATTATAAACAGGGAGATTTTGAATCTGCAATTGGGCAATTCAATAAAATTATTGGAGGCGATAATAGTGTTGCACAAAACGCCTACTACCATTTAGCAGAATGTTATTTAAAACTAGATAAAAAGCCTGAAGCATTAAACGCTTTTAGAAATGCATCGCAGATGGATTTTAATGAAGAAATAGAGAAAGATGCGCTATTAAATTACGCCCGTTTAAGTTATGAAATAGGTAATGCATATGAGCCTGTTCCGCAGGTAATGACTACTTATTTGGAAAAATACCCAAAAGACGAGTACCAAGAAGAACTGCAAGAATTACTAGTTGATTCATATATTACCTCAAAAAATTTTGATGGAGCAATGCAATTACTAGAGAAAAATTCTAGCTACGCAAGCGATGAAACCTACCAAAAGGTAGCCTTTTATAGTGGTGTTGAACTCTTTATAGATAATAAGTTTGATGAAGCTTTAGAACGTTTCTCAAAATCACTTAAAAAATCTGAAAATCCTGTTTATGAAGCTCGCTCTCAATACTGGAAAGCAGAATCTGCTTATCGCCTAAACCAATTTGATGATGCTCTTGTTGGGTTTAATCAGTTTAAGAAAAACACGAATGCTCAAAACCTAGAAGAGTATGGTCGCATAGATTATAATCTTGGGTACAGTTATTTTAAGATAAAGGATTATAAAAATGCGGCCACCTATTTTAAAAATATAACTAATGGTGACAGTGATGAAGAACTTCGTAATGATGCCTATTTAAGGCTTGGAGATAGTTATTTTGTAAGTAGCAACTATAAGGCAGCGATTGCTGCTTATGATGAAGCTTCAAAACGAAATGGTCCAGAACGTGATTATGCAGCATTTCAGAAAGCAATATGTAACGGATTTCTAGGAAATAATTCAGATGAAATAGACGATTTAAATAAATTTCTTAATCGTTATCCTAAATCATACTTAAGGGATGATGCACTTTTTGAACTTGGGAATACCTATGTAAAAACAAATAGGGAAACTGAGGGATTAGCCACTTATGATAAATTAATAGATCAATTTAGTAAGAGTAAATTCGCCCCAAGGGCATTGCTGCGACAGGGTTTAATACATTATAATGCAAATAGAAATGAGCAAGCCTTAACAAAGTTGAGAGGAGTTGTTTCGGAGTACCCAAATACTCCTGAGGCTAAACAAGCAGTAGCTACAGCTAAATTGGTGTATGTAGATTTGGGTAGAGTTAGCGAATATGCAGCTTGGGTTAGAAATCTTGATTTTGTTGAGGTAACAGATACAGAATTAGACGCCGCTAGTTTTGAAGCAGCTGAGCGAAAATATGCACAAGGGAATACAGATGCAGCAATTAAGTCTTATGAGGATTACTTAAGAGAATTTCCTAATGGATTGGAAGCTATTAAAGCGAACTTTAATCTAGCACAACTCTATTTTTCTAAAGGAGATAAGGAAAAAGCGCTTTCAAAATTTAAAATAGTAAGTGAAAGCGGCACAGGAGAATATACAGAACAGGCACTTACAAGGGTTTGCGAAATTTATGTTGGTAGAGAAGACTACCAAAGCGCAATACCTTATTTGCAACAACTCGAAACTATTGCTGAGATTAGCCAAAACAGGACTTTTGCACAATCTAACTTAATGAAAGGCTATTATGGTCAAAAGAATTATGAGCAGACACTAGCATATGCCGAGAAAGTCTTGTCCGCCCCTAAAATTGACAATCGTATTAAGAGTGATGCTCAAATTATGATTGCTCGTTCTGCTATAGAAACGGGAGATGAACAAAGGGCTGAAACTGCATTTGCTGAAGTCAAGAAAATTGCTAGTGGAGAAACTGCTGCTGAAGCTTGGTATTATGATGCCTATTTTAAAAATAAAAATCAAGATTTTGAAGCTTCAAACACTTCCGTTCAAAAACTAGCTAAAGACTACGCATCTTATAAAGAATGGGGCGGAAAGGGTTTAGTGTTAATGGCTAAAAACTTTTACGCTTTAGGAGATGCTTTTCAAGCTACATACATTTTAGAAAGTGTAATTGAAAATTTTGCAGAGTTCAATGATATTGTGGCAGAAGCAAAAGGAGAATTAGCATTAATAAAATCAAGAGAAGCAGAAATCAATTCATCAGTCAATCCAAACGAGAACTAAAAAAATTAAAATGTCTAAGTCGCACATAATATTTTCCATCATTGTTTTGAGCCTTTTTGGGGCGGTTCAGGCCCAAGAAACTGACGATATTGGTACTGAGACGGTTACTGTGGTAAAACCATATACGCCCACCGTCTCGGATGCCTTTAAGATTAAGTCAGTACCTAGTTTAAATGATTCTATTGTACTTCAAAAAAAGAAGATTTCGTATAGTATTTTCTCAGTGCCTGTTGCTTCAACATTTACACCTGCAAAAGGGAAAGCGTCAAGAGTAGAGAAAACTCCACCACCAACATTGTATAATTCATACGCATCTGTAGGATTAGGTAATTTTAATAATGCTTTAGTAGATTTTTATACTAGTAGAGAGTTTAATAGAGGTGAGGATTTATTGGATTTTGGGTTGAGTCATCATTCGTCAAGAGGTAATATAGATACCACGCCATTAGAAACAGATTTTTATGATACAAAGTTTGATGTTTCTTATGCCAAGAAAGATCGAGATATGGATTGGGGTGCTAGCATTGGCTTACAGCATCAGTTGTATAATTGGTACGGTATAGAAAGAGGCACTTTTACCGAGCCACAAGTTGAGACTATAGATGAGCGACAAAACTATTTTAACGCACAAGCCAAAGCACACCTAAATTTAGAAGATTCTTTCTTTAAAAGCGGTAAAATTTTGGTGAGAAGATTCTGGGATGCTGTTGAATCTGGCGAAAATAGAGTAGTGCTAGAACCTTCAATAGAATTACCTATTACAGAAGAATTGGTAACTATAAATACCAAGTTAGATTATGTTGGGGGTAATTTTAAGAATGCCAGTTTAAATAATACAGAGAATACAGCAGAAATTAATTATGGACTATTTCAAGTGTCCGTTAATCCAAGTTTACTGATATTGCGAGATGATTTGACTGTAAATCTTGGTGCCAATTTTGTTTATGGAATGGATTTAGAAAACAGTGCCGGTAATTTTTATATCTATCCAGCAATAACAGCATCATATCGTCTTTTGGAGGAAAAAGTAATAGCTTATGGAGGGCTAGAAGGGCAATTAGAACAAAACTCATATTTTGATTTTGTAAATGATAATCCATATGTTTCTCCAACACTTAGTATTCAGCCTACAGACCGCCAGTATGAAGCTTATGCAGGTTTAAAAGGACAGCTTTTTGCTAATGTTGGTTATAATATTAAAGGATCTTACACAGCTGAAAATAGAAAACCTTTGTTTTTGCTTAATCCTGAAAATGCTGTGCGCGGGGATGAAAAAGGATACAATTTTGGGAACTCTTTTCAGGTATTTTATGATGATGTTAGAACACTAGGTATTTTTGGCGAATTGAACATAGATGTAAATAGAAATTTTACACTAGGACTAAATGCTGAGGTCTATAGTTACACCACTGAAACCGATAACCCAGCATGGAACTTGCCAGATATGAAAGGTTCTTTGTTTATGGACTATCAAATTTCAGATAAGTGGTTTATGGGTGCAAACCTATTCTTTGTTGGAGAGCGAGAAGATTTAGTTGCTACTGCCCAACCCAACACACCAGCTAATCTATTTCCCTCAACCATAGTTACTTTAGATAGCTTTTTTGATGCAAATGCACACTTAGGGTATCGTTTTAACGAGCAACTTTCTGTTTTTGCAAAAGCATCTAATATTGCAAACAATAATTACCAACGTTGGAGTAATTTTCAGGTTCAAGGATTTCAAGCTTTAGCTGGGGTATCTTATAAATTTGATTTCTAGTTTCTGCGTAAGCAGGAACCTAAAATTTCGATAATACTTTGTAAACATTACAAATTCACTAATTTAGAACTGCATGAAAGTGGTTCTTAATCTCATAACAATTTGTTTTTTATTTAATTTCTATGGGGTAATTTTTTCTCAAAACCTAGTCAAAAACCCAAGTTTTGAAGATTATCTTGAGTGCCCAAACACTTTAGGGACATTTAATGAACATGTTACCTCATGGTCTACACCAACAGGAGGATCAACAGACTATTTTAATACATGTAGTACTGTTATGAGTGCTCCTGAAAATTTTAATGGGATTCAACACCCAAAGGATGGCAATGCATATTCTGGACTTTATTTTTATGCTCCAGGTGACTATAGAGAATATATTCAGGTGGAATTGAAGAATAAGCTACGACCTAACAAAAAATACCTATTAAGTTTCTATATAAGTTTAGCAGAGGGTTCAGATTTTGCAGTAAAAGATTTTGGTGTTGTATGTTCATATAAGCAGATTTTAATAACTACTAAGAAAGAACTTTCTAAAGGAAGGCTTTATAGTGAAAAAGGAAATAAATTTCACTTTTTTGAAATAAACCACCCTAAGTTTCATGAAGATAAAACGGATTGGTTAAAAGTTACTACTTCTTTTACTGCCAAAGGCTATGAGCGCTATTTGCTATTAGGTAATCTTAGAGATAATAAGTTTACTAGAAAAGTTCAGACAAAGCGAAAAGAGACAAAAAAAGGTGCTTATTATTATATTGATATGGTCTCCTTAGTTATAGAAGGTGCAGGGTCAGAGAAGGAATTTGAATTAGAAACAGTACACGAATTTGAAAATATATTATTCGATTTTGATGTATTTCAATTAAATAAAATAGCAAAAGACGCAATTCAAGAGCTATACAATTTTCTTAAAGAGAATCCTGAAATAAACATTACAATCATAGGACATACTGATGATAAAGGCTCTAAAGCATATAATAACAAGTTATCCTTAGATAGAGCTAAATCAATCTCCAAATACTTGGTTAAGCTAGGATTAAATATTGAACGTGTTAGCCTAATTGCCCATGGAAGTTCTAAACCTATTTCTAATAATAATACTGAGTTTGGCAGGCAAAAGAACAGACGTGTAGAGTTTATACTTTCAAAATGAATAGATTGATAGTAAAATAAACTATAATAATTTTCCTACTATTATCGTTGTAATAATTTATAAACCTTGTAGTTTTAGTATGTGCTAAAATTATAAAAGTACTATTATGACTGAAATTGGGGAGTTTTTTCAAAAACTATTAGATACTTCAGATTGGCCTGCTAGGTGGGTTTGTGGAAAATGGAGTGATTTTCATGGATGGCTTTATATAGGTAGTGATGTTGCTATTTGGTTGGCTTATTTTATTATTCCGGTAGTTATTATTTGGTTTGTTCAAAAAAGACCAAATGTGCCTTTTCTTCCAGTATTTTGGCTTTTTGCCGCATTTATTATTTTTTGTGGAACGACTCATATTTTAGATGCTATTATTTTTTGGTGGCCTGCTTACCGTCTAGGTGCTTTACTACGATTTATGACGGCAATAATCAGTTTTGCTACTGTTTTTGCTTTGATTAGGGATTTACCAAAATTGTTAGATTACAAAGCACCAATTTTAGGTTCAAAAGACACTAATAAAGTGGGTGAATTAGAAACTGAGCTTAAAGAAAAAAATCGCATAATCTCTGAACTGAAGATGCAACTTTCTAATTTAAAATAATTTTAGTGTCAACCATTAGTTCTACTCCTAAGTACATCCAGGCAATAGTTTTGTATTTAGTTGCTGTTTTCTTTGCTTTAATCATTTTTATTATAGACACCAATGTGCCCCTAACTATAGCATTTGGTTCTGTGTACACTATTGTTATTCTATATAGTTGGTTATTACCAGGCAGGTATGCTTCTGTATATACTGGTATGATATGTACTATTCTTATGATTATTGGTATTGTTGAGTCACCCAAATCAATTTCTGGAACAGGTTTAGAAGGAGTAAATGCTATAATCTCATTTATAGTGGTTTGGGTTTGTGTAACTCTGGTAACCGCTGCAAAACGTGGTTACGATGGTATACAGGATACATTAGATACGTTAGAAGATAAAGTTCTTAACCGTACTAAAGAGCTTAATAAAAGTAAAGAAGAGTTAAAAGAAAGTGAGCAGTTATACCGATATCTTTATGAAAATGCTAACGAAATGTACGTAAGTATAGACCCTAAAGATGCAACCATAATTACATGCAATGAGACACTTTGTGATAAGACAGGGTTTTCCAAAGATGAGATTATAGGACAGAGTATGTATTTTATATATCATCCAGATTGTCATTCAGAAGCAAGAAAATCTTTTACATCATTTGAAGAAACAAAGCGACTTGGGGGTGTAGATAGATCATTACGTACTAAAAAAGGAGAAAAAATAGACGTAATTCTTAATGTCTCGGCAGCAACTGATGAAAAAGGGAATATTCAGTATTATCGCTCTAGCTGGACTGATGTTACAGACTATAAGAACGCACAAGTAGCCTTAAAGGAGCAAACAAAAATTCTCCAAAAAAGCCAAGAAGAGCTTAGGGAGAGTGAACAGCTATACCGTTATCTATACGAACATGCCAATGAAATGTATGTGAGTGTAAATCCAGATGATGCAAGTATAGTGAAGTGCAATGAGACACTTTGTGAAAAGTTGGGATACTCCAAAGAAGAAATAATAGGAAAACCAATTTTTATGGT
>CAYTRI010000073.1:0-12266 GCA_964440105.1 uncultured Flavobacteriaceae bacterium
AAATTTTAAGCAAGAAGTCATTTAAGGAAACTTTTGGAGGACTCTATGAAGATGTGAAATTGACAAACTCGCCTAAGGGATTCTTCAATGACCACCCACATATAGACTTGTTACGAAATAAAACATTTGCGGTAGCAATGGAGTTTTCTACGAGGGAAGTTTTAGGAACTATGTTTGAGCAAAAGGTAATTAAAGTCTATAAAGAAATGCTTCCTTTTAGAAGGTATTTGAATAATGCAATAACTGTTTAACTAAATAGCACTCCCTTTTGAAAAATAAGAATATTAAGAACATTAAGAAAGAGTTGTTATCGGATAACTGGTACACTTTAAATAAATTCACTTTCGATTATCAAAAGAACGATGGTAGTTGGGAAACCCAACAGCGCGAAGCTTATGACCGTGGCAATGGGGCTGGTATTCTATTGTACAACAAAGAAAAAGAAACGGTTGTTTTAACGCGACAGTTTAGAATGCCCACTTATATAAATGGTAATGATGATGGAATGATGATAGAGGTTTGTGCTGGACTTTTAGACGGAGATAACCCTGAGGATTGTATTAGAAAAGAAACTGAGGAAGAAACGGGTTACAAGATTGATAATGTAGAACGTGTTTTTGAAACGTTTATGTCGCCCGGTTCGGTTACTGAAATTCTTTACTTGTTTATTGGAGCTTATGAAGAAAAAATGAAAGTTAGTGAGGGAGGAGGAGCAGAACATGAAACTGAGAATATTGAAGTTTTGGAAATGCCTTTTAGTAAAGCACTGGAGAAGATGAAATCTGGTAAAATAAATGACGCAAAAACAATTATGCTATTACAATATGCCCAGAATACAGGACTATTTTAATAATTATCATGAATCTGTAGGAGTGTATTATACATGTTTTGCCTAACTTCTTTTGATGGTCTCATATGATGGTTATTCATAAAACTAAAAACCAACATTTTTCCAGACTTAGTTTTTAAATAGCCACTTAAATTATAGGTGTTACCCATTGAGCCAGATTTAGCAAAAATAAACGGTGCATCTACTGGTTTAGGTTTTTGTATGGTACCATTAGTATTCCAAGCAGGGAGCAATTTAAATAACCGATGTTTATCTACTTCACTATAAAGTTTTTGCAAGACTACAACCATAGATTCTGGTGTAAAGAGATTGTATCTAGAAAGGCCAGAACCATCTACCCATCTGGGCTGTTGTTTTATATCTGACAGGTCATTTTCTAAAATGTAATTCTTTGCGGCATCAAAACTTAGTGTATCTGATAGGGTAGAAGAGACAACTAGCATTAATTGCTCTGCTAAGAAATTATCACTATCAAATAAAATTCTTTTATAAATGGAATCTGTAGGAATCCCGTATAGTATTTTATTAAGATTATGATGCGGGCTTTTTGCAAGCACTACTTTCTTATCTAGTTTTTGCTCAATGAATTTTTTAGTTAACTCGTGACTTGTTACAAAAGGAATTTCTAAAGTGTCGTTTAAGGTTTTGGGGATTTGAAATTCGTTTTTATCAAATTTCCTTAACTCATTTGCTTTACCTCTTGTTATTGAATTAGTAAAATTTGTAGGTGATACTTTCAAAGAACCCGATTCGTGTATAGTAACTACGTTTCCATAAAAAGGGATTGGGCCTAATTCTGGTGAGAAATAATATTGATAGTCTTCCCATGCCCAACCAGGTCTAAATTTTTTATCGCTAAAATTATCTAAATCTAAAACAATAGTTTTTTTAGTTTTTCTCAAGAATTCTATAGCCATACTATCTTTAAAATACGGATGTAACCAAGATGGGTCTCCTGTACCTTCTATGTAGATTGAGTCTCTACGTTCTGAATATTTTAAGCTTGGTAATCTTGCTCCAAGGAGTTTGTTGGCGGTGTAAAAAGTAAAAAGCTTAGTAGTACTTGCTGGAATAAAATATTTGGCTGAGTTTTTGGATATAATAGTGTCTTTTGTTTTAGTATCTACAACTAGCAAACCAGTAAACTGATTTTTATATCCATCGCCTTCAAATTTGGATTGTACTTGTTTAAACCTAGAAGCAGAACATCCAAGAAATAGAAAAATAATGCATGTAACACTACTTTTTTTTAACATAACATACTGGTTTAAAACATCTTGCAAAATGTGTTTTATCGATTTTAACAACAATTTATCCAATTTTTAACTGTTATAGTATTTCAATATATACCTTTTATAGGTAACTTAGTAAACAACCTGTATAACCTAAAATATTCATTTTTTACATTATGGCTAGAGCTATGTTGGAATACACCAAGACTGTCTTGCAAAAGGTAAGTTTTGACGCGAGATTATTCGCAAAAGAAGTGAAAAAAGCGATTTCTGTATTATTACCACAGGAAATTGAGGAATTAAAAGTCTGGCTAAAGCAATTTATTGACGACAAACCAGAATTACATCAAAGTTTATTATTACTAAAAGCATAAATAAAGCCACCTGAGAAGGTGGTTTTTTAGTTAAATAGCGCAACCTTTTTTAATTTTTGCTTCTTTAAAAAAAGATGTGATGAAATACGTTTTTCTTTTTTTTATACTATTTAGTTTAGGTTGTTCTGATGATGAACTCACAGCAACGGAGCTTTCCGGTGTTAATCTCATAGGAAAATGGCAGCTAGAAGCAACTAAGATAAGTCCTGGGGGTCCAGTTGATTGGTCTAATGTAGATAATGGTACCATTCTTGAATTTAAACCCAATAGTTTCTTAGAACAAAGTAATTCCGAAAATAATGGAACAGGAATCTATAGGGTAGAAGAAAATAAAATTTCAATAACCTTTTCAGGAACAAATAACTTTACTGGCCTTATAAAGGATGGTAAAATTATTATAGGCTTTGTTGGTTGTATAGAAGAATGCTCCTTTCGCTACAGGCGTATCAACTAATAACCTTATTTGTTAAGCGGACTTATAATATTTACGTCTTGAAAAGTAATCGCACCGCGCACAATAGAAGAAATGACATCATTTAAAGCCTCTGTTATCTGTATTTTTAATTCACTTTTATGGTAAATTAAACTAATCTCTCTTGCTGGAGAAGGCTTTTTAAAATGTTTTAAGTTCTCTTTCTTTTTATCATCTAGCTCTAGCGTATTTAAATAAGGTAATAATGTCATGCCCATACCTTCATTTGAGAGATTTACTAAAGTCTCAAAACTTCCACTTTCTATTTGAAAATGATCTGTAGTCTTATTTTTTGGGGATTTACACAGATTTATAACACCATCTCTAAAGCAATGCCCGTCTTGGAGTAGTAACACATCATTTATTTCTAAATCATCAGTAGCTAATTCCTTAGAGGCCGAAAGACGATGATTAGGTGGAACATAACCCACAAAAGGTTCGTAATAAAGAGGACGTTCCTTAATAAATTCTATTTCGAGTGGGGTAGCTGCTATGGCAGCATCTATATGTCCATCTTGAATGTTTCTTATTAAAGTATCGGTTGCTTGTTCCTTAATTATCAAATTTACTTTTGGGTATTTCTTAATAAAAGTGGGGAGAAACATTGGTAATAAAGTGGGCATTACTGTTGGGATTATTCCTAAAATAAAATCACCACCAATAAAGCCTTTGTCTTGATCAACAATATCTTTAATGCGGTCGGCTTCGGCAACAATATTTTTTGCTTGAGCTACTATTTTTTTTCCTACTTCTGTAATTGATATAGGCTTTTTGCTACGATCAAAAAGAAGCACATCTAGCTCATCTTCTAGCTTTTGCACTTGCATACTTAGTGTTGGCTGTGTGACAAAGCTTTTCTGCGCAGCTAGTGTAAAATTTTGATACTCCGCTACTGCTAAAACGTATTGTAATTGGGTAATTGTCATTACTTATTAAGTGAGCTAATAAAGATATAAAAAGTATTGATAAAAACTATTAAAAAGGTAATAAGTATTTATTAAGTTTATGGTAACAATTATAAAATTCAATAGATGAAACTAAATAGTATAGGATTAAGTCAGGATAAATCAATTGTACTGGCTAATGATTTAAACAAATTATTATCTAATTTTCAACAGTATTATCTTAATTTAAGGGGAATACACTGGAATATAAAAGGAAAACGTTTTTTCGACTTACACGTAAAGTTCGAAGAGCTTTATACAGATGCAAATTTAAAGGTAGATGAAATTGCAGAACGTATTTTAACTTTAGGCGGAGTGCCATTTCACACGTACGAAGACTATGCCAAAAATTCTAAAGTACCCGTAGGTAAAAATATCACTAAAGATGTGGAAGCTATACGTTTAATAGTGGATTCTCTTAAAGAGCTACTGTTATTGGAACGCGATTTACTAGATGCTTCTGATGCGGCAGGTGATGAGGGAACAAATTCTATGATGAGTGACTTTATAACCGAACAGGAGAAAATAGTTTGGATGATGAAAGCTTGGCTCACTGAAGAAATATAAAAGATAAAAAGTCCTGATTAAATCAGGACTTTTTTTTGATTAATGAATAATTTTTGACTAAAATCTAATAGTAAATTCTAAATCTTCTGCTGCTACCTCAAACTTTGCGTCAGTAAAAGTTGGTGGCCCCATGGCCATTACATTACCAGACATTCCATAGCTTTCTTTTGGCATTCCATTAGCCTCAAAATCCATACGTTTGTTGTTGTTTTCGTCGTGTAATACCATAATTGCGTAAGTTCCAGGTTTTACATTTTCAAAAGTTAATGTTACAGCTCCTTTAAGTGCTTCTTCTTGTAAGTCGATAACACCTGGTCCTTTCATAAAAGTTTCATTGCTGTGTAAAGAGACCAATAGTGTTCCATTATCATTTAACACATTGTCTACGATTACTTTTACCGTTACTGTTTCTTTTTGCGCTTTTGCTGAGAATGCAATTAAAAATATTCCTAAAGCGAGTACTAGATTTTTCATTTTATTATATTTTGATTGTTAAATACGATGTAAATATCAGGCGCTTAAGAACAAAGAAGAAAGTATTATTACCGAGTTGTCGTTTTCTTGGACTGAATTGAAAAACTAAAGTTTAAGCTCCATTTGATAATCTGATCGTTGATATGGAGTAGTAATACCGCTAATTTCTTTAAAGCCTAGTTTTTTATATAGATGAATCGCGGGTTCAAGTGAAGTGTGGGTTTCTAAAAAAATACTTTTAGCACCCAATTCTTTTGCTTTTTTAATTATTGTATTACCTAATAAATAACCTATGCCTCTTCCATGAATTTTTGGAGATACGCCCATTTTTGCGAGTTCATAGTCAAAAGATGAATTTTCCATCTTTATAAGAGCACAGACTCCTACGGGTTCTTTATCTAATGTAGCAACGGCAATATAACCGCCTTTGTCTAGAATATAGCTTTTAGGGTTGTCCAAAGCCTTAAAGTCGGCTTCCTCCATTTTAAAGTATTGTTCAATCCACCATTGATTCAAATCTTTGAATGCTCGGGTGTATTTATCTTCAAAAGGAACAATAGTAATTTTATTTGACGATGGAGTAATCACTAACTAAGCAGGTAAGTTTTTACGTTTACTTATTATCTCAACTATCCAATAAATTAATTGACCAATACCGCTAACAAAAACAAAGAGTAAAATCCAAACAATTAATAAGTTGTTTTCCTTGAGGTTAGGATTTTGTACTGCATGTACGATGTAGAAAATTAGACTGCTTAAAGAAACCAAAATAACAAATAGGATTGCTATAAAAAATATACCCATACCAGCAAAAATAGCAGTAGGTGGTTCGCCATTAGCTTCAATCTCTTGAATGTTTGAAATCATTGAAAAAATAAAAAAGAAGTATCCAAAGATTGCAATAAGACCAATAATGATTGGAGCTAATGCAAAAAATGCTTGCCAAAATTTACTGTTTAACATGATTCAGTTATTTTAAGTTAGAATGATTATCTATGTGTCTAGCAATTTCTTTAGAAGTTACATCTTTTTCATTCAAATGTTTAATTATGGATTCATGGTCTTCTGGCCTTGTCTGAGAAAGCTTATAGGCAGCTTGGATATCTGTAATTTCAATTTTAAACCCAACAACGCCTTTAACTTGTTTTAGTGTCTTTGGAGACATATTATGAAGAGAAATAGGGTTTTTAGATCCTTTTTCATACTTAGTTACCAATTTATGAAGCGATTGCATAACTGCTTCTTCATCAAGAATGGTTAAAGCTCCATAAACATGTACTGCGATATAATCCCATGTTGGTACTTCCTCTTCTTTATACCATGATGAAGAGATATAAGAATGAGGGCCATTAAAAACACATAACACATTTGGTTGCTTTTCAAATTCTTTCCATTGCGGATTTGCTTTTGAAATATGACTTACTAGAATGTCCTTTCCATCTTCATCAATATCTAATTCTAAAGGAATATGGGTAGCCCAAGGTTTTCCATCTACTTGGTTTATTAGAATTCCAAAGCTATTATTCTTTATGAATTGTTTTACTTCTTTTAAATCTTCGTTTTTGTAGTAATGAGGAATATACATTGGTTTGCTTTTAGATAAATTTAGTCCTCTTTTTTAGAAGATTCTTTTTCTTCTTTTTTAAGTTCTTGATATTTGGAATACAACCGCACCCCAAGGCGAGCAAATAAAATCACAGCGATTAGTGTTATAATATTTATTGTTGTCATTTTAGTTTTTCTTTTTGTACTGGCTTGCCAAACCATTTTGCTATTATATTTTCTGCAGGTTTAAAACGTGGAGAAAAATCTAAGTTGGTAGCAGCATCATCTTCAGTACTTCTGTGGTCCCATTGCCAAATATATACTCCTGCAAACCATTCCCTACTCCAAAGTTGCTTGAATAATGCTTCAAATGCCAATTGCTGTGTTCTATCAGACTTCTTTTTGTGTAATACGCTAAAAGTTGAATCCCATTCCCATGGTTTTATAGTAGCTGCTACATCGCTTCTATAGCCTACTTCAGTAAACAAAATAGATTTTTGATAGGTTTGATGTAATTCTTCTAATTTATCAATATGTTTAGCCCAACCTTGCTCTATGCTTTCTAAATCTGGACTCTCATTTTTTGTTAACGGAAAATAAGCTTGAATACCTATAAAATCTAGGTCGGACCAAAAATCAATATACTCATACTCGTCATGCCAATTTGCCGCATAGGTAAGTTTCCCCGAATAAACATTTCTTATCTTTTGGATAAGTATTTTCCAACGCTTAGGTTGGTTTTTTATGGATGTTTTTAGTTCTGTGCCAACACAGAATAGTTCTACTCCAGTATGTTCTGCCAATCGGGCATAGTATAGCATGTAGTTTTCATAAGAATCAAACCAAGTGTCCCATTCTTCATCAGAATTAAAAGTAAGATTAGCACGCCAACCACTAAAAGTCCATAAATGAGGTTTTAGTTGAACATGCAGGCCTTTTGCGTGTAAATCTGCTATAGATGCTATAAATACGGAATCTCTGGGCAACCAATCTGCATCTTTAGAAACAGGGCGACGAACCGTTTTAGATGTTTCGTCTTCTTGATCAATAAAAGGTATAACAGCTACCCATTCAACATTTGCCTTAACCAGAGCGTCGATTCCAGTTTTTCTATCTTTTCTGCCCCATCCAAAAACGCTCATGCCGCGATGCATATTATCAGCCGCATAAAAATCATTGGATTGTCCTTTGGTATTCATAGCACCTTCGACCCAATCAAAAGAATAGTTTTCGTTAGAATTTGCAAATACTAATGTTTTAAAGGCAATAAACACTATTAGTATGGGTGTAATAAACCTAAGCGTAAACTGTTTAAGTGCAGATGTAATACCTTTCTTTTTGTACAATCGTATGAAGTATCTAAAAATCCAAAACAACAGCACTAGTATTACAAAAAGAATATGAATTGCTACAATAAAACTAGAATTAGATAGAAATTCTATAAATAAATTAGAAGCTTCAGAAAATGTACGTTTACCTCTTGAAATCCTTATTGTAACGAGCAAAAAAACTCCTAGCCAAGTAAAAAAATAGATGACAAGAAGCTTTCGGATTTCTTTTTTTAATGATGATTGATGCATGTGGTATTAAAGATACTGAAATTAGTTTTTGACTTGTCTGTTTACCAGAAACCTATAGTTTTTCTAGAGGTCTGTATTTAACTAATAACTTTACCTTTTAATTTATCTTCATGGATTACACCATCCATTAGATATACATAATACGAATGATTTTCAGTATCTAACGAAATGGATTTTTCCACTTTTTCATCAATAAAATGAATTGCTGAACGGTCATCACAGGCATAACCATCAGTTAAATTACCTTCTAAAATATTTTTATGATAGAGAGGTCTTCTGGATTTCTCTGAATTGTAATGCGGACAATGACTTTTATTGATGAAGGACATTCCTTTTACAATGCTTAGTTGGGCAGGTCTAGAGTCTGTTGTCCCTCCATTGGTCCAACATAATGAGCCAGCACTACCACCACCCATTACAGTACCATTGTTATATGCTTTTTGTAATAAAACATCAATGCCTTGAGCTTTCCAAATAGCTAGCATATTTAAAGTATTTCCACCACCGACGACAATAGCATCCATTTTGTCAATGATTTCTTCAAAGGTTTCTTTTTGGTCATAGGAATTTATCCAAACCTTTAATACATGTGGTTTTACATCTATTTTGCTGCATACCTCATGGAAACGTTCTATATAGCCCTCGTCATCTCCACTAGCGGTTGGTATAAAACACATATTTGGTGTTTTCTTACCTGTAAGCTGAGCCATGTAATTTAAAAATGGAACCGTATGGCGGCCACTGCCATAGATTACTAATTGTCTTTTCATTTTAACTAAAATAAATAATCATTATTCGTTTGAAGTAGAATTGTTGCGATTGTTATTATTTCGGTTTCTGTTGTTTTTACCCCTATAATTTGAATTTCCAGACCTATTACGATTTCGATTCTTATTTCGGTTTCGGTTTCTATTTCCTGAAGAATTTGATTTCTTAGGCTTTCTAGGTTGTTCAGTCTCTTTTGATTCGTCTTGATATGGATTATCTGGTAATCGAGGAACTTCTTGTTTAATTAGTTTTTCAATATCTCTTAAATAAGCACGTTCTTCAACATCAGAAAAAGATATGGCAATTCCGCTAGCACTAGCTCTTCCTGTTCTTCCTATTCTATGCACATAGGTCTCGGGAACATTGGGTAAATCGTAATTGATTACTAATGAAAGTTCTTCAACATCAATACCACGAGCAGCAATGTCAGTTGCTACTAATACCTTTAATCTACCTTCTTTAAAAGCACCCAATGCCTTTTGGCGAGCAGTTTGGGATTTATTGCCATGTATTGCAGCAGCTTCAATATCTGCTTGTCCTAATTTTTTTACAATTTTATTGGCACCATGTTTGGTTCTGGAGAAAACTAAAACAGAATCTTTAGCCTTACCCTCAAGTAAATGCACTAATAATTTTGGTTTATCTGCTTTAGCCACAAAATAAACCCCTTGTTCTACTCTTTCAGCAGTGGCTTGTTGTGGTTTTATGGTTACCTGTTCAAAATTTCCTAAAATTTTTCTAGATAATTCTACTATGGTTTTTGGCATTGTTGCAGAAAAGAATAAAGATTGCCTTTTAGGAGGAAGCTTTGCTATTATCTTTTTAATATCATGAATAAAACCCATATCCAGCATCTGATCAGCCTCATCTAAAACAGCATATTCAATATCACGAAGCGATATAAATCCTTGATTCATTAAATCCAGTAACCTTCCAGGAGTTGCAATTAAAATATCCACACCACCTCTCAAGGTATTTACTTGCTTACCTTGTTTAACACCACCAAAGATTACGGTGTTTCTAAGACCAGTATGTCTACCATATGCCGTAAAACTCTCTCCTATTTGTATGGCCAATTCGCGAGTAGGTGTGACCACTAAAGCTTTTATTCCTCTTTTACCTTGTTGCTGATTTTTGGCAAGAAATAAATGATGCAAAATTGGAATACCAAAAGCTGCTGTTTTACCAGTACCTGTCTGTGCAACACCCAACAAATCTTTTCCTTTTAAAAGTATTGGTATTGCTTGTGATTGAATAGGAGTTGGTGTAGAATATCCTTCTGCTTCTAAGGCTCTTAGAATAGGTTCGGCAAGGCCGAGGTCTTTAAAGGTCATAGTTTTTAATAAGCGGCGAAGTTACTAGAATTTGTAACAACCCAGTCGCATAAACTTACAGTTCGGTAATTCTTATTGTCTCAAAGGATTGTATCTGTTGACTTTTGAATCGTCAATCAAAACAACAGTCATGAAAAACCAAATCACTTTTATTATTTGTTTCTTAATAGTTTGTGTTTCATCAGCACAATTAACAATAAATGGAACAGTTACAGACAAATCCAATAAACCTATTTCAGGTGCTAATGTTTATTTAGAAGGCACTTATGATGGTTCTTCTACAGATGAGAATGGTAAATTCTCTTTTGAAACTACTGAAACTGGAACACAGACATTAGTAGTTTCAATGTTATCCTATGACCCACATTATGAAATGGGTGATGTATCTTATTTTAAGGATATTACGATTCAACTTTTAGAAGCTGTAAATACACTCACAGGCGTAACACTTACTGCAGGTACATTTGAAGCTGGGGATAATTCTAAAGTTTCAGTTTTAAAACCTTTAGATATTGTTACTACTGCGGGAGCCGTGGGTGATGTCGTAGGTGCTCTACAGACTTTGCCAGGTACATCAAGGGTCAGCGAAGATGGTCGTCTTTTTGTCCGAGGTGGTGGAGCAGGAGAGACACAGGTCTTTGTTGACGGTCTACGAATGTTTCAGTTTTTTAATGCTACCCCAAATAACATTCCTACTCGTGGCCGTCTTTCGCCTTTTCTTTTTAAAGGAATAACTTTTAGTACAGGTGGCTATTCTGCGGAATACGGACAAGCACTATCCAGCGTACTTTTATTGAATACCATAGATGAACCTGACCAAGAAAAAACGGATGTCAGCATACTTTCCGTAGGTGCAGGTTTGGGGCGCACCGAGATTTGGGAAAAAAAATCCCTGAGCTTCAATGCACAATATACTAATCTGGCTCCCTATTATTGGATAATTTCTAATAATCAGGGTGCTCGTTGGAATAAACCTTTTGAATCTATTGCAGGAGAAGCGGTTTTTAGAAGTAGGACTGAAAAAGGAATGTTCAAGTTCTATGCAGGATTCAATCAAGCGATTGTAGATTTGGACCAAGAGGATATCAATTTCGATGATTTTGTCAACTTCCGATTAAAAAACAACAACCTTTACGCCAATAGCACATACAAACACTTTTTCGATAAAGAATGGACGATGACCGCTGGCGCTAGCATTTCTTCGGATAGAAATAATATCAAGTTTGATGTCAATAATATAGAAACCAATGAAACTGCTGGCCACCTAAAATTGAAAGTAAAGAAGAATTTCAACAACCGATTTCAACTGAATTTCGGAATTGAACACTTTATCACCGATTATGAAGATACTTTTAGCGCACCGGATGATTTCTCATTTGATTCTGGATTTTACGATAACCTAAGCGCAGGTTTTGCCGAAGCTGATATTTTCTTTAGCAACCAATTTGCATTAAAGCTTGGGGTAAGGGGTGAGTATTCTAGCTTTTTGGAGGACGCTAACATTGCTCCAAGAGTTGCTCTTGCGTATAAAACAAGTGATAAGGGACAGTTCTCTTTGGCATATGGTGATTTTTACCAAAACCCATTATCTGAGTCGTTAAGATTTGACCAGAGCCTTGACTTTGAAAAGACTTCGCATTATATATTAAACTATCAATATTTATCCGACGGAAAAACTTTGCGTGCGGAGGCCTTTTATAAAGACTATGACCAGCTTGTAAAATTCGATACCGAAATGCCACAATTCAATTCTCAATTCAATAATTTAGGCAACGGTTACGCTACAGGAATCGACATCTTCTGGAGAGACAATAAAAGCATCAAAAACCTAGACTATTGGGCATCGTACTCTTACTTGAACACGGAACGTGATTTTCGTGATTTCCCAGAAAGAGCTACACCAAATTTTGCTCCGAAACATAGTCTTTCTCTCGTTACCAAATATTGGGTGAATGACTGGCGTTCGCAAATCGGAGTTTCTTATAATTACGGTTCGGGCAGACCCTATGATAACCCAAATACACCAGAGTTTTTAGCTGAAAAAACAAGACCCTTAAATAGCTTGAATTTGAACTGGGCCTATTTGATTGACCAACAGAAAATATTGTTTTTCTCTATAAGTAATA
>CAYTRI010000074.1:0-2875 GCA_964440105.1 uncultured Flavobacteriaceae bacterium
CTAAGCTCTAAGCTCTAAGCTCTAAGCCTGTCACACTGAGCTTGCCTATGCTGAGTTGGTCGAAGTATTGAAGGGCTAAAACCAATACTTCAACTACAATCCATCCATTAAAAATTACAACTGAGTCACTCCCTTTTTTAAAACTCCATCTCTATTCGGAAATTTGGTGTGTAATTAAAACTAATCACAACTAAATATATTATCATGGAAAATAGTAACGAATACAAGTATAAAAAGGCAAAAGAAAGAGTAGAAGAAATTAAAGGCTTTTATAGTAACTTAATTACGTACCTAATTGTTATTCCTCTTTTAGCATATTTCAATTATTTAACCACTGATTTCCCTTGGGTTATATTCCCCGCTGTAGGTTGGGGCCTAGGACTTCTATTTCATGGAGTATGCGCTTTTGGTTATAACCCTTTGCTAGGTAAAAATTGGGAGGAACGCAAAATCAAGGAATTGATGAATAGCGATAAAATTTAAGTGATTAAGAAACTAAAAGTAGTATAAACCTCTAGAGAATTATCTAGACAAAACTAAAACAGATGGAATTCAATACAAGCGAAACAAAATACATGAAAGCTCAAGATAGAGTTAGTAAACTAAAAAAATTCTATGGGCAGGTTTTTAGAGGGCTATTAGCAATTATAATAACTGGAGCTATAAACTATTATCTTAATGAATGGGTTTATCCTTGGTTCTTATGGGTTGTTTTTGGTGTAAGTCTTGGGATTTGCTTAAAAGCGATAAAATTATTTGGAGCTAATCTTTTATTCGGTAAAAACTGGGAGGAGAGAAAAATTAGAGAGTTAATAGAAAAGGACAGTTTTTAAGGAATTTGTAATTTTAAATCAACCAGTCAATTAAAAAATATCACAATGGAAACCAATAGAAACGAAAACAAATACATAAGAGCAAGGGAGCGGGTTGAAGAACTTAAAAAATTCTATGGGCACCTAACCTCTTATGTGCTAGTAATAAGCGGACTTGCTGCATTAAACTACTTTACAGACGGATGGAGATATATGTGGTTCTTATGGGCTGCTTTTGGTTGGGGTATTGGAATCATTGCACATGCTATAGGAACATTTAACCTTAATCCCTTCTTTAGTAAAGATTGGGAGCAAAGAAAGATTAATGAATACATGGAAAAGCAAGATGGACAAGAAAAATGGAGGTAATTATGAAAGAAAATAGCAATCAAGATAAATACGCAAGAGCAAAAAAAAGAGTAGATGAAATTAAAGGGTTTTATATACATGCATCTATATATACGGTTATCAATTCGTTTATTTTAGTTAATATTTTTATTCAAAGCGGATACAATGGTCAAGGTTTTTGGCAGATAGAACATTTTTTTACTTTATTCTTCTGGGGAATTGGACTATCCTTTCATGCTTTAAAAGTATTTAGGCTAAACCCTTTCTTCAACAAAGATTGGGAAAAGCGCCAGATTCAAAAATATATAGAGAAAGATAGGGAAGATGCTGAAAAATTTACAAAAAGATGAGTGAAGATTCTGTGATAAAAAATCAATTAGTAAAGGCAAAGAAAAGAGTAAAAGTGCTAAAGAATTTTTATAAACACCTTACAGTTTATATAGTAGTTAATAGTTTTCTGCTTTTAGTTGCTAAAAGAGTAACATTTATTTTTTTGAGTAAAGAAGCTTTAGGTAATCCAGGGTTTTTGGAGTGGATAGACTGGAACCTATATGGTACTCCTATAATTTGGGGGATAGCTCTGTTGATACATGCAGCTTATGTTTTTATATCCAGTCCGTTTAAAAAATGGGAAGAGCGTCAAATTCAAAGCTTTATTAGAAAAGATAGGGAGGAAGCTGAAAAGTTTACAAGAAAATGAAGAAAGAGTCAAAGACTACAAACCGTTTTCAAAAGGCTCAAAAGAGAGTAAAAGAGTTAAAAGGATTTTATAATCATTTAAAAATCTTTGTTATAGTCAATGCTTTACTATATCTGGTCAAAAGCGGAATGCTAAATGCATTGATGCCTAAAGGTTTTCCTACTGAATCCTATTATTTTGATTGGGTACACATTAACTTTATAATTTGGGGTTTAATGGTTGTGGCACACGCCTTAATTTTATATAGACATAAATTTCCTTTCCTAAAAAAATGGGAAGAAAAGCAGATTCAAAAGTATATTGAGGAAGATAAAGAAGAAAGTAAAAAATAACCATAGCTTTAAAATTCTTAAAAAGATAAAATGAACGCAATTATCATTGAAGACGAAAAACCAGCTGCGAGAAGGTTAGGAAGATTATTAAGTCAACTTAATGTAAATGTTTCAACAATGCTACATTCTGTTGAAGAATCTATTGAGTGGTTTCAAAATAATGAACATCCCGAGCTTATATTTTTAGATATTCAACTTTCTGATGGACTTTCATTTGAAATTTTTGATGTTATCGAAGTTAAAAGTGCTATAATTTTTACCACAGCATTTGATGAATATGCACTGCAAGCGTTTAAGTTAAATAGCATTGATTATTTGCTAAAACCTATCGATGATGAAGAGCTTGAAAAAGCAGTAAAACAATACCAAAATTTTAAGCCTGAAAAAGAACGAATTTCAGTCGATTTTGAAGACATAAAAAAACTACTTGTAAACCCACTTGAAAGGGAATATAAAAAACGTTTTACAGCTAGGGTTGGGCAACACCTAAAAATTATAAATGCGGATGAGGTTGAATGTTTTTATAGTGAAAATAAAGGAACATATGCAGCTACTTTAGACAGTAGAAATTATTTGTTAGATACTACCTTAGAAAGTTTAGAGGAGGAATTATCGCCAAAAATTTTCTTTAGAGTTAGTAGAAAGTTTTATGTGAACATTAATCATATTAATGACATCATTTC
>CAYTRI010000074.1:2975-12161 GCA_964440105.1 uncultured Flavobacteriaceae bacterium
GATTTAAAAATATCGATAAGTTGTGCTTGTATTTTTTTTCGTTCATCTTCATTTAATTCTTTGGTGGTTGATTTTGTTAATAGTAAAACTAATTCTTTACTTTCTGATAATTCTTTTTTTAATCTTTTGCTATTTCTAAGAATTATTTTACTAACATTTTTGGTCATTCCATCGTAGAATTTAGAGGCCAAATTAGTATCCTTTAAATAAGGTATTTTTTCATGATTTTTCTTAAAGAAATCTTGAACATTTTTCAATGCTTTTTCAATGTGCTTTTTATTATGTTTTAAGTCGTTTCCAAGATTATAAATAAATCTAGATTCTTGGTAGTCTAGAGAGTGATCTTCCCAAACCGTTAAGCATGCAATATCTAATAGGTATTTTCTTTCACATGAAGTAAAATTATTTTCTAGGATATCTAAATAGCTATCTTCAAAATTTGCATTTTCTACATCAACATAAGTTAAAGATGATGCTAATAGTTGCACTAATTTTATATCAGACTTACTAGTTTCTTTAGAATTTAGTGCTTGGTAGGCTATATTAACAGTTACATATTCTAGTAATTGTGCATGTCTTATAAGACTGTCTTTATTAGAGAGATAAGCCCTAAATAGTAAAACATCAATAAAAAGTAGTGAGTTAGTAAGACTATTTCCAAACGCTCTATTAAATATATTCCCGTTTAAATAAATTCTTGAATCTATTAATTGCTCTAGCTGTGAATCTGTTTTCTTACCCGTGAGTATCTTATTTAGAAAAGATATTTTACCTAAACCTAGGGTGTTGTAATAGCTAAAAACGGTTTCAACAAACTCTTCAAAGTCAGATTTACCTTTATCAAACCTATATGAATAGTATAATGCGGATAATAGATTAATTTTTGCCACTTCATCTTCAGACAATTCGTGCTCAGTCTCAATAAAAGCTGGTACCGCTAAATGTATACCATATATAAAACCATTTACTAATAAGTCATCATATAAAGAATCAAAATCCGAGTACGATTCAGAATATTCACTAGATAAAGAACCAAATTTAGATATCCATCCTGAGGCTGAAGGGTTCATAAGGTAGGTCAATTAGAGTTCAAAGAAAATGAAAATATAGGACTTCGCCTACATTTCTTCACAAAGTCTACTATTCTTAAGCTTAAATTTTATTAAGTTTTTTTTAACATATAAAACCAAACCCTACTTTAGAAAACCTCGTAGGTAGAAGTGTATTAATTTTCAAAAAGATATTTAAAATGAAAAAAACAACTAAGTTTTTTATGGGCTTAGGAGCTTTAGCTCTTGCAACTGGTATTTTTGTTGCAGCCGACCACATTGATGCTCCAGGAAGCATGGGCACAACTGCAGATATTGCAGATTATTTTGCTTTTGAACCTAGTTTAGGTTCTGATAACACAGTTTTTATTGTTGACTTACAGTCTAATGTAGTAGATGGTTTAGCTTATGGTACATTTGATGAGGATGTATTAACTGAGATAAATATTGATGTTGATGGTGATTTAACTGAAGATATGGTGATACAAGCTATACCTAGAGAAGGTAGAATGTATTTCTTTGGACCAGTCTCACCTAGTCAAACTGGGTTAAGCAGTCAAGTATTGGTAGATTCCCCACTTGGTGATGTTGAAATCTCTGCTGAAACTGCAATTACTGAAACAACTACAGATGGAGTTTCACTTTTTGCAGGTCCACGTCAAGACCCTTTCTTTTTTGATTTTTTCAGATTTAATGAGGTTTTAGCCCCAAGTACGGAAGACAATTCTGGTTTTAACGTACCAGGTATGGACACCTTTGATGGCGCTAACACGATGTCTATTGTTGTAGAATTACCGAATAGTATGATTGGTGAAGCTACTGGAACAAATGTAATAGGAGTTCCTGTATATAAGACATGGATAACTACCAATAGAAAACAATAAAAACTTTAAAAAAAGAAATAAGATGAAATTCAATAAAATAAAATATTCATTTGCTTCATTGGTAATTTTACTTGCCTTTGTTGCATGTAACAATGATGACAATACTCCAGAACCGATGCCAATGGCAACATGTACAGATGGTATTATGAATGGAGATGAGACAGGAACAGACTGTGGTGGCTCTTGTGACCCTTGTGATACAATGGCAATGGACCCAGATTTCTCAGGTACGTATGCCCAAGTAGACTTTATGGGACGCCCAGGGATTAATACCGTTTTAGGTGCTGATGGTGATGCTAAAGATGCACATAACGTTTCTATACCTGCCAATCAGGGGATGACTTTTCAAGCTGGTTATGAAGCTCGCTTAGAAGCTCTACATGATGCTTATGCAATAGCTTTAGGCTTAACTGCCGAAGATGTTGATTATCAGCCAAACATTTTGGGGGATATTCTTAATGGTCCAGAAAACGATGGCTTTACAAATAACCCAGTTACTGCAGAAGTATTAATGTCTGTATTGGCTACTGATGTTCTTGAAGTTGCTCCTGGAGCAGCAACAACCTATTTTAACCCAGGTTCTGGTGCCCCTAATTATACAGATGCTATTGGTTTAACTGGTAGAACTATGCAAGATGATGTTATTGATGTGTCTCTTATTCTTCTTTTTGGAGGAGGAGACGGCGCACGTTTTAATGGCGAAGGTGGCTTACCTCAATTAGTAACAGATGGAGTAGGCTTAACAGCAGACAATATTACTACAACTTTCCCTTACATAGGGGCTCCTGAGTAAGTACAATGCTATGAAAAGGAGATGGAAGGGAGCCATTTATGGCTCCCTTTCTTTATTAGAAAACAACTACAACATATTCATACAACTAAAATTTATTCAATGAAAAACATAGCCTACATAATTGCTATTTTATTTCTAGTTTCTTGTGGCCATAAAAACGCAGATTTTGTAACTAATACAAATGATTATGAAGCTTATTTGGTTTCTGATACTCCAGAAACAACATCTAAGTATTATGAGTTGTGGAATTCAAAAATAAAACCAGATAGTATTCAGTTGTTAAGTTTTGCTAATGTTGCTGGAGAGTATAATCGTTTTTTTAAAAAAACAGGAGATATAAAATATTTAAAGAAGGCTGAGCATGCTTTAGTTAAAGCAGTCGAGATAGCAAACATTAATAAAGCTGCTTATCGTAGAGGATTAGCAAGAAATTATATTTCGCAACATCGTTTTAATGAAGCCCTCGAGCTTGCAGAAGATGCAGCAGAAATTGGAGGTGGTAAAAAGGATACCCAAAGCCTACTTTTTGATGTACATATGGAACTCGGTAATTATGCAAAAGCAGAACAATACTTAGACAGCATAAAAAACATGTCTGACTTTGGATACCTTATTAGAATTGCTAAATGGAACGATTATAAGGGTAATCTTGATACTACCATCAATTTTATGGAGAAGGCCATGGAAAGGGCAGAATCCTCAAAGAACAAAACACTTCTAGTTTGGTCTTATAGTAACATTGCTGATTACTATGGTCATGCCGGTAGAATAAAAGATTCCTACAATCACTATTTAAAAACATTAGAGCTTGACCCACAGAATGCATATGCTAAAAAGGGCATAGCTTGGATTGTTTTTTCTCATGAAAAAAATGGAAAAGAAGCCCTAAGAATTCTTGATGCAGTAACTGAAAGTTATAATGCACCAGACTACTATCTATTTAAAGCAGAAATCGCTGAGTTTATGAACGATAAACATGGTGTGTCATCTAATTTAGAAAAGTATTACAATAGTATACAAACAAACTCTTATGCTTACGGCGATATGTATAATGCCTACCAAGTTGAATTTTATTTAAACCACACACAAGAATATGAAAAAGCACTAAACCTTGCTTTAAAAGAGGTTATTAATAGACCTACTCCAGAAACTTATAGCTTACTGGCGCACACCTACTATAAAATGGGTAAGAAAGAAGCTGCTTTAGAATTAGTAGAAACCCAAATTATTGGTAAAACATTTGAACCTGCTATTCTGTACCAAGTTGCTGAAATTTATAAAGCTAATTATCAATTTGATAAGGTTAGGGCTTTAAAAACAGAATTAATAGGTGCCACTTATGAATTAGGACCTGCATCACCCAAAGAAATTTCACAATTATAACACAGAAAATAGTCTAAACAAATTTTAAGTTTAGACTAGTACGAAATCCTGGTTGTAGGATGTTTAGTTGTTTTTAAGTAGCTCTCCAGCTTTAGCTGGGGAGCTCTTTTTTGATTTATATTCAAATTCTAAAAGCATAGATGTGAATAATCAAATAGAGATATGTAACTTGTTTACATGATAAAAACGATCTTGATTAGTATTACTTTATTTATAGTTTTAGGTTGTAGTGCCGTTTTTGCCCAAAAAGATACTTTGTCTGTAAAACAGGATTCTATTAAAAACTTTAATTTAACTGCTTTGCCTGTATTGTTTTACTTACCTGAAACAGGCTTAGGTTATGGAGCACTTGGCATTGCTACTTTTAAATTTAAAGGAGAACCTGAATTAAGCAGACCTTCTTCTGCTCAACTTGCATTAACACATACCACAAAAAATCAGATTTTAATTATTGCCCCATATGAGCTGTATTGGGATCAAGACAAATGGAGAATGGTAGGAGAACTAGGTTTTTATAAATATTTCTACAATTTCTATGGCGTTGGAATAAACTCTAAAGAAGAAGATTTTGATACTTACAGTGTTACTTTTCCAAGGTTTAGATTCTCTTTTTTGAGAGAAGTATTGCCTAATATTTCGTTAGGAGTAGGGTACGAGTTAGATATTTTTAAAAAGCTTGGCATAACAGAAAACGGAATTTTAGACAATTCTGATGTTATTGGTAAAGAAGGTGGAGGTACGGTTTCTAATATAGGAGTACAAGCGTTCTATGATTCTAGGGATGATATTTTTTTTCCGACTAAAGGGTTTTTTATTCAAGGAAGTTTTTTTACCGCTGCTAAATTTTTGGGATCATCCTTTTCTTATTCAAAGTTTAGTTTAGATAATAGGTTTTATCAAACCTTAAAAGACAAACATGTTTTAGCTGCTAATTTCTTTGTAGCCAACAATGGAGAAGGCACTCCATTTTTAAATCTAAATTACCTTGGTTCTAATCGCACAAGAGGTTTTAATGATAGGCGTTATCAAGATAATGCAGAATTAAGTTTCGCTACTGAATATCGTTTTCCAGTTACAGGTAGATTTGGTGGTGCTCTTTTTGTTTCCACAGGAACGGTTGCTCCTACATTTAGTGATTTATTTAAAACTAAGTATAGAAACGCTGCTGGCCTAGGTCTTCGTTACATCCTTAATAAAGAGGATGGCATACGTATTCGTGTGGATTACGGTTATACCGCTGAAGGTGGAAACCTTTACTTTACAGTACGCGAAGCTTTCTAATTTTATAAATCGATAAAATTATCCAAATCAAGTGTCCAGTCATAGTTTTTATATACTAACTCGACTCCTTTAGTATCAGAAATAATTTCTTGTTTTTTCAATATCTTTTTCACACCGCCTTTGCCACCAAAATCACCTCTAAACCAGCTGAATAAAGATGTTACAGCAACTTCATTCTTGCTAGAATCGTAATCTGAAGTTCTTTTTAGATATATTTCTGTTCCTTTTTCTAATTGCTCTTTTATACGCTTTGGTGTATAAATAGCAACAGGAGGACAATCTTTTGCCCCACAATTAAGGGCAAAATGAATACGATAATCTCTCTTCTTTACACGTAACTTTCTTTCAAATTTATCTGGAAACCAAGTTCTAAAATAGCCTAACCCTAATTCCCATTGAGATTTTCTGATGATTCCGTGTTCAATTTTTGCAAAAGCAACATTTTCACCAGCTATTTTAATTTGTTCTTTAGAAAAGAAATCTCTTCTGTCATTGTAATATTCTGGGCTTTCTTTTAAAATAACTTGGATGTAAGCGTTATAGATGTTAATCCAAAAAGCAAATTTTTGTTCATCTGTTGCTAATGCAGCGCTAAGTTCTTCTAAAGAGACAGTTGCTAGTTTGTTTTGTATATTCTTAGTCTCTTTTCCATCTCTTGCAAATTCAAGGAATTGCTCAGATAACTTGTTAAAATCTGTGGTTTCTATATTAGAACTTTTAAATGGAGCCTCCTTTACTTTGCAGCAACTTAGTGTTACTAAAAAAAGTAAGGCGATTAAATTATTTTTCATTGTTTTCTTGTTAGTTTCGCTATTACTTACGAAAAACCTTTAGTAAAGGTTTTGTCGTTAAATGTAAACTAATCTTTCAGGATTTCTCTTAAAACCTTAAGATATCAAATTACGTAGGTAATTTAAAACTATACTACAGTATGATAAGTGTGATTATTCCAGCACATAATGAAAAAGAAAATCTCGCGGTTTTACTTCCACAATTATCAAACTTGGCAATTGGACACAGTGTAGAGGTTTTAGTCTGTTTATCTAAAGATACTACAGATAATTCTGAAAAGACAACTGGTTTTGAAACTGTAAAATACCTTAGCTGTAATAAGAGAGGGCGTGCCGTTCAAATGAATGATGGAGCTACATTAGCTAAAGGTGAAGTGCTCGTTTTTTTACACGCAGATGTAAAACCGCCAAATAATTTTTTTAAAGATATTATTCAAACCATTAAGAGTGGTAATGATGCTGGTTTTTTTTCTTATAAGTTTGATAAGGAGAACTTCTTTTTAAAATTAAATGCTTCTTTTACATCAAAAGATGGCATATTTACTGGTGGTGGAGACCAATGTCTTTTTATTAAAAAGGAAGTTTTTGAGAATTTAGGTGGTTTTAACGAAAACCAGGTGCTTATGGAAGACTTTGAATTTTTTAAAAGAATGAAAACAAAAAAAGTCCCCTATCAAATAGTGAAAAACGATTTAGTTGTTTCTTCTAGGAAGTACAGTAATAATTCTTATTTGAGAGTAAACATGACTAATTTTTTACTTGTATTCCTTTTTAAATTTGGTTATAAACCTGAAAAATTAAAAAGATTACATAATCGACTACTACGTTTACCTTATCAAAATAACACGCATAGAGTTTGAATTATATCATAAACGGTATTCAACAGATTGGTATTGGTGTTGCTAACGCCAAAACTGTATTTAATTGGTATAAAAATAATTTTGGTTTTAACATTTTAGTTTTTGAGGATAAATCTGAGGCTAAGTTAATGACCCAGTATACTAATGATGAAGTCATGAGTAGATATGCACTTTTGTCATTGAATATGAAAGGTGGTGGAGGGTTAGAAATATGGCAGTTCACAAAAAACATACCTAAACCTTCATTACAAGATTTTAAGTTGGGCGATTTAGGGATTAACATGATGAAATTGCGAAATTCTAATAGCATTACCAACTCATATTTATGCGACCCATGGAATAACTGGATACAAATTGTTAAAGACGATTATACATTTTGCAAGTCTAAAAATGGACAAGGTGGGGTAATGGGGGCAATAATAGGGGTTTCTGATATGGATAAGTCATTGTTGTTTTATCAGAGCCTTTTTGGTTTTGATAAAATCATATTGGATAAATCAGGAACTTTTAAAGAACTAAAATCAGTTCCTGGTGGGAGTGCAAAATTTAGAAGGGTTTTGCTTTCACGAAGTTCTAAAGAGATAGGTGGTTTTGGAAAGCTTTTTGGACCTTATGAGCTAGAACTAATACAATCATTAGATAGAACGCCTATTAAGATTTATAACAATAGGCTGTGGGGAGATTTAGGCTACATTCATTTATGTTTTGATGTTGCTGGTATGGAAGCACTTAAAAAGGCATCAGAATCATTAGGATACCCGTTTACAGTAGATAGCTCAAATAGTTTTGATATGGGTGAGGCAGCAGGTCGCTTTGGATATATTGAAGACCCAGATGGCACTTTAATAGAGCTAGTTGAAACGCACAAAGTACCTGTTTTAAAAAAGTTAGGAATCTATATCAATTTAAAAAAGAGAAACCCAAGAAAACCCTTGCCAAACTGGATAGTAAAAGCAATGAAGGTACATCGCAGAAATAAAGATTTATAGTCTTTAGCTCTTTCTAGTAGTATTCCGTATTAATCCAATTCCTGCAAAGAAAAATAAAGCACCTAAAATGCCATAAATAACCATTGCTCTGGTGTTTTCGCTATTATTTCCGTACAAAATAGCAGTATAAATTAAACCACCTATACCCGCAAGTGTAAGTACTGAACCAAAAATTTTCTTTATATCCATGGGTGAAAAATACTAAAAAATATTAATTCGTATCCAATTCAGAAATTAAACTATTAGTATTAATAATAGTTGCAAACTCTTCGTTTAAACTTGCAAGCGCTGTCTGGTGGATAAGTTCTGCATCAAATATTTCGCCATTTAATCCAACCCTGTCGAAAGTTGCTGTAGCATCAGAAATTAAAAAGGTTTCAAAGTTTAAGTTACCTGCCATTCGTGTAGTGGTGGATATGCAATGATTAGTTGTTAATCCAGCTATAACCAAAGTAGAAATATTTTTAGACTTTAATTGTTGTTCTAAATCGGTACCTATAAAAGCACTGTTTACGTCTTTGACTAATATTGGCTCGTCATTTATAGGTTGTATTAAATCATGCAATTCAAAACCAGGTTTTGATGGATGCAATGGAGAATCAGGGTTTTGAGACCCATGCATTATATGAAATATTGGTAAGCTAAGATTACGCCATTTATCTAATAGTGAGGCACATTTTACTTCTGCGTCTTTATTATTTCTATTACCGCCCCAATGAGTTTCATTTTCAAATCCTTTTTGGATATCAATTAGAAGAAGTGCAGGTTTTTTAGATTTTAAAGTCATAATTTAAGATGCTACAACGCCAAGTGTGTACAGTTGTTCAAGAGTAGGGGATTCACTTCCACCCTCTGGTTCTAAGGTAATCCCAAATGCTTCAGTGTTATTTGCATTTGGTAATTCAAAAACTCGATTGTCATTACTGGTAAAATCATCTAAAAGACCTACGCTTGTAGGTGTTAACGGATTTAATTTAAGAGACCACACTTGATAAGTAAACCCAGGTGGAGGTTCAGGTAGTCCTTGGGCATCTATATATACTTTGTTATCCTCGGTATTCCAATAAGCCTTCGCAAATGATGTAGGAGATACAGTTTGTCCTCCAAGAGTTACCACCGTTACATTCTTATCTCTGAGTTGATTTAGTATTGTTGA
>CAYTRI010000075.1:0-12064 GCA_964440105.1 uncultured Flavobacteriaceae bacterium
GTAATTCAACGTCAAAAAAAAGAACTTCTTCTCTTTTTAGGTGAAACTGTAGGCGATAACATTGCAAATATTTCTATAGCAGAAACGGAAAAGATATCTGGTGGTATATATTTACTTTATGAAGGTGCTATTACAGAGAGTCACCTGCATAAAAATGACTGGCCCATACATCTGGCTAAAAGTATAGCTCCTTCGCTATTTGCAGAGGCTAAATTAGCATAACAAAAAAGCCCCATCACTTTTAAAGTAATAGGACTTCTTTAAAAACCTTAAGGTCTTATTTTACTATCAACGTATTGTCTGTTGATGTTGGATTCAACGGGCAAAAATAGATGTATTCTCCTTTGCTTAAAGTTGTAGGCTTAGAAGTTTGAGTCGAGTTAGTTCCCACTGGAGATGTAACATAAGCAGTCTGAATATGGTTTTCTGGCTTACTAATGTCTTTTCCTTTTTGTACCAATACAAACCCTACATTATGGTCTACGCCATTATTCGCGATTTCAAACACATAAGTACCTTCAGATACTGTTACTTGTTTTTGGGTAAACTCTCCTTTTGTCTGTTCTAAGGCGATGGTCTTAACCGTTTTGTCCATCATCTTATCTTTCATCATTTTGTCTTGAGCGTTTGCAGTAAAAACTGTTCCTACTGCTAAAACTAAAATTGCTACTATTTTCTTCATTTTATTTACTTTTTAATATTTAATTATTATTCCTGCTTAGACTATTAAACTTTTAAAAGCTTACAGGGCAATCTTTTTTTATATGTTAATACTTTCTAAAGGCTGCGCCTCGGGAAAATCAACTGGTATTTCAGTTGTGTTATTTATGTAGTTTGATATTGTTTTATCACCTACTAAAACAATAGTATCTATTAGGTTTTCTTTTGTCCACCCAGCTTCAAAGAAATTTTCCAATACTTGCGTATCGGTATTACCTCTATTTTCTGTAATGTTTTTTGCCAACTTTGCTAAAGCATCTAGCTTATTGTCAAACGATGCATTACCTGCTCTAAGCTCCAAAATTTGCTCATCTGTAAATCCGTTCATTTTGCCTACAGCAGTATGTGCAGAAAGACAGTAAACACAGTTGTTCACTTCGCTTACAGCCAAATTCACAACTTCTTTTTCTTTTGTCTTTAAAGACGTTTTAGCATTTGAAAGGTTTAAGTAATTCCCCAATGCATTTTCTGAGTGTGCATAGGTTGCAAATAAGTTAGGTACAAACCCAACTGCCTTTTCTAGGGTATCAAAAATTTCTTGATTGTTACTCGTTACTTCTTCTCTTTTAGGTACATTAAATGTGCTCATAATTTTATTTATTTAAATTGTTCTACAAATGGTTTTTCAGCATCACAATAAAAATCATGATGATGTTTTTGCTCGCAATGCGCCTCAGCTGAAATGATTTGTATTGCAGACTTTTTTGATGTTCTAAATATTTCAATAAGATTGAAAATCGATTTCTGTGCTATATTCATCGCTATTGATTTTTAATTACACAGCAAAGATGTAGCTAAATGAAGCCTATGTGTTAGCAGTGATTTCCCGACTGCTTGCCAAAATTTCCCTTAGGTAGTTATTTCAGCCTTTTCGCGGTACTGAGAAGGTGTTAAAAGTGTCATTTTCTTGAAAAAACGACTAAAATGAGCAGGATCATTAAACCCTAAATCATAAGCTATTTCTTGATTTTGCTTATCTGTAAAATGAATAAGGCGTTTAGCCTCTAAAGCTAACCTAGCTAAAATAATCTGTTGAGGAGATTTTTGATTATAAATAGAAAATAAGTTAGAAAGTGTTTTAGGAGACTTAAAAAGAAGGTTTGCATAATCACTTACTTTTCTTTTAGTCTTATAATGAACATCTACTAAGTAATTAAACTTACGGATAACATCTATTTGGTCGTTATTGAGTTCTTTTACAATAAGTTGTTCTTTAGCAAGACGTGTACTCATTATTATAAGTCTTTTGAGCATCATTTGGAGCATATCTCCCTGTATTTTATCTGGTGTGGAAAACTCTTCTACAAAAACATCGTATAAAGTATTAAATCGTTTTTGTTGCTCTTTTGGAATAGTAATTATGGGTAAATCTTGGGTCCCAAAAAATAGGATTCCATTGCAAGACACTTCTGCATCATGGTCAGAAATACAATAGAATTCTCGGTTAAACAAAAACGCCGTAATTGGTTTTTTAGATTCGACAAAAGAAATATTTTGTAGATACGTAGTTGTAACAATTTGATTTGGTAATAAATCAAAACTAATTCCATCTACATAAAGCTTAACTGCTTCTTCGTTTCTATTCCATAATAATTTTATGGTGTTCTCTGTTACTGAAAACCTTTTTTCATCATTCTTAATATCATCTGTTAAACCTAAAATTGAATCTAATTTATTCTCTCTAAATTCTAACTTCATAGTTAGTTTTGTTTATTAAAATGACCATTACATGGGTTTTAGTCTTCTTTTTCTGTTGATTCTTACAACCAATAAAATCTTGTTTTTAACCAATATATTCAACAAAAATGTTAATCCTTCTTTGAAATTTTAAAGCCTTTGCAACTTTTTATAGTATTGACCCATGAAAGAAATACAACATTACGACAGAGCTGCATATAACTATTATCAAAAACAAAGTTTTTGTGCGCTCCCTATTACTTCTTGGGATTTATTTGCAGAGCAATTAAAAACCACAAGTGATGGTCTAAATGATATTGTCAAATTCAAAAAACTGGCTAAAACTAACAATTGGAATGTGAGTATTTCTTTTAAAGATGAAATACTGGATAAATGCCACATTGTAGTCGTTACAGATGAATCTTTAAATATTGTACATGCCTCTCAAAATATTCATAAAATGAATGGCTATACTGTTGAGGAAATCATTGGAAAAAAACCAAAAATGTTTCAAGGAGAACTTACCTGTAAAGAGACTGCTGCCAAAATTGGTAAGGCCGTTAAAAGTAAAACCCCTTTTGAAGCAACTATTCTCAATTACAGAAAAGATGGTTCTACCTATAATTGTTGGATTAAAGGTGCTCCTATCCTAGATAAGCAAGGAAAGGTTATCAACTTTATTGCTTTTGAAAAAGAAGTTGCCTAAAGCTATTCTATTTCGGTTACTCTTAGGGTATTTACCATCCCTTTAGCTTTAATTGGCATAGCAGCCAAGCTTACCACCATATCTCCTTTGTTTAAGAAACCACGTTTCTTCGCTATAGCATTTACATCTTCTATGGTATCATCTGTTGATACAAACTTGTCGTAAAAGAAAGCTTTAACTCCCCATAACAAATTTAACTGTGTTAAAATTCTACGGTTAGAAGTAAATACTAAAATGTGGGCACTGGGCCTCCATGCTGATATTTGAAATGCGGTATATCCACTATTAGTTAAGGTAGAAATCGCTTCTGCTTGAATTTCATTTGCCATTAAAGACGCATGATAGCAAATAGATTTTGTTATGTATCGTTTAGTTCTAATATGTGGTGGGCTTTGTGGTACCGATATTAAGTCTGAAGCCTCAACACTTTTAAGAATACTTGTCATTTTTTCAATCACCTGAACAGGATAATTACCAACTGAAGTCTCTCCAGAAAGCATTACTGCATCTGCTCCGTCCATAACAGAGTTAGCAACATCGTTTACTTCTGCTCTTGTAGGAGTTAGACTGGTTATCATTGTCTCCATCATCTGCGTTGCAATAATTACAGGTATTCTTGCTCTTTTTGCAGTTAGCACTAATTTTTTCTGAATTAGAGGTACTTCATGAGCAGGAACCTCAACACCTAAATCGCCACGAGCAACCATTAGACCATCACAATAGGCTACAATCTTTTCAATATTTTCAACAGCTTCGGGTTTTTCAATCTTAGCAATAATTGGAATCTTATGTTCCGAATGTTCTTTGATTATGTTCTGTAAATCAATCAAATCTTGGCTAAAACGAACAAAGGATAATGCTAACCAATCTACCTCTTGCGAAATTGCAAAAATTGCATCTTTAACATCTTTCTCTGTAAGTGCAGGTAAAGAAATGTTTGTATTTGGTAAGTTTACTCCTTTTTTAGATTTTAAAGGGCCTCCTTGTATAACCTTGGCTTTTACCTCATCCTTTCCATTAGTTGAAACAACTTCAAACATTAGTTTCCCATCATCTAGTAAAATACGCTCTCCAGCTTTTACATCTTTAGGAAAGTTAGCATAGTTCATATAAACACGTTCTGCGCTACCCTCAAAAGGTTTTCCAGTAACAAAAGAGATTTCGTCTCCAGGAGCAACAACTACTTCTCCGCCCATAACCCCAACTCTTAATTTAGGACCTTGTAAATCAGCTAAAATAGAAGTGTGCTTTCCTGTTTCTTCATTTAACTCTCGAATCATTTTAATACGTTCGACAACATCGTCATAATTGGCATGAGAGAAATTGATGCGAAAAACATCTGCGCCAGCTTCCATCATACTTCTTAAAACATCTTTATTACTTGTTGCAGGCCCTAGGGTTGCTACAACTTTGGTTTTCTTCTTAGTTGGCATTCTTAGAAAATTAAGTTTCTTTTAGATTTTAAAGTTGCTACTTCAACGCTATACGCAGTGAGCACTTTTGGTATCGAATTAATTTTTTTTACAGCTTCTTCTATTACAATTGAATTATCTGCTTCTACTTTAAGAAAGTAATCTACTTCTTTACGTTCTTCTACTAAATGATAAGCACTTACTGCTTTCTCGTTTGAAAAAAGTCCCAAAGCTTCGCTTTCTTTTTCTTCTTTTATAGTATTACATACAAGTGTCCAATAATGGTCATTTATCTCATCTTTCCATTCATATATGGGGAAAGAAGTAGAAGAAACATCTAAGTCTTTTTCGCATCTAGAAAGTTGTAACTCAGCAGATTTATTTAAATGATAGGCCATAGCATAACTCTCTAAACCACAATGCATAGCAATAAGTTTAAAAGAATCGTCATACAGCTCTGCCGATATCTTATGTGTTGTTACCATTAAATTTATGCGAATTGTAAATATAGAACTAATACACAAACCAGCCTAGCTGTATCGATTGTTTACAGCTCTAAAAGTCAACGAAAACGTTTGAGTTTACTTTTTCTTAATACTTTACAAGTTGTCTATCTTGTCTTGTAAGGCAAAATACGCTCTTTTTGATGCCTTCTCCTCTGCTTTCTTTTTAGATGTGGCTCTTGCTTTTGCTGTAATTTTACTCCCTATAGTAAGTTTTACTGCAAAGTGTTTTAAAGTATCATTACCTGTATCTTCATACACATCGTAATGAAATTTTTTCTTTTGTTTTTGGCACCACTCTATTACCAAACTTTTATAGCTGATAACTTTTCCTTCTAGTTGCTCAATATCTACATAAGGTTCTATTACACGATTGTGTATAAATACTTCACAATATTTATAGCCCTTATCCAAATAAATTGCACCGACTAAAGCCTCAAAAACATTCCCATGAATATTCTCTCCAAAATGTGATTTTGGAATACGGCTTTCTACAAAATTAAGTAGTCCTAAATCTTTTCCAAGTTCATTTAAATGCTTTCTACTTACAATTTTAGAGCGCATTTTAGTCAGGTATCCTTCATCACCTTCTGGTACTTCGCTATAAAGATGTTTTGAAATAATGGTGCCTAACATTGCATCACCCAAAAACTCCAATCTCTCGTAATTCATCGGATTCCCTAAGCTATCTCTCTTGTTTACCGATCTATGAAGAAATGCTTTTTTATAAAAACGGATATTTTTGGGAGCAAACCCCAAAATAGCTTTCATTCCCAAAAAAAAATCCCCATCCGTTTTTGGATGGGAATTAAATATTTTGGAATAAAATTTCATACGTAATATTAACTCATTTTTTTGAACAATACACAAGCATTGTGTCCGCCAAAGCCAAAAGTGTTACTCATGGCGACATTAACTTCTCTTTCTTGTGCTTTGTTCAATGTCAAATTTAAAGAAGGGTCTATATTTTCATCAATAGTTGTGTGATTTATTGTAGGAGGTACTATGCTGTGCTTCATTGATAAAATTGAAGAAATAGCTTCAATAGCACCAGCAGCTCCCAATAAATGCCCTGTCATTGATTTGGTAGAGTTGATGTTTATATTAGATGCATGAGCACCAAAAACCTTGGAAATTGCTTTTAGTTCAGCAACATCGCCTAAAGGTGTAGAAGTACCGTGTGTATTAATAGCGTCTACATCTTCTGCTTTTAAGCCTGCATTTTCAAGACAGTTTTCCATCACTTTAACAACTCCAATACCTTCTGGGTGTGGCGCAGTCATATGATAAGCATCACTTGAGAGGCCGCCGCCTAAAACCTCCGCATAAATATTTGCACCTCTAGCTTTAGCGTGTTCATATTCTTCTAAAATTAATGCTCCTGCTCCTTCTCCAAGAACAAAACCATCTCTAGTAGCATCAAAAGGTCTTGATGCAGTTTCTGGGCTTTCATTTCTTGTGGATAAAGCATGCATAGCATTAAATCCTCCCATACCTGCAATAGTAACAGCAGCCTCACTGCCTCCAGTAACTACAACATTACAATGCCCTAAACGGATATAGTTTAAAGCATCTATCATTGCATTAGCAGAAGACGCACAGGCCGAAACTGTAGTATAGTTTGGCCCCATAAAGCCGTGCTTAATTGAAATATTACCTGGGGCAATATCAGCAATCATTTTTGGTATAAAGAAAGGATTAAAACGTGGTGTTCCATCACCTGCGGCAAAATTCATTACCTCATTCTGGAAGGTTTCTAATCCCCCAATTCCTGCTCCCCAAACAACACCAACTTTAAACTTGTCTATTTTATCTAAATCTAAACCAGAATCTGCGATAGCTTCATCCGAAGACACCATTGCATACTGTGCAAAACGATCTAGTTTTCTAGCCTCTTTTCTATCAAAATGATTTAAGGGGTCAAAACCTTTAAGTTCGCAGGCAAATTTTGTTTTGAACTTTTCGGTATCGTAGTAAGTTATAGGAGCTGAGCCACTTTTTCCATTAATAAGTCCGTCCCAATAGGTTTGGATATTATTTCCGATGGGCGTTAATGCTCCTAATCCGGTAACAACAACTCGCTTTAATTGCATAGAACTATTTTTTTTTAACCTATTCCGCCTTAAATTAAAAAAAATTATCCATGTGGGTATTACCACATGGATAATTTACAATCTTTAGTAAGATATCATAAAATTACTTAGCTTCTTCTATATAGCTTATTGCTTGACCAACGGTTGCAATGTTTTCCGCTTGATCATCTGGAATTTGAATATCGAATTCTTTTTCGAATTCCATAATAAGTTCCACAGTGTCTAATGAATCTGCACCTAAATCGTTGGTGAAACTTGCTTCAGGTACCACCTCATTTTCATCAACTCCTAATTTATCAACGATGATAGCTTTTACTCTTGATGCAATGTCTGACATAATAATATTGGTTTTAAAAAATTTAATCGGGGCAAAAATATAAAACTTTGGATTAAATACCTCATTTGTCGATAAAATGTGCTTTAAAATACCTTTTTTAAGTTCAACAAACTTAATTTAGCTCTAGCTTTGAGTGCTATTCATAACCCTCTAATTAGCAGATGAAACGAATTATAATACTTGCCTCCGGATCAGGGTCTAATGCCGAAAATATAATCACCTATTTTCATGAGCATCAACAAATAGAGGTATCTACAGTACTTACTAATAAAAACACTGCTCCAGTAATTGAGCGTTGCAAAAGATTAAAAGTACCAGCACTTTACTTTAACAAGATTGCTTTTTCTGATTCTAAAGTTGTTTTAGATTTTTTATTGTCTCAAAAACCTGATTTAATTGTTTTAGCTGGGTTTTTATGGAAAATTCCTAAGCAATTTGTCATTGCTTTCCCAAATAAGATAATAAACATTCATCCTGCATTACTTCCAAAGTATGGAGGTAAAGGCATGTATGGTAATAAAGTTCATGAGGCAGTAAAAGAAAATAAAGAACCCGAAACTGGGATAACTATCCATTTTGTAAATGAATATTATGATGAAGGCGCTATTATTCATCAAGCTAAAACCCTAATTACTTCAAAAGATACTACAGAAAAGATTGCCGAAAAGGTACATGCGTTAGAATATGAGCATTTTCCAAAAGTCATAGAAAAATTGTTGAGCAATGGCTAAAAAACAAAAGTTTTATGTGGTTTGGAAAGGTAAACACCCTGGTATTTTCGAATCTTGGGATGATTGTAAAGCTCAAATTACAGGTATAAAAGGTGCGGAATACAAATCGTTCTCCACTTTTGCCGAAGCCAAAAAAGCTTTTAACGGAAATTACCTTGAGTATAAAGGAACAAAAAAAGGAAAGCCTTCATTAACTCCAGAAGAATTACTAAAAATTGGTGAGCCCAATATGTATTCCATTTCTGTTGATGCAGCCTCTAGCGGAAACCCTGGCATAATGGAATACCAAGGTGTTGATACCAAGACCAAGAAAAAACTATTTAAACAAGGGCCTTTTAAACAAGGCACCAATAATATTGGTGAATTTTTAGCCCTAGTTCATGGGCTTGCTTTTTTAAAAAAGCAGAAAAGTGATCGAATTATCTACACTGATTCTAGGATTGCTATGGGATGGGTCCGTAAAAAAACTTGTAAAACTAAGCTCCAACCAAACTCAAAAAACAAAACTGTTTTTGAACTTATTGAACGGGCAGAAAAGTGGTTACACACAAATTCTTACAATACCCCTATTGTAAAATGGGAAACAAAAGCATGGGGTGAAATACCTGCCGATTTTGGAAGGAAATAGTTCTAGAATTAGCCATATATTTGCAGTAAAATTGTATTGATGGGCAAACTTTTGATTGTAGGCTCCCTAGCCTTCGACGCCATTGAATCACCTTTTGGGAAAACAGATAAAATACTGGGTGGCGCTGCCACATTTATTGGTCTTGCAGCTTCAAAATTTGACGTAAACGCTGCAATAGTTTCCATAGTTGGCGATGACTTTCCCCAAGAGTACCTTAATTTACTTACCGATAGAGATATTGACCTTACTGGTGTAGAAATTGTAAAGGGAGGTAAAACTTTCTTTTGGAGTGGAAAATACCATAACGATATGAATACCCGTGACACTCTAGTCACAGAGCTAAACACCTTAGCAGATTTTAACCCAATAGTTCCAGAAAATTATAAAGATGCGAGCGTAGTCATGTTAGGCAATTTACACCCGAGCGTTCAGTTAGGTGTAATTAACCAAATGGAAAAACGACCAAAGCTTATCATTTTAGACACCATGAATTTTTGGATGGATAACGCTTTAGATGAGTTATTGGAGGTTATAAAAGAGATAGATGTAATAACCATTAATGATGAGGAAGCAAGACAGCTTACTGGAGAATATTCTTTAGTTAAGGCTGCTGAAAAAATACATACAATGGGTCCTAAGTATGTGGTCATAAAAAAAGGAGAACATGGAGCATTATTGTTCCATAATCAACATATCTTTTTTGCCCCTGCTTTACCTTTGGAAGAGGTTTTTGACCCTACAGGTGCTGGCGATACTTTTGCAGGTGGTTTTGCAGGATATTTAGCTGCAACAGAGAATATTTCGTTTGAGAATATGAAAAACGCTGTCATATATGGTTCTAACCTTGCCTCCTTTAGTGTGGAAAAGTTTGGAACAGAGCGTATGCAGGCTTTAAATAAAAAAGAAGTCGATAGTAGATTGCATCAATTTAAAGCCTTGACGCAATTTAATATTGAATTACAATAACCCAACGCCCTGAAAATTCGGGGCTTTTTTTAGCCCCTCCCGTAACTGCTGTTAGCAGCTACGACTTCCCCAAAAGGAGAGGTGAATTTATAGTAAATGAATTAAATGTTAGTTATTAATAAGCATTCTGAAAATATAATATGAGTGATCCCATTAAACACGAATGTGGAATTTCTTTAATTCGATTGTTAAAACCACTCGAATACTACAAAGAAAAGTACGGTACAGCCTTTTACGGGGTTAACAAAATGTATCTTATGATGGAAAAGCAGCATAACAGGGGCCAAGACGGGGCTGGCTTTGCTAGTATTAAAATAGATATGAACCCAGGTGAACGTTACATGAGTAGGGTAAGGTCTATTGAGCAACAACCTATACAAGATATTTTTAGGCAAATTAATGATAGAATAAACAAATCACTTACCGAAAATGAAGGGTTATCCGAAGATGTTGCTAGGCAGAAAAAAGAAATCCCATACATAGGGGAGCTTTTATTAGGCCACGTACGTTATGGCACTTTTGGTAAAAATAGTATTGAGAGTGTGCACCCTTTCTTAAGGCAAAATAACTGGATGCATCGTAATTTGATTGTAGCTGGTAATTTTAACATGACTAATGTTGATGAGCTTTTTGGAAACTTAGTAGAGTTAGGGCAGCATCCCAAAGAAATGGTAGATACAGTTACCGTAATGGAGAAAATAGGTCATTTTTTAGATGATGCTGTTGCTAAAATATATAAACAAATAAAAAAGGAGGGGTATAATAAAAGAGAAGCTTCTCCCCAAATTGCTGAACGATTAAATCTTGCTAAAGTTTTACGCAAGGCAGCTAAAAATTGGGACGGTGGTTATGCCATGGGTGGATTAGTTGGTCACGGAGATGCTTTTATGTTAAGAGATCCTGCAGGTATTAGACCAAGCTATTATTATAAAGATGATGAAGTTGTAGTCATTGCTTCTGAAAGACCCGCAATACAGACAGTATTTAATGTAAAGTATGAAGATGTAAAAGAACTGGACCCTGGTCATGCAATGATTATCAAAAAAAGTGGAGCTGTTCATTTTGAAGAAATTTTAGCTCCAACTGAACGTAAAGCCTGTTCTTTTGAAAGAATTTACTTTTCTAGGGGAAGCGATAAAGAAATCTACCAAGAAAGAAAAGAGCTAGGAAAATTAGTTTTTCCTCAAATCTTGAAAGCTGTTAATAACGATATAACAAATACTGTTTTTTCATATATCCCAAATACAGCGGAAACATCTTTTTTTGGTATGGTTAAAGAAGCACAGAACTATTTAAACAGAAGAAAAGAAGAACAGATTTTAAGTATTGGTGCAGGTATTACAAAAGAACAGCTACATGAAATCTTAGAAGTCCGCCCAAGAATTGAAAAGGTAGCAATTAAAGATGCAAAGCTGCGTACGTTTATAACTCAAGATAGTAGTAGAGATGATCTTGTAACTCATGTTTATGATATCTCTTACGGTTCTGTAGGCAAAAATGATAACCTGGTTATTATAGACGATAGTATTGTTAGAGGTACTACTCTAAAAAAGAGTATTCTTAGAATGTTAGATCGACTTTCTCCAAAGAAAATTATAGTTGTTTCATCGGCACCACAAATTCGTTATCCAGATTGTTATGGTATAGATATGGCCAAGTTGGAGGATTTTATCGCTTTTAAAGCAGCTTTAGAATTACACAAGGAAAAAGGCACAACAAATTTAATAGAGGATATTTATCAGAAATGCCTAAAGCAAGTTGACTCAAAGGATAAAGACGTGGTTAACTACGTCCAAGAGTTTTACAAACCCTTTTCTGCGGATGAAATTTCTAATAAAATAGGAAAATTACTAAGCACATCCTCAATTAATGCTGAAGTAGAAATCATTTATCAAACCATTGAAAATCTTCATAAGGCTTGTCCAAAAAATCTTGGAGATTGGTATTTTACTGGAGATTATCCAACTCCAGGAGGTAATAGAGTAGTAAACCGGGCTTTTATTAACTTTTTTGAAGGTAAAAACGAAAGAGCTTACTAGTTGCTACATTTCATCTTACAGTTTATGTAATTCATCGATGAAAACAACAATTCAACGTCATTTTTACCATTTTGGAAGATGCAAAAGGTAAATTAGTACTTGCCATAGCATAAGTAGGTTAAGTTCATGGTAAGATTTGGGGCAAAAAAGGTGGAGACTTCTCCGCCTTTTTTATTTTTATTATGTTACCTCTCAAACCCTGTAATCCTTTTCTCTGACCTTTATAATCCATTTAATTTCAATAGGCATTTC
>CAYTRI010000076.1:0-11610 GCA_964440105.1 uncultured Flavobacteriaceae bacterium
TAATTTTTGCTAACTTCATAACTACTAAAAACTAATTTGTAAACTATGCCAACATATCAGATTAAAATAAATGGAGAATCTAAAACTGTAGATGTCTCTAATGACACTCCTATCTTATGGGTTTTAAGAGACCATTTAGATTTAGTAGGCACCAAATATGGTTGTGGAATTGGGCAATGCGGAGCATGTACTATTCATGTAGATGGAACTGCCATGAGAAGTTGCTCAATGACATTAGAACAATTAGATGGAAAATCAATTACAACAATTGAAGGGCTTTCAGATGATGGTAAACATCCTGTGCAAGAAGCTTGGAAGGAAGTTGATGTACCACAATGTGGATACTGCCAAGCTGGTCAAATAATGACAGCTTCAGCCTTTTTAGAGAACAACTCTAATCCTACGGAAGAAGATATTAAAAATGCAATGCATGGTAATATATGTAGGTGTGCATCTTACACAAGAATCCGAAAAGCAGTTGCTATAGCTGCTGAAAAAATGTCTTAACTAATTGTTTCAAAAAAATTATCATGTCAACAACATCAAAAAATACTTTTAGTAGAAGGGCATTTATGAGAACCTCTACTTTGGCAGGGGGAGGAATGCTTATCGGTTTTAATTTATTTCAATCTTGCAAACCTAAAGTTGTTCCACCAATTGATTTATCGCAATTGGATTATAATGATTTTAATGCCTTTATTAAAATTGCAGCTAATGGCGCTGTAACTATTTTTTCTCCAAATCCAGAGATTGGACAAGGGGTCAAAACTTCCATGCCAATGCTAATTGCTGAAGAATTAGACGTTGCTTGGAAAAACGTTTTTGTAGAACAAGGCAAATTAGATACAGAAAATTATGTTCGTCAAGTAGCAGGTGGTAGCCAGTCTATCCGTTTTGGATGGGATGCACTTAGACAAACAGGCGCATCTGCAAAGCAAATGTTAGTAAACGCTGCTGCTGCTCGTTGGGGTGTTGATGCAACAGAATGTTCTGTAAGTGAAGGAGTAATTACTAATGCTGCGGGAGAAACATTAGGCTATGGTGATGTTGTTAACGAAGCTGCTGCATTAGAAGTTCCAGAAAAAGTAACCCTTAAAGAACCTAAAGATTATAACATAATAGGTAAGGATGCTGGTAATGTAGATATTAATAATATAATTACTGGCAAACCATTATTTGGATTGGATTATAATGCAGAAGGAATGGTTTATGCAAGTGTTGCAAGGCCACCTGCTTTTGGTCAAAAACTAGTTTCTTTTGATGCTGCAGAAGCTAAAAAAATGCCTGGAGTTATCGATGTAATTTCTATTGGTGAGAAAGGCAGAGCTCATATGAATAGTGAAAATAGAAACTGGTCAGTGCGTTTGTCAGATAGTGATAAAGTAGTAGTTATTGCAGAATCTACTTGGCAAGCCATGAAAGCTAAAAAAGCCTTAAAGATAGTTTGGGAAGACAATAAACTAGAAAGTACTGAGCAACATAATAAACTGCTTATGGGGCTTTTAGATGGAAATAAGTTTAATACCATGCGTTCAGATGGTAATGTAAAAAAAGCATTTGCGGAAGCAGATGAGATTTTAGAGCGTACCTATGAATCTCCTTTTCTTCCTCATAACTGTTTAGAACCCATGAATTTCTATGCTAATGTAACCGATGAAAAAATTCATTTGGTGGGGCCAGTGCAAACTCCAGCATCTGCTGCTACAACAGTAGCTGACATGCTTGGTAGAGATGTTGGTGATATTCATTTAGAGATGACGCGTATGGGAGGAGGATTTGGTAGAAGACTTTATGGCGACTTTGTATACGAAGCAGCAGAAATATCAGATTTAATTAGAAAACCTGTAAAAATGGTATCATCTCGTGAAGATGATATGAATACTGGAGTTTACAGACCGGCTATAAAATATAGAATAAAAGCAGCAGTAAAAGATAGACAGATAACTGGCTATCACTTAAAAGAAGCTGCTATTAACAGTAACATGTACGGTTTAATTCCTAACTTTTTTCCTGCAGGAGCAATAGAAAACTACCAGGTGGATGTTGCTAGTTATGATAGTAATATTACGACTGGCGCATGGCGTGCTCCTTACACCAATTTCTTAGCTTATGCAGAACAAAGTTTCTTTGATGAATTAGCAGAGCTAATGGAAGTTGATAAAATTCAGCTCCGTTTAGATTTATTGGAAAAAGTAAAAGGCACAGAGGACGAACGAATACAATACGACCCTGAGCGTATGCAAAATTGTATTAGAACTGTGGTAGAAAAATCTGGCTGGGGACAAAAGCCTGAAGGTGTTTATCAAGGATTTGTAAACTATTACTGTCATAATACTCATGTAGCTCAAGTTGCAGATGTAGCAATTGAAAATGGCAATGCAGTAGTAAAAAAGATAACGTGTGTAGTGGATTGCGGAATTGTTGTTAACCCATTGGGAGCTATAAACCAGATTGAAGGAGGAATTTTAGATGGAATTGGGCATTCTATGTATGGTGATTTTGAGTTTGAGAACGGAGCACCAATAGCAAATAACTTTGATAGGTATCGTCTAATTCGGATGAAAGAGACTCCTGAAATAGAGACACATTTAATACAGAATGAGTTGTCGCCTACAGGTTTAGGCGAACCGACGCTACCACCAGTAGGTGGGGCAATAGCAAATGCCTTTAAAGCTGCTACAGGAAATAGGTTATATAAACAACCTTTCTCAAAAACACCGGAGCTTTTAAGAGTTCCTGAAAAAGAAATTTTAGGATAAATAAGAATGACAGTTTTATTATTTGGGGTTACCAAGGATATTGTTGGTAGCCCTTCACTTTCTATACCAACGGCTAGTATCACTGGTAGAAGCATACCAAAAACAGTAAAAGAATTACGAGTTTTTTTAGGTAAAGCGTATCCAGAGTTAAGCAAATTATCTTCTTTGGCAATTGCGGTTAATAACTCATATGCTCAAGATGAAGAAGAAATCAATTCTTATGACGAAATTGCACTGATTCCGCCAGTTAGTGGCGGATAACACCAACGTATGCTTGTAGATAATCATAATAGACATATAAATTATTTAAGACTTGCGGTTACCGATAGGTGTAACTTAAGGTGTAACTATTGTATGCCTTCCGAAGGAATTGATTTTGCGAAAAAAAATAAACTTCTTTCCATAGATGAGTTAATTGCATTAAGCTCCATACTAGTAAAGCTAGGGATAGATAAGATTCGAATTACAGGTGGAGAACCTTTTGTTCGAAAAGATTTAATGATGTTATTAAGACACTTAAATAAATTAGAAGGGTTAAAAGATATATCCGTAACCACTAATGCCACGCTTATTGGGCCTTATATAGATGAGTTAAAGGAATTAGGTATAAAAGATGTTAATGTAAGTCTTGATGCAATTGACAAAGCCACTTTTGAACGTATTACTCGGCGCAATCAGTATGACGTTGTGCAAGAGAATTTGATTAGGTTAATTTCTGAAGGTTTTAATGTTCGTATCAATTTCATTGTCTTAGAAGGTCAGAATGAGCAAGACATCATTCCTATTTTGGAATTGATGAAACATTATAATGTTTCTGTTCGGTTTTTAGAAGAAATGCCATTTAATGGAGGTAGCAAGTTGTTTCAAACTATAAAATGGGACTATAAAGCTATTTTAAAACATATAACAGATGCTTTCCCCAACTATAAAAAGCTAGAATCACCCAAAACCTCAACTTCAATTAATTATCAAATTGAGGGTCATAAAAGTACTTTTGGTTTAATACCGTCATTTAGTAGAACCTTTTGTGGTAGTTGTAATCGACTACGGCTTACTGCAACCGGAGACGTGATTACTTGTCTTTATGGGAAACCAAAAGCAAATCTTAGAGATATCTTTAGAAATCAAAATACTACTACAGTTGAGGAGGCAATTTTGAAAGCTATTGGAACTAGGTCGAAAACTGGTTTCGATGCACAAAAAGAACACGATGCTGTATTTGATAGTTCTATGACTTCTATTGGAGGGTAATTATGAAAAATAATGTTGTAGAAATATATGGTTTAGTGCTTTCTGGCGGAAAAAGCATCAGAATGGGTGGTGATAAAGGCCTTATTGACTATCATGGAGTACCACAGCGCGAACATCTATATCAATTATTGAATAATCTTTGCGATAAAACTTTTTTGAGCATTAGAGAAGACCAAAAAAAGGAATTGGAGGCAAGTTTTAATTGCATTTTAGATAAAAATGAATATCGTGGTCCTCTAAATGGTATTTTAAGCGCCCACACAGCGTATCCTGATGTTTCTTGGCTTGTAGTTGCTTGTGATTTACCACTCTTGGATAAAGAAACACTAGAAGAACTTATTTTACAAAGAGATTCGAATAGAGTTGCCACCGCATACGCCACTAAAAAAAGTAAGCTTCCTGAGCCTTTAATAACAATTTGGGAACCTAAAGGGTTAAAAAATGCAATTACATATATCCAATCTGCACAGAGTTCTTGTCCAAGAAAGTTTTTGATTAATTCAGATGTGAAATTGATATATCCGAAAAAAGATGAGGTACTATATAATGCAAATTCTATTGCTGAGTTTGAATATGCTAAGTCTAAGATAATTCTATGAATGCTGTAGGAAGATACACAAGACAGACAAGTCTATCAAGTTTTGGTGAAGATAATCAGGCTAAATTATCTGATAATCAGGTATTAATTGTAGGATTGGGAGGTTTGGGTTTGCCTGTTGCACAGTACCTAAATGCGATGGGGGTAGGTACGCTTGGTTTAATGGATCAAGATATCGTTGAATTACACAATTTACAGCGACAAGTACTATATTCTGAGGCAGATATTGGCAAACAAAAATTAGATGTAACGACTAAAAAACTAAAAGAGCAGAATACAACTACTATTTTTAAATGTTTTGATTTCTTTTTGACAATAAATAACGCTCTAGATATCATAAAAGATTTTGATGTTGTTGTTGATGCTACAGATAATTTTGCAACTAGATACTTAATCAATGATGCATGCGTAATGCTTAACAAACCTTTTGTTTATGGCGCTTTGCATGCGTTTGAAGGTCAAGTAAGTGTTTTTAATTATAAGAAGGGTCCAACGTATCGTTGTTTATTTCCAGAAATACCAAAAGCCAATGAAATCGCAAATTGTGATGAAAATGGCATTTTAGGTGTACTTCCAGGAATTATAGGAACCTTGCAAGCATTGGAAGTTGTAAAGCTAATTACTGGAGTAGGTGAGGTCTTGTCTGGAAAATTACTTTTATTTGATGGGTTGACACAGACTACACAAAAAATAGCCTTCAATTCTATAGCATCAAATCACCGAATAACCCAACTACAAAAAAGTTATGATTTTTCAAGTTGTGAAATAGGGTCTTCAATTACCGCTCAAGATTTTATAAAACTTCAAGAGAAAAATAACATGCAATTAGTTGATGTTAGAAAACCAAATGAATTTGATGATTCTCACCTGGAAAATGCAAAAAATATACCTCTTTCAGAATTGAAAACTTCTTTAGGAAAAATCGATTTTAGCATTCCAATTTATTTGATTTGCCAGTCTGGAAACCGTAGTGCGACTGCTTTAGCAATTTTAGAGTCGCTAGAGTCTAAAGCAGAAATTTATAACATTTTAGGGGGTATGAATGAAATTGAGACCGCATGTCTTTAGAATTGGGAGAGCTAATCTTGCTAATTCTTGTTTTTTTTGGAATTGCACTATTATATTCTTCCGTAGGCTTTGGGGGTGGTTCCAGCTACCTAGCTGTTTTAGCATTGGTATTTATAAATTTTTATACTATCCGAAGTACTGCTTTGGTATGTAACCTTCTTGTAGTTTCAGGAAGCTGTTACCTTTTTTTTAAAAAGGGACATTTACATTTTAAAAAGTTCTTCCCTTTTGTAGTCACAAGTATACCTCTTGCTTATTTAGGAGCATCTTTTGAGTTAAAAGAAGAAGTTTTTTTTAATATTCTTGGAGCCTCACTAATAATTGCCGCGATAGCTTTGTTAGTAAAAACCATGAATCTTCAACCAAACTACAATTCAAATAAATACCCAAAATATCTTTCTTATTTATTGGGTGGTTTTATTGGTCTATTATCCGGTTTAGTAGGTATTGGTGGAGGTATTTTTTTGGCCCCAATACTACATTATTTAAAATGGGATAAACCAATTGTAATAGCAGCATTAGCTAGTTTTTTTATTCTTGTCAATTCACTTTCTGGTTTAAGTGGTTTACTTGTTAATAGTACCTTTAAAGTTTTTTGGCCAGAAGCATTAGGGCTCTTTATAGCTGTGATTTTAGGCGGACAATTAGGTACACGTTTAAGTTTAGGTAGGCTTTCTGCAAAAAGAATTCGCATAATAACTGCTATTTTAGTATTGTTTGTTGGTATTCGTGTTTTAGTTACTAATGGTTTATAAATTAATTTTTTCTCATGATCCCTTTTGAAGAAGCAATGGATTTGGTGCTTGACTGCTCTATAAGTTTTGGAGAAGAAAAAGTTGCGCTAAACAAGGCAACTGGTAGGGTATTGGCTGAAACCATTTACGCCGATAGGGATTTCCCTCCTTTTAACCGTTCAACAAAAGATGGAATTGCTATTAATTATTCTGCGATTGAAAAAGGAATCTCAGAATTTTCAATAGAAGGTATTTCACCAGCTGGAAGTATACAAAACGATTTAGTTAATGCTGAAGCTTGTATTGAAATTATGACTGGAGCTGTTGTTCCTAAAAATGCAGATACCGTTATAATGTATGAGCACATTAAGATTGAAAACAATAAAGCTAAACTCCTTAAGTCAGTTAAAAAAGGGCAGAATATTCATAAAAGGGGTAGTGATGAACCCAAAGGTGCAGTAGTTCTAAATGCTGGCTTAAAAATAGGCGCTGCTGAAATAGGTATTTTAGCTTCGGTGGGTAAAGCAGAAATAATGGTTAAAAAATTGCCTAAAATCTGTTTGGTTTCCACAGGTGATGAACTAGTTGCTGTAAACGAGATTCCAAAACCACATCAAATAAGACAGTCAAACTTACATACACTCAAGGCTGCACTTTTAAAAAAGAATATTCTTGCAGATACAATCCATATTACCGACGATAAGAATACAATAAAAAGAGCACTACAAAATGCTATAAAACAATATGATGTGTTATTACTAAGTGGAGGAGTGTCTAAAGGTAAATATGATTACTTACCTGAAGTATTTGCAACAATTGGTATAGAAAAGATATTTCATAAAGTAAAACAACGACCAGGCAAACCATTTTGGTTTGGTAGCCATAAGTCTAGTAAAACCACCATTTTTGCTTTCCCAGGCAACCCAGCCTCTAGCTTTGCAAATTACCATGTGTATTTTGAGGCTTGGCTAAATAAATCTTTAGGACTGCCAACTTCAGAAATTACCGTAATTTTAAATGAAGCTTTTGAAAATACTACAGATCTAACACGTTTTATTAGAGCTAAAACAACTATTAATTCTGGAAAATTAGTAGTTTCTTTAATACACGGTAATGGTTCAGGAGATTTAACCAGCTTATCAAAAGCTAATGGTTTTGTAGTATTTGAGCCAAATTCTAACAACAAGATTGGAGCAGTTGTTCCTTTTATCCCAACTAGAAGCATGTTATAATGACACATGAGTTAAAACAAATAGTTCAATCTTATCAAGAAGCCAATGCTAAAGGAATTGCTACAGTTTTAGCGACGGTGGTTGCATTAGATGGTTCTTCTTACCGAAGACCTGGTGTTCGTATGTTATTATTAGAAAATGGGAATAGTATAGGAGCGGTAAGCGGAGGCTGTGTAGAGAAAGAAGTTTTTAGACAGGCTGAATCTGTTTTTAAAACCAAAATCCCTAAGGTAATGACCTATGATGGTCGTTATCGTTTAGGCTGCGAAGGTGTTCTTTTTATTTTATTAGAACCGTTTACTCCAAGCGATTTATTTCTAGAAACTTTCCAAAAGACGATAGTAAAAAGAGAGGTGTTTTCAATCCATAGTTATTTTGAGAAGGAACATTCAGAAAATGAAGCATATGGTTCTGTTTTTTATTTTGAAGGGAGTCAACTTAGTTTACAACCCAAGTTTTCTCCAAAACAGCATATAGCTGTTTTTAAACAAGAATTACTGCCGTGTTCTAAATTAATATTAATTGGCGCTGAGCATGATGCAGTCCAATTATGCTCTTTCGCTTCTTTAATGGGTTGGGAAGTTACAATTGTAGCAAACCCAAAAGAGCAAAAATCAATAACTGATTTTAATGGAGCATCAAATTTTATAAATACAGAACCAGAATCAATTCAGCTTAAAATTGATTCGCAAACTGCACTGGTTTTAATGACACATAGCTATGCCAAGGATTTACAATATTTAATTGCTTTAAAAGATGCCAAACCAAATTATTTTGGATTATTAGGTCCTTCTCGACGTAGGGAAAAACTATTCAACGAACTTTTAGAAAGGGAAGTAGCTATTTCAGAAGAATTTTTAAATAGTATTCATGGTCCGGCAGGTTTAGATATTGGTGCACAGACTCCTCAGGAAATTTCCATAGCAATAATGAGCGAAATTTTAGCAGTAACGAACAATCGTAACCCTATACTTTTAAAAGAACGAGAAGGAAGAATACACACTTAAAAGATGTTAAACCAAAAAGAACTTGCCGTTTTAATTCTTGCTGCTGGGGAATCAAGAAGAATGGGTGCTATAATAAAGCAACTCTTGCCATGGAAAGACACAACATTATTAGGTCATTCAATACAGCAAGCAAAGAAGATTTCAGATAAGGTATTCGTAGTTTTAGGTGCTAACAAAGAGCGTATTAAGTCTACACTACGTAAAGATTTAACTATAATAGAAAACCCAAATTGGAATATGGGAATGGGGACTTCTATTGCCATTGGTGTAAGTGAGATAGCAAAAAATTCTACCATTAAAGCTGTGCTTTTATTACTTACTGATCAGCCATTGTTGGAGGCTAGCTATTTTTTAGAATTAAAAGAAAATTTTTCTAAATCCGAATGTAATATTGTTGCAACTTCATATGATAATAAAAATGGTGTTCCAGCGATATTTGACGCTTCTCTTTTTTCAGAATTAGGTACTTTAAATAAAGATTATGGGGCTCGTAAAATTATGCGAAAACATATTTACAGTTTAAAATCTGTCAATCCAAATGGAAAAGCTATTGATATTGATACACCAGAAACTTACGAACAACTTAAAAATCAAATTAATAATGAAGTATAGCTTATTAGCCTTATTCTTTTTACTAGGAATTCTAAATACCATGGCTCAGGAAATGAGTTTTGAAGAATACAACCCTAAATCTACATTGGTTGTGCCAGAAAACCCTACACCAAGGGCAAAATTTAAGTTTATCGATGTACACAGTCATCAATTCCGTATGGCGGAGCAAGACTTGTCTACGCTTATTGCGGATATGGATAAGCTTAACGAAGGAATTATGGTAAACCTTAGCGGCGGTAATGGTGAAGGTCTTAAAGCTATGTTGAAAAATGTAAATGAGAACTATCCAAATCGTTTTGCGGTATTCGCAAATGTAGACTTTAAAGGAGTTGGAAATCCTAATTGGGGAGTAAATGCTGCAAAGCAATTAGAAGATGATATTAAAGTAGGGGCAAAGGGCTTAAAAATTTATAAAAGTTTGGGCTTAAGAAATAACGATATTAACGGTAAACGCATAGCTATTGATGACCCTAGATTAGACCCTATTTGGGCTAAATGTGCAGAAATGGGAGTGCCAGTATTAATCCATGCAGCTGACCCTAAGTCTTTTTGGGATGATATGAATAGTGATAATGAACGTTGGTTAGAACTGAAAACAAGACCTAGAAGAAAACGTTCTGCAACTAATCCTGCACCATGGCAACAAATTATAGACGAACAACATAGAATGTTCAAGAAACATCCAAAAACAAAATTTATAAATGCGCACATGGGATGGTATGCCAATGATTTAAAAACCTTAGCAAAATTAATGGATGATATGCCAAATATGTCGGTTGGTATAGGTGCTATAATCGCAGAATTAGGAAGACAACCCAAGCAAGCAAAAGCATTTTTTATTAAATATCAAGACCGTATTCTTTTTGGAAAGGATAGTTGGAAACCAGAAGAATTTCCCACCTATTTTAGAGTTTTAGAGACAGCAGATGAATACTTCCCATACTATAAGAAATATCACGCTTTTTGGGCAATGTATGGTTTAGATTTACCAGATGATGTGCTTAGAAAAGTATATTATAAAAATGCGTTGAATCTAATTCCGGGGTTAGATAAAAGTTTATTTGATTAGATAAGTTATTCTGTAACTGAACTCATTTGTTTTTTTAAGTAATCTAAAACCGTCATCCAATTCATTTTTAATATCAGAGCCGCAGTAGGAATATTATCTTCTTCTATTGCCCTTAATACCCCTTCATTTTGATTATCGATTATTTCATAAAATGTGGAATCATTAATATATAAACGCTCGTAGAATAGAATTCTAGTTTTTAATTTCTTTAAAATTCCCACTAAGATTCTATTATTACAGGCCTTGAGTAGTGTTTCATGGAATTGAAAGCGAGCATTTAAACTAGCTTTTGATGTATGAGCTTGCTGTAATTTTAATTGAACACTGCGTAGGTTATTTTTTAAAGAATCTGTAAATACGGATGAATCTAGCGCTATAACTTCTAGTTGTGCAACCGTATTATATAGGTCTTTGGCCTCATCAAGTGATAACTCATTTATTGTAAATCCTCTATTGGGTATCGCTTTTACTATTTCAGATTCCTCTAACTGGGTGAGAGCTTCACGAATGGGAGTAACGCTAATATTTAATTCTCTTGAAAGCTTCGCTAAATTAATAGTCTTACCAATTCTTAATTGGCCTTTCTCTATTTCTTTTAATAGATGAGTTTTTACCGAATCCCTTAGAATAACTGCGTCCATAACACAAAGATATATCGTATACGATTTTAATAACAATTAATTCGATATAAAACATAATAGAACTAAAAAAGAACTTAATTTTATGGTATACAAACAACAAATCTTGAAAGAATCACCCAATAAAACTCTTATCATTTTAGCCTTTTTTTCAATTTATGTGATATGGGGTTCCACGTATTTGCTTAATAAAATGGCTATTGCAGAATTACCACCATTTTTTTTAGCTTCAATTCGTTTTTTAGTTGCAGGGCTTCTTATATTCTTGATAGCTAAACTACTAGGGCATTCGCTAAAGATTACCCGAAAGCAATTTTTAAATACCATGTTCTTAGGTTTTCTCTTTTTAAGTTATGGAAATGGTGTTGTTGTTTGGGCCTTACGTTTTATAGATAGTGGCTTTGCAGCTTTAGAAATTTCAGCGCAACCACTAGTTATTTTACTGATGATGTTAATATTACAAGGAAAAAAAATACAGACAATGTCCATGTTTGGGGTATTTTTAGGAATAATTGGCATTTATCTTTTAGTAAGTCAGAAAGAGGTTTTGACAAAAGAGAATTCACTTTTGGGCATATTAATGATATTTACAGCAATGCTTAGTTGGGCATATGGAAGCTTATTTGTTAGGAAAGCAGATTT
>CAYTRI010000077.1:0-2300 GCA_964440105.1 uncultured Flavobacteriaceae bacterium
GAGTACCCAACAATAAAAAAGTAGTTTGAAGCAAAAAGTTACTTGCTTAATCTGTGAACACTTAAAGAACTAACCAAAAAAGCACCCATTTGGGTGCTTTTTTGATAAAGTAGGTTTTAAAAATTTGGGTTGTTGCTTTGTCTCTAGTAGGGTTAGTATGGATTTGGGAATCATACCGAAACTAACAACACTGTAAATGTATGAGAGTTTGCCCGTAGTTATAAATTTATGTTGTGAATCGTTAAAATAATGTTGTAAGAAAAAGATTACAATATGTTTAATATTGATTTAACTCTTATTCTTTTGTAGCAGAGCCATAAAAAAACCATCAAAACCATGCTCAGAGGCATATATATTTTGGTCTTTTTCTAAACTAAAGTCTGCACCTTCTTCTGAAGCTAAGAAAGAATTAACCTGCTCAGAGTTTTCTTCTGGTAAAATAGAGCACGTTGCATATACCAATTTTCCACCTGGTTTTACCATTTTTGAGTATTTGCGGATAATATCGTGCTGTACGCCTTTAATTTTTTCTAAGAATTCTGGTTGTAATTTCCATTTAGAATCTGGGTTTCGCCTTATTACGCCTAGGCCAGAACATGGCGCGTCTAATAAAACCCTGTCGGCAGAATTGTAAAGCTTTTTAATCACCTTGGTAGATTCGATGGCCCTAGTATCTACATTATGAACTCCGTTTCTGCGAGTACGTATTTTTAATTTCTTAAGCTTACTCTCATAGATGTCCATGGCTATAAGTTGTCCCTTGTTTTCCATTAAAGAAGCTAAATGCAGGGTTTTACCACCAGCGCCAGCACATGCATCAACCACACGTTGCCCTGGAGCTACTTCTAAATAGGGAGCTACAAGTTGCGAAGAAGCATCTTGAACTTCAAACCAACCATTCTTAAAAGCTTGTGTTACAAACACGTTTTTCCGAACAACTAGTTTTAATGCGTCTTTTACTCCAGAAATAGTTTCTGTTTCTATTTCTTCAGCCTTTAATGCTGCTTTGAGTTTTTCTTTTGTTGTTTTTAGTGTGTTAGTTCTAAGAATTACTTCCGCTTGTGCATTCAATGCTGCAATCTCTTTTGTCCAAAGCTCATCACCCAAAGCTTTTTCTCCTAAAGCATCCATCCAATCTGGAACTGATTCTCTAAATTTTCTAATCTTAGATAACTCATCAAAACGACCTTTAATACGTCTTTCTGGGGTTTCTTCTAATTGTTTCCAATCTGGTAAATCAATCCCTCTTAAAACTGCCCATACTGCAAATAGACGAAACAGATTTTGTCTTGAATAGGGTGCGTTTACTTCAGCAATCTCAGTATAGAGACGCTTCCAGCGGACAATATCATATGTTGTTTCTGCAATAAAACCACGATCTCTAGCTCCCCAACGTTTATCATAGCGTAGCACTTTTTCAATCACCTTATCTGCATATTCATTTTCATTGAAAATCATTCCAAGGGCATCAATAACGGCAAATACCAAATTTCTGTGTAAACGCATGAATTTTAAATAAGGCTGCAAAGGTAGGGTTTGTTGCTTATTTTTGAAGCTATGAGACAATACTTCTTTTTACTTTTTATAGGGTGGTTTTTAATTGGTTGCGAAACTGAACCAAAATCATATAATTATACTTCTGTTTCTGTAGAAACTGTTTTTCAAGATTCAGTTAGTATTAGAGCAATTGAATTTCTGGATACCTCTACATTAGCTTTTGCAGGTAGTAAAGGAATGTATGGTACTGTTGATTTAGAAAGTGGCAAGGTGCGTACTAATATAATGAAATATCATACTAGTATCCCCGAGTTTAGAGCCATAGGACATACCCAAACGGATTTTTTTATGCTTTCCGTGGCTAACCCTGCATTATTATATAAAACTGGAGATAATGGACAAATGGATTTAGTCTACATGGAAGAAGGAGAAGGTGTCTTTTATGATGCAATGAAATTTTGGAATAACACTGAAGGTATTGCTATTGGTGATACGGTAAATGGCTGCCTTTCTATAATAATTACAAGAGATGGTGGAAAAACATGGGTAAAACTAGATTGTGATGAATTACCCAAAGGAATTGATGGGGAAGGTGCCTTTGCGGCAAGTAATACCAATATTGAAATAAAGGGAGACAAAACATGGATAGCAACTACTTCTGGTCGTATCTATTATTCAACAGATAAGGGTGAAACTTGGGATACTATGCAAACACCTATAATTAATGAGAAAGAAACACAAGGAGTGTATTCTCTAGATTTTTATAATGAAAAGCTTGGATTTGCCATTGGTGGAGATTTTAC
>CAYTRI010000077.1:2400-4935 GCA_964440105.1 uncultured Flavobacteriaceae bacterium
ATGAAGATAAAAGTTAATACTGTTTTCATGACTTGGGTTATTTTTACATTGTAAAATTAACCCAGCACCTATTTTAAAATCGATTTTGGTCGTTTAGCGATGAAAAATAATCGATAAAAAACATTAGTTTGGGTAAAGTGTATTTTATCTTCGATAAACGTTTTTGCTACCGTATACAGCTTACCGAAACGATATGTATTTAAACGGATTTAAAAGAAAAGAAACTGTCTAAAAAGGCTACCTACTCTCATTTTGAACGGAGTCGAGAACTTAAATTACTCAACCTTTAAAATATTTCGACTGCGCTCAATATGACAAAAGTGAAAAAAGAGGGCTTTTTAGACAGCCTTAAACTAACAACTTAATAATCTAATTAAAAAAACTAAACATTTACTACGATATATTTTCGTCCAGACTTCTTATACCAAATACCTTTGTATTTATATAATTTTCTTCCGTTTACAACAACTACTTTATTACCTCTAGGAAGTTTTCTAACTTTTACTCCAACAGGTGCAGCACAAACAACATAATTTCGCCCTCTAGCTTTATACCAAATACCATTTGCAAAATAAAAGTTGGTTTTTTTGTGAACAACTACCTTAGGCTTTTTAACTGTTTTAACGATAGTACCACGTTTTGGGTAAACACGAACAACAGTTCTTTGTGCATTTGCAGAAATCATTGCTCCAAACAATGCCATTACAACCAATAAGATTTTAAAATTTTTCATAACGTAGATTTTTATGGGTTTCTACAACTATGACTTAGGTTTTAAAAGATGGTTTAACTAAAAAAGGAGCCAACTGGCTCCTTTTTTATACTGTTTATCGAAAATTCTATTATTACTGTCCGTTTCGCTTTTTACGATACTGTTGAAGTAATCTTTTTTTAAAATTATCTTCTGCTCTAAATAATCTAATAATCTTTTTAGCAGAGATGACACCTTTTAGATTTTTAAGATATTCTTTTTGCATATCCTGCTTTTTAACCTGCACTTCTATGTGCTTGGATAGTAACTTCTCGGCTTCATTATCTGTCATTGTAGTTAAATCAGCATAACGACCACCAAATTGTCCACGTTCTTTAAAGCGTAGTTCTTCCATTTTTTCCTCATGAGCATTATAAACAGGCCAAAATTGCTGAGCCTCTTCACTATTTAAACTTAATTGCTCTGTTAAGTAGGCTATTTTTAAAGTTTTTATGCGTTCCCTCCCTGGTCTTTGGGCAGAAATACTATGTGTTATAAAAACTAAAGTTAAGAGTAGTATTATTTTATTCAATTTCATCATAATCTAAATTTAAGTCTTCAATTTCATCAATGGTTGAATTTAAATATTCTAGAACCATCTCATCTTCTTCTGTATTATTAGCCTCAGTAATATCTAAAACTGAGACACCTTCAAAATTTATGACTTCTGCTAATTCATAAGAATTGAAATCTAAATCGTTTTTTTCAAAATAGGCATCTATTTCAGCACTTGCCAAATCTTCAAAATTTACTTGGTCTTCATTACTTCGACTAAGCCAAAACCCTAAAACCACTATAGCCGCTATTGAAGCTGCTGCGTAATACTGTTTTTTAAATGATTTTAGCTGAATAACTTTTGGCTGTTTAAGTTTTTGAGATACTTGATTATTGAAAGTTTCAAAATATCCCTCAGGAACTGAAAAACCATCGCTTTTAGGAATCAAGGATTCTTCTTTGACAATTTTATCCATGAGTCGCTCATTAAAATTATCGAAATAGCCTTCTGGGGTTTTGAATTTATTTTTGTGGTTCTTTTTCATTTCAACTATTTGACTACCAAATCCTAAGATGGTTTAATCTACTTTAAGATACGTTTCAATTTTCTTTACTGCTAAATGGTAGGATGCTTTTAGCCCACCAACCGAAGTTTCTAATACTTCAGAAATTTCTTCATATTTCATTTCTTGAAAATACTTCATGTTAAATACTAATTTTTGTTTCTCTGGTAATGTTGCTAAAGCTTGTTGCAGTTTTAATTGTATTTCTTCACCTTCAAAATAAACATCTGCTTGTAACTCTTCAATTAGCTGTTCTTGTAATTCTGAATTAGTTACTCCAAGTTTACGTGATTTTTGCTTTAAAAAGGTTAATGATTCATTGGTTGCTATTCGATACATCCATGAATATAATTTGCTATCACCTTTATACTTTTCTATACTCCTATAGACTTTAATAAAAGTATTTTGCAAAACATCATCGGCATCATCATGATTTAATACAATTCTTCGAATATGCCAATACAAACGTTCTTTGTAGGTATTTACTAACACCTCAAAAGCTTTCGCTTGAGTTTCTTTGTTTTTTAATTCGTTGACTAAGGTTTCTTCAGCAATCAAGAAGCAGCTTTATTTTGCACTATGACTACTAAGTTACTAAAAGGTTTAATTTGTTAGTTGAAGGTTATTAGGTCTCGACTCCGCTCGACCAGACATAAAAACATTTATTTTTCATTAAGCATTAAGCATTAAGCATTAAGCATTAAGCATTAAGCATTAAGCATTAAG
>CAYTRI010000077.1:5035-9678 GCA_964440105.1 uncultured Flavobacteriaceae bacterium
ATTAAGCATTAAGCATTAAGCATTAAGCATTAAGCATTAAGCATTAAGCATTAAGCATTAAGACAGGTTTTGCATTTCAACAAGCTTTTTATAGCCTTTTCCTGCTTTCATGAGTTCTTCGTGAGTTCCTTGTTCAGTGATTTCTCCTTTATTAAGCACTATAATAGAATCTGCATTCTGTATGGTAGAAAGGCGATGTGCAATTACAAGTGAAGTTCTGTTACGCATCATTTTTTCTAAGGCATCTTGTACCAAACGCTCACTCTCAGTATCTAAAGCCGAAGTAGCTTCGTCTAAAATCATTATTGGGGGATTCTTTAAAACAGCTCTAGCAATTGATAAACGCTGCTTTTGTCCTCCGCTTAACTTATTTCCGCCATCACCAATATTGGTTTCATACCCTTCGGGTAAATCAAGAATAAACTCATGTGCATTGGCAATTTTTGCAGCTTCAACAATATCTGCATCACTAGCATTTTCCTTACCCAATCCAATATTCTTTTTTACAGAATCATTAAAGAGAATAGAATCTTGAGTAACTAGACCCATTAAGCCTCGTAACGATTTCTTTTTGATGTTCTTGATATTAATACCATCAATTGAAATTTCACCATTGTTCACATCATAAAAACGTGTAACTAGGTTAGCAATGGTACTTTTACCGCTTCCTGATTGCCCAACTAGAGCTACGGTATGTCCTTTTTTTACGTCTAGACTAAAATCTTTAAGAACATAGTCATCTTGGTATTTGAAAGAAACATTAGTAAAAGTGAGTTGGTTACTTAAATCCTCAAGTTTTTTTGCATTTACAGCATCTTTAATGGTGTTTTCAGTATCCAAAACATCAAAAATACGTTCAGCAGAAGCGTTTCCTTTTTTAATATTGTAATTAACTGTGGTAATAGCTTTTACAGGGTTTATAATGGTGTAAAACAACCCAATATACCCCATGAATTCTTGCGGAGTAAGCGTGCTTTTATTTCCTAAAACTAGACTGCCACCATACCAAAGAACCGTTATAACTACGGTTACGCCTAGGAATTCACTAAAGGGAGAAGCAAGCCCTTTACGTTGTAAAACTGAAGTCATTATTTTTTTAAACCGAGATGTAGAATCTGTAAACTTGCTTGTTAAATTTTCTTCAGCATTAAATCCCTTAATTATTTTTAATGCTCCTAGCGTTTCTTCTAAGAAAGATAAAAAAGTACCGGTTTCCTTCTGTGCTTCTAAGGATTGTGCTTTTAGGCGCTTCCCTACAACCGAAATTAAAAAACCAGCTATTGGTAAAAAGATAAAAACGAAAAGTGTTAACTGAGGGCTAATAGCCAACATAGAAATTAAAACAATAAGAATTGTAATTGGTTCTCGTGCTAAAGATTCTAATGAATTTATGATAGAGCCTTCAACTTCCTTAACATCAGAGGTCATTCTAGCAAGCAGATCACCTTTTCTTGTTTCAGAAAAATACCCAATAGGTAAATCCAAGGTTTTAAAATATAATTTGTCTTGAATATCTTTTACCATACCTGTTCTTAAGTAGGCTAGGACATACATAGCTGCATACCTGAACGCATTTTTAAGAAAAAAGATAATAATACTAGCAATACAAATAAAGACTAGGGCCGCAACGGGACCTTCCTGGTCAACTTTTAACGTTAAAAAATAATTTAATGAATCTTTTAGATATACTTGAAGACTTCCAATACCTTCATAGATAGGTTCTTTGCTTACTTTCTCTTGTGTGCTAAAAAGAATCCCTAGAGTTGGAATAAAGATTATAATCGATAAAACATTAAAAATCGAATATAAAATATTGAATAAAACATTCAGAAATGCATAAAATTTATACGGCTTTGCAAACCGTAAAATCTTTTTAAAGTAATTCATTCACTATAAATTCAGTTCAGAAACAACTCCCTCTAACTTGGAATCTAACTGCGAATTTACGGATTTAAAATCCTCTGCTTTGGTTAAAGTTGTGTTAGTACTCATGTAAAATTTAACCTTAGGCTCTGTTCCACTTGGTCTTGCAGCAATACGCGTACCATCTTCAGTTTCATAAATTAAAACATTAGATTTTGGTAAGTCTATTACTTTTTCTTGACCAGTTTGTACGTTTTTGGCAATGGAAGTATTATAATCTTCAACCCAAACCACTTTTGAACCTTGTACAGATTCTACAGGATTTTCTTTAAAATCTTTAAGCATCTGTTTAATCTCTTCAGCTCCACTCATTCCTTTTTTGGTAATGGAAATCAGTTTTTCTTTATAAAAACCAAATTCTACATATGCATCAATCAAATCTTTATAGAAAGAACTTCCATTTGCTTTAGCTTGAGCAGCAATTTCACAAGCTAATAGGGTAGAAGTAACAGCGTCTTTATCTCTAACAAAATCGCCTACCATATATCCAAAACTTTCTTCACCACCACCAACAAAAGTAGAATCTGGGAAGTCTTTTATCATTTTACCAATCCATTTAAACCCGGTTAGAGCTGTTTTAAACTCAACCCCATAAGCTTTTGCCATTTTTTCCATCATTGGAGTGGAAACTATAGTTGTTGCTATAAATTCATTGCCCTTAAATCCTTTTGCTTTGTATTGGTCTAGTAAGAACTTAGTCATTAAAACCATGGTTTGGTTACCATTTAGCAATTCCATTTCTCCATCTAAGTTTCTCACAGCAATGCCTAAACGGTCACTATCTGGGTCTGTACCCACAACCATATCTGCACCAATTTCTTCTGCCTTTGCAATTGCCATTGCCAAAGCCTCTGGCTCTTCAGGGTTTGGAGATTTTACTGTTGGAAAATTACCATCTGGCACAGCTTGCTCTTCAATTACAGTTACATTATTATAACCAGCGCGTTTTAAAACTTCTGGTATTGCAGTAATAGAAGTTCCATGAATAGAAGTAAATACAATTTTAAAGTCGTCCTTTCCTAAAGCATTGAAATTCCCATTTTTAACGGATTCTTCAAAAAAGGCTTCGTCTACTTCTTTATCAATGGATTCAATAAGGTTATTATTAGCATTAAACTTTATATCTTCAAAAGAAAGTGAATCAATCTCAGCTATGATTTGCCCATCTTCTGGAGGAACAATTTGTCCACCATCACCCCAATACACCTTATAACCATTATATTCTGGCGGATTATGAGAGGCTGTCAAAACGATACCAGTATGGCAATCTAAATGGCGTACTGCAAACGATAATTCTGGTGTTGTTCGTAATGCTGAAAAACGAAAAACCCTAATTCCATTTGCAGAAAAAACTTCAGAAACTACTTGTGATAACGAATCGCTATTATGGCGACAATCGTAAGCAATCACAACCTTTATTTGTTCATTGGGATACGTTTTTTTTAAATAATTACTAAGCCCTTGAGTACTTTTCCCTAAAGTATATTTATTAATTCTATTAGTGCCAGCTCCCATAATGCCACGCATACCACCAGTTCCAAAAGCCATGTTTTTATAAAAACGGTCTTCTAACTCTTTTGGGTTGTTTTGGATTAAATCTTGTATTTCAGCTTTTGTTTCCGCATCAAAAAAATCAGTTAACCAAGATTTTGCGGTATCCAATATGTTCATGTGGTGTTATTTTTAAAATTAATAGTACAAAGATTATTGTTTTTCTACTTTTTAAAGGTTGATTTTTTTAGAAATAGCGTAAGTATTTTCATTTTTCTTAGAGCGCACCATTATTTCGCCAAGAAAACCAGCTAAAAAGAATTGTGTACCAATTAACATTGAAGTTAATGCGATATAAAATTGAGGTCTATCGGTAATCAACCTACCGGTCTTATGTATAAAAAGCTTGTCAATTCCAAGATAAATAGAAAAGCCAAAACCAACGATAAACATAAATACGCCTAAAGCTCCAAAAAGATGCATGGGCTGACGACCAAATTTGGAAACAAACCAAATAGTTACTAAATCTAAAAAACCTTTCATAAAGCGTTCTGCTCCAAATTTTGTAGTTCCATATTTACGTGCTTGGTGTTGCACAATTTTTTCTCCAATTTTTGAAAAACCAGCATTTTTTGCTAAAACTGGGATATAACGGTGCATATCACCAGAAACCTCAATATTCTTAACGACATCAATGTGATAGGCTTTTAAGCCGCAATTAAAATCGTGTAGTTTAAGACCGGATGTTTTTCTTGCTGCCCAGTTAAATAGCTTTGAAGGTAGATTTTTTGACAATACAGAGTCGTAACGTTTCTTTTTCCAACCAGAAATTAAATCGAATTGTTCATTTTTAATAAGGCTGTATAATTCTGGAATCTCCTCTGGATTATCTTGTAAATCTGCATCCATTGTAATTACTACATCACCTTGTGCAGCAGAAAACCCAGCATGTAAGGCTTGAGATTTACCGTAGTTTCTTAAAAACCGAATTCCTTTAACGGTAGGATTTTTTGAAGATAGTTCTTCAATGGTTTCCCAGGAACCATCGGTGCTGCCATCATCTATAAATAGGATTTCATATAAAAAATGATTGGATTGCATTACTTGTGCAATCCAATCATGTAATTCTATGAGAGATTCTTTTTCGTTAAGTAAAGGAATTACAATGGATAATTGCATTGTTGTTTTCTGGAATTCCTTTCAAAAATAGCACTTTTTGTTTAGTATGC
>CAYTRI010000077.1:9778-11500 GCA_964440105.1 uncultured Flavobacteriaceae bacterium
TAGTTTGTTACAGTTAAAAGTACAATTTTTTCTTTTTTACTGGTTAGACGTTGTAGTATTCCTAGAAATTATTAAATTTGCACCCTTAAATTGAGTGCCTGTTGGAATGGGCGCATAAAATATAGTTAAAATGAAAACAGGTATACATCCAGAGAGTTATAGATTAGTTGCTTTTAAAGACATGTCTAATGATGATGTGTTTATTACAAAGTCAACTGCAGAAGCAAAAGAAAACATTACTGTTGATGGTGTTGAATATCCACTAATTAAAGTAGAGATTTCTAGAACTTCTCATCCGTTTTATACTGGTAAAACTAAGCTTATTGATACTGCTGGTAGAATAGATAAGTTCAAGAACAAATATAAAAAGTTCGAAAAGCAAGAGAAGAAAGAAGAATAGTAGCTTCTTTTTAAAAATATATTTTGAACGCCTTCGTTTTATAGCGAAGGCGTTTTTTATTTAGCATCTTCTATTCTTACTAAATTAGGGGAATACTTAAATTTGTATAAATTTTTTTTGATGAATTATATTTTATCAGATGGTAACAACAGCGATGCATTGCTGCCGTTTACGTTTACACGACCAGTTGCCGATATTAGGATTGGTATTCTTACCATAAAAGAGAAATGGGATAAATGGCTTAATACCAATTGTAGCTATAGTACTGAGAATTATTTAGCGCAAAAATTCCCAACGCGTACTGAAAATGAAAATGTAATTATTAATGCATCTTTTTTACCAAATGCCGAGGTGGTGGCTGCTATCAAAGAATTGAAATTGGATGAAGCAATCGTTTCTGGTGATGAAACTATAGCTTTTATAACAAATAATTCAAAAAAAGAATTTAAGGCATCAGATTATCAAATCAAGAATTTTGAAGGTGATGTACTAACTGTTAAGAACACTTGGGATATTTTTTCTAAAAATGGAGAAGCCTTACAATTGGATTTTGATTTATTGACAAAAGGAAGAAAAAGTCAACCAATCCCAGAAAGTAATACGGTCATTAATCCTAAGCATGTTTTTTTAGAAGAAGGAGCTAAAGTAGAATGTAGTATTCTTAATGCAGCTACTGGACCAATTTACGTAGGTAAGAATGCCGAAATCATGGAAGGCAGCATCGTTAGAGGAGCTCTAGCACTTTGCGATAATGCTGTTCTAAAAATGGGAGCTAAAATCTATGGTCCCTCTACATTTGGTCCGTATTGTAAAGTGGGTGGCGAAGTAAACAATTCTGTTTTATTTGCCTATTCCAATAAAGGACATGAAGGGTTTTTAGGAAATTCTGTGCTTGGAGAATGGTGTAATTTAGGAGCAGACACCAATACCTCTAATCTTAAGAACAATTATGCTCCTGTTCGTTTATGGAGCTATAAAACGGAAGGCTTTGCCAAAACTGGGCTTCAGTTTTGTGGATTAATGATGGGTGACCATAGTAAATGTGGTATTAACACCATGTTTAATACAGGTACTGTAATTGGAGTAAGTGCTAATATTTTTGGTAGCGGTTTTCCTCGTAATTTTATTCCTAGTTTTAGTTGGGGCGGTGCTTCTGGATTTACAGAATACAAGACCAATAAAGCTTTTGAGACTGCAACTGCTATGATGGGACGTAGAAAAGTGGAATTTGATAAAACTGAACAAGCTATTTTAGAACATGTTTACGATACAACTGCAAAGTGGCGTAATTATTAAATTCAGTTATCAGTTATCAGTTATCA
>CAYTRI010000078.1:0-1765 GCA_964440105.1 uncultured Flavobacteriaceae bacterium
TGTCTACCATTAACATATCTAAAGCCGTCTTCTCCATAAAAACCAGCCTCTTCCAACATAATTCTAATATCTCTTTTCCATTCAGGAATTGTTATTGTAGTGTTTAATTCTATTGCATAAACGGTGTTTGGGTTTAAAGGATAATTGTCGCCATCATCTTTCATAACACCACCTTGAGAATCCCACATACCAATTGTTGTGCCTGCAGAATGACCATAAAGCCCTAATGGATGCGTATAAATAGCAGGTTGTAAACCAGCAGCTTTAGCTTCTGAAAGTGACTTTGCTAAAATTTCATTTCCGGTTTTACCCTTAATCATATTCTTTGTTAAAAAGTCTTGTACGCGATTACCGTCTTTAAGGCCATTAATTAAAAAGTCTGGTGCCTTTTTCTCTTCTGGTTTTAAAACATAGGCTAGTTCTTGACAATCCGTATTTAAGCGTAGGTAGGTAATTCCAAAATCGCAATGCAATAAGTCTCCAGGAATTATTACCATATCATCCGGTCTTCCAGAAAACGAATATAAATGACCTACTAGTTTTTCACTTGTACGTTGTACATCTACCGTTGGATGGAACCAGGTTTCTAAACCTAAATCAGTTACTTTTTGTCGCATCCACCATTCTACTTCGGTTGTAGTTGTTATACCTGGAGTTATTACCATTTCAGAAAATGCTTCTGCAATAATATCATGAGTAATAGCTACCAATTGGTTATAAATTATCATTTCGCGTTCGGTACGTGTCTCTATCCAACGAACCGCTAACTGCTCAGCAGAAACAACTTTATTAATATACTTCTTGGGAAGGTTATCTATAAACGCATCATAATCTGTTTTATCTAACCCGTCTGCTATATTATGGTCTTTAGAAAAATTTAAACCTATTTTATTAGGATTCCGTTCTTCTATAAGCTCCATTAATCGTTTCCATTGATTAGGTTCTTTTTCTTTATCCCAAGCAGATTGAATGCTCTTACCAACATTGTATCTAGCTACAGCCAACTTATCAATAGTGTTATTTTTTTTATCACGATAAAAAACTAGAATTGTTCTTCGTCTTGCATTTAACCATTTAGCAGGAAGCATGGTTCTTAAAACTGGGTCTTCATTGTACTCTCTAGAAATAAGAATCCACATATCAATTCCTGTGTCATCCATCAAATTAGGTAGTAGCTTATTAAATCGTTCTTCTAAAATCTCGTCCACTACTCTAGCTCGTTCATTTTCTGGCAGAATTTGCTGGGCTAACCCAAGAAAAGAATAACAACATAAAATCAACGTAAATAAATTTCTCATAATCAATGAAATAGGTTTCGAATAAAGTTTCTTGCAAATTTAAAAATACATCATATCTTTAAATCAAATGAAAAGGAATCACAAATTTTTACTTTATTTAAAGCTTACAGTACTTGTCTGTTTTTTGCTTACTAGCTGATCAAAAAAAAAGGAAACAGAGAATATACAGATTGAAGAAGAAAACGTAATCGCTTTAGGTAAAGAGAATATCCTTTTTATTGGGAACAGCCATACCTACTTCAATCAAGGAGTTTCGAGCCATCTTGAAAAATTTAGAGTAAATGATGATTTAGAATTCACACCAATTATTCAAGAATTTGCAAAAGGTGGATATACGCTACAGGATCATCTATCAGATCAAGGCACATTAGAAAAAATTAACGAACGTTTGTGGGATGTTGTTGTTCTGCAGGAAAACACCTTTGTAGCCGAACAAACACTACCAGAAACTATAGATGCTATAATTG
>CAYTRI010000078.1:1865-3785 GCA_964440105.1 uncultured Flavobacteriaceae bacterium
ACAGCGATGTTTTACAAAGCAGTTTACGGATTTCCCCCATCTGACAATCCATATAATGCAGGACTAAGTGATGAGGTGGCGAATTATCTTAAAACAAAAGCGGATTGAGGTTAATTAACTAAAAGTTTTAAGCTCTCCCCTCTTTGTATTTTACCCGTATCAGTTTCAACAAGGTTAGGAAGGGTGTATATTTTTTTAGGAATCTCAAATTTTTCTAAATTACTAGAACCTATGATTCTTTGAAGTACTATTTCGGAATCAATTTCGCCTTCAATCACTAGAACTAATTTTTCACCCAGTTTATCATCTGGAATGCCTGCAACAAAAAATCGATTTTGGATAATTTGTTTCAGTTTTTTTTCTATTTGCTCTGGAATTAGTTTTACTCCACCAGAATTGATAATCGTATCAAACCTACCCAACCATCGAAACTCTTGATTAGAAACTAATTCAACTAGGTCATTAGTAACTACTTTTTTATCACTAATTTTTGGCGCATCTATAACTAAACAATCTCGTTTATCTTTTTCTATTGTAACCCCAGACAAGGTTTTAAAATATGATGCATCTATCTTTTTAACAGCTATATGCGTTATGGTTTCTGTCATTCCATAAGTTTCATAAATAGAAGTTTCTGCCTTTTCTAACTTACTTTTTAGAACATTACCAATAGGTGCTCCCCCAACAATAAGTGTATCAATTAAATCTAATTTTTCTATTGAACTTTGTGCTTGTAAGGGAATCATTGCAGCAAAATTATATTCTTTAAAAACTCTTTGCAAAGGGTTGGAATTTGGTTCAATATAGTCTAGCTCAAGTCCTAAAACCATCGCTCTTACTAGCATCATTTTACCTGCAATAAAATTACATGGTAAACAAAGTAGCGCAGTAGCTCCTGCTTTTAAGTTGAAAAAGCTGCCAGTAGCCAATGCCGAATTGACCATTTGTTTTTTTTGAAGTTGTATTTGTTTTGGTTTGCCAGTTGACCCTGAAGTTGAAACAGTAACTGTTTCAGAATTGCTCAACCATTCTATAATAAAATCTCCAATAAAAACCTCAAAAGCTTCTCCCTCTTTAATTAGGCTATAGGCAACTTCTTTGAGTTCGTAACTAGAATATGAATTGCCATTAAGCTTGAACTTGGGATGAATCTCCATTTTCTATCGCTAAAAATTCTTCTTTATCCATCACTTTACCAAAAAGACGTTCTTTCCAATTGGTCCATCTATACAACTTAGAAAAAATAAATAATAATATCGGAAATACAACAAATACTGGAACTAAGATTTCAGATAAAACAGCACCCTCTGCCATTGCTATATTTTTAAAAATTGCATCCGCCTGTAAAGCACCCCAATCATAAGTAACCAACAAAACTCCAAAAAGGTTATTTGCTGCATGAAAACCCAATGCAAGTTCTAAACCTTCGTCCATAAGGGTCATAATACCTAAAAAGAAACCGGTACCTATGTAATAAACTAAAAGTACATAGCCTATTTTTCCTATTTCTGGATTTGCAATGTGCATTAATCCAAACAAAACAGAAGTAACAAGCAATGGCAACCATTTATTCTTTGCCCAAATACCTAAACCTTGCATCATATAACCTCTAAAAAGATACTCTTCAAAACTAGTTTGCAGAGGGACCAATATAATTGCTATAGGAAGTAAAATTAAAAACTTAGTAGTATCAAAATTATTTACATATTCTTCTGGTGCTATATAGTAAACACTCACTAGGGTAAAAACAGTAGTAATTGTTCCCCAAATAAAAAATGAGGTGAAAATACGACCCCAGTCAATTTTTTTTCTAGATGTTGTTAAAGAAGTTATTGATTGCGGATGCACCAATTTTGTCCAGCCTAATACCACAAATAACCCAATGGCTAAAAAGCCTAAATTAATTGCTAAAACAGCATT
>CAYTRI010000078.1:3885-11482 GCA_964440105.1 uncultured Flavobacteriaceae bacterium
AGAATAATATATTGCGGCATTATAGTTTTAAGAAGTTCTCGTTTTTTATCTAAAGAAGTAATGCCAATTAATTCCTCATCTAGTGCAATAGGTAGCGGCGTTTCTTTGCATAGTTTTGCCATCTGTTGCCAGTTTCCTTGTTTAATAGGCTGTTCAATAGAATGTAAATCAAACTGAGCTAATTGCTTTAATTTAGATAGTGCTTCATCAGGCTTAAAAGCTCCATTTGCATCTACACGTAATTCAATTTCTTCTTTTGTGTAATTTTCTCTGATAGAATTAAGTAATGAGAGTTCTGTATTAAAATCGATTGCTCCAATCTTCATTTTAATACATTTAAAACCAGATTCTAACTTTTCCGAAATTTGGTCCAGCATATATTCTTTACTTCCCATCCAAATCAAACCATTTATTTCTATGGGTGAATTTTCTTTTATAAAAGGACTAGGGAATAATTGGAATGTAGCATCTGACTTTAGCGATAAGAAAGCTTGCTCTAATCCAAATTGAATGGATGGAAAATCTAATAGTTGCTCTAATAGTATATCTAAACCTAAACTAATATTAGAACATACCCATTTCAACTTATCCTCATAACCAGAGACATCATCAATACTTAATCCTCTTAAAAGACCACATTCACCTATTCCGACTTTACTATTTTTCTGTAAAACTATAAACCAAGTTTCCTTTGTAGTTAAAACACCTCTTGAGGTTCCGCTTGGGCGTTTAAAAATAAGATCATGTCTTTTATATGATGCTATCATCTCTATTCAAAATTAACTATATTTTCACCCTTAAAGAACCCTTATGTCTAGAATTGACGGAAAAACTGTTTGGATAACTGGAGCATCCTCTGGTATTGGTGAAGAACTAGCTTATTTATTAGCTTCCAAAAATTGTAAACTGATATTATCTGCACGTAGAAAAGAAGTTTTAGAACAGGTAAAAAACAAATGTCCAAATAAAGAAAATGTAAATATTCTTCCTTTAGATATTATTGAATTTGATGCTATGGAAGCCCATGTAAAAAAAGCTATTTCTTTTACAGGTAAAATTGACATTCTTGTTAATAATGCTGGTATAAGCCAACGTTCTTTAATCTCAAAAACCGATTTTAGTGTTTATCAAAAAATGATTGATGTAGATTATTTAGGTACTGTAGCACTAACTAAAGCTCTTTTACCACATTTTATGGAATATAAATCTGGGCATTTTGTAACCGTAAGCAGTCTTATGGGTAAATTTTCTTCTCCCTATCGTTCTGGATACTGTGGAGCTAAACATGCATTACATGGTTTCTTTGATGCCTTGCGTATGGAGCATGACAAAGATAATATTGATGTGACCATGGTGTGCCCAGGTTTTGTAAGTACAAATATTGCAAAAAGTGCACTTACAGCAGATGGGAGCGAACAAGGAGAAAATGACAATGCTACTGAAAATGGAATTTCTGCAACAGAACTATGCTCAAAAATGGTAAAGGCTATTGAAAAGAAAAAATTTGAAGTTTATATAGGTGGAAAAGAAACCAAAGGTGTTTATGTAAAGCGTTTTTTTCCAAAACTACTCCACAAACTAGTTCTTAAAAGTAATGTAAAATAGCTTAGTTAAAATTGAACCAAAAGCGCACACCTTCACCAGATTTATCTACGTTAAGTTTAGATTGTAATTGATTTACCAAACGGTTCATTAAACGAATCCCCATAGAAGAATTGGCACGTTCATCCGTATCTTCTGGCAAACCAACACCATTATCTGTATATTCAAAATATCCTTGGTCTCCATTCTTTCTTAAATGAATATAAATTTTACCATTTTCATCACTCTCAGGAAAAGCATATTTGAAAGAATTAGAAACTAATTCATTTAAAATTAAGCCAAAAGGAATTGCTCTATCTATATCTAGTTCCGTGCCTTCAGCATCAATAGTCACACTAATATTGTGACCTCCCTTTTTATATACAGATTGTACACTATTTATCAAACTTTCTATATATCCTTGCATTTCAATAACTGAAAGATCTTCGTTTTGATATAGTTTTTGGTGAATTAACGCCATAGCTTTTACCCTGCTTTTACCTTCTTCCAATGCTGCTATTGCTGCTTTACTACGCGTGTTTTTTGTTTGAAGACTTAAGAGGCTAGAGACCATTTGAAGGTTGTTTTTTACCCTATGATGAATCTCTTTAAGTAAGGAATCTTTTTCTTTTAAAGAATCTTCTATAATATGTTTTTGTTGAGCAATAAGGCGTTGGTTTTTAATACTTTTTAAATAAGCATACACCAGGCCTGCAAAACCAAGTAAGGTAAATATTAAAGATATTATTACAAGGTTAGTACGTTCACTTGCTTGTTGCAAATCGCTTCTAAATTTTTCATTAGATGCTTTTTGTTCGTTAACTAATCTTCTAGAGTTTTCTAATTCAGAAGTGCCAACAATTGCCACTAATTGCTGATTCAAAATTGACTGTTCATTGCCTTTTAAGGAATCTAATATGCGTTCGTTTCTTTTATAAAAAGATGACGCTGTTCTAAAATTATCAGTCTTATCATAATAACTTGCTAATAAGCGATTCAATTTTAACTGTTGTTGAATATCAATTTCTTGGTTAATCTTATCAAGATTACGTTTTGCAGTTTTATAATTACCAAGTTGTAAGTGAGCGTTTGCAAAATTTAATCTATTATCAACAACTTGCTTAGTGTATTTTCCATTATCAAACTCTTCAAAAATCTTTAAACTAGTTTGCAAGTGAGCTAATGCTTCTTTGTATTGCTTTAACCCTACATAGCATTTACCAATATTACCTTCAATTTCGGCATTGAGAAATTCAATTTCAAAAAGGTCATTTTCGGTCTTCTGCTTTGTTATATCATTAATTACTACCATCAAATACCCAGTTGCCTTATTCAATTCGGCTATTGCGGTAGGTTCAGATTTATCTAATCGTAAATAATTACCAATCTTATTATGATGCTTTGCTTTACCTAAATCATCATTATCAGCAATTGTAGGGCCAACAGTGGTTACATAAAGATTCATAGCTCTTCTGTAAAGTCCCATCTTTTCATAAATATCATAAAAAGCTATTCCATCTGTATATCCAAACTCAATTTTTTCTTCCCTAACTTTTATTTGTTCATCAAACAATTTAAGTTGACTATAGTTTTCGTCAAGAATAGAAAGTAGTATTTCTAATGGTTTCTCTCCTAGTGTATCTTTATTTTTAGGTAATTCCTTGGCAAATGCAATACTTTTATCATAATCGCCCAAATCATAATATAGTTGAGCCTTAATTAATTTATATAATCTTATTCCTGTAGAATCATTTATTTTTTCTGCACTATTTAAATATACTTTTACATCATCTAACCAATCATAAGCAGAGTCTTGAGTATATCTATTTGGTGTCGCAAAAAAGAAGTCAAACTTTTCAACAGCTCCTTGAGTATCTCTAAAATTTTCTAATAAATTAATTTCTTGTATTTGGATTGATTGTGCTGTAATGCACCCAAAAGAAAATAGGGCAATAAGAATATTTATTTTAATTTGTTTTGGCATTACTTCTCTACTATACTTATGTAAACGATTCTTATTGAAATAACTTGTTTTCAATAAAAAGCATCCTCTAAATAAAAATACTTTTATGCCCGGTTAGACACAATGTTTTGTTGTAAACAGAAAGACTTAAGTGGTTAAACACCCAAGAGTAGTTAGTTATTCTAGATTTAACAACAAAATCACTCACAGTATTAAAAAAGGATAAGCTAAATAGTAAAAAACTTACTAATCATTTTTTAATAAGGTAAGATTTGTCAAAGCACAAATTTTCATCAAAATTAGGATGAAACAAATGCCCTACTTGTAAAATGTTGTGAAAGTGTCAAATTATGTTGTGAAACAACTTTAAGCATATGTGAAAGTGTATTATATCGATGTTTCGTGCATTTCATAGACAAACACTTCATTTTGGTCGATTTAGAGCACAAAAAAAGCCCTATCTTTTTGGATAAGGCTCTTTTACGAGAACACTATATGAAAATGAAAAAATTTATTTACTTGATTATTATATTGTAAATGTAGTAGTAGCCCTTCCCTAAATGAAATTATTGTTGTGAAGCGACTATCTTTTGTGGTATGATAAGCCAAAACAGTTAATTATCTATTTTTTGAACAAAAAAAATGCCCTAGATAGGGCATTTATATATTGTGTAATTGTTCTGTTTAAGAATTCATAGATGAAATAATAAATTCTTTAAAATCTTTAGAGATTGGAATTAATGTATTATTAATCATAATGTCTTTAGAGTTTATAGCGTCAATATGATCTACATTAACTATATAAGACTTGTGCGCTCTATAGAATTTACCTTTAGGAAGTTTCTCAAGATAATCCTTTAAAGGAGATCTAACTAAGAACTTCTTGTCCACAGTATTAACCTCTAAATAGACATTATCTGCTTTTATAAATTGAATATCGCCAAATTGGATTCTATAATATAGGTGTTGCTTCTTAACAAAGATTGAGTCTTTTAGCACAGAATTGGATACAAAACCGTCATCTACATCGCTATGGACATCAGCACCATTACTAGTTTTCTTAGTGTAATTAAAATTTGATAATGCAATTTCAATTGAAGTATAAAGATCTTGTTGTTCAAATGGTTTAACCAAATAACCGTCTGGCTTAACCGTCTTTGCGTTTTCTACAGTCGCTTTATCAGAATTTGAAGTAACAAATACAAAAGGAATATTATAGACATCTCTTATATGCTTACCTAAATCAATACCAGTTTTGTCAGATGCGAGGATGATATCAATTAGGACTAAATCTATATGGTTGTTTTTTAAAACCTCAACCGCTTGCTCATAAACGATAACGTTATCAACAACTTCATAGCCTATTTCCTCTAACATGGACTGCATATCATCTGCAATGATAACGTTGTCCTCAACTATAAGAATTTTTATGGGGTGTTCCAAAATAAGTTGGTTTACATTATTCTTGTGAATAAAATTACGAAAAATAATTAACTGCTATGTAAAACAGTAATGATAGCAGGAATGTACTTAACGCTAGTTTTTTTAATTCAGTATCTAATTTAACAGGAAGTTTAGTAGCACGCACTTTTTTTAGATGAAAAACTATTGGAATATATGCTACAAAATAAAAAAGTTTTGAATAACCGCTAAAGTTTAAAAAGTAGAAAAACAACATTAAAACAAAACTCAATAGCAGTAATATGTAATGGTATTTTTTTCCATTCTCAAAACCCATTTTAACCACTAAAGTGTTTTTACCATGGTTTCTATCAGATTCTACATCTCTAAGATTATTTAGGTTAAGGACTCCTACACATAAAAACCCTATTGCCATTGCTGGAAGAATTGCCATATTCTGAATATTTTTGGTGTATAAGAACATACTGCCCAAAACCCCTAATAAACCAAAGAATACAAAAACAAAAATATCTCCTAAACCTTTATAGCCATAAGGAGAGTTGCCCATTGTATATCTAATAGCAGCCCAAATACTTAGTCCTCCTAAAACAAGAAAAAGGATAGGATAAAATAGATTCTGTACTCCAAATGCTTCATAGATTAAGAGAAGCGTTAAAACTAGGCTAATAATAATACTAATACTTATCCCAGATTTGAGTTCTTTTCTGTTTAGAAGACCACTTTGTAAAGCTCTTTTAGGTCCTACTCTATCATCAGCATCAGTTCCTTTAACACCGTCGCCATAATCATTTGCTAAATTAGATGTTATTTGAAACGCAATGGTGGTTAAAAGTGAGAGTACAAAAATTGTGTAGTCTTTATATCCGTCAAGATTTGCTAAAGAAGTACCTATAATAATTCCTGAAATAGACAAGGGTAAAGTTCTAAGTCTAGCAGCATTCACCCATGCATTAAACTTATTCAATTAAAAAGGATCTTCAATTTTTACACGCTTTCCATCTTGGTAGGATGCAACAAAAGCATCTTTAAAGCCCATTTTAACTAATTGTTCTCTAAAGCGTCTTGCTTCGTTTATAGTCTCAAAGTTTCCTAAGGAATAAGCATAAAAAGGGTTTGTTTTTACAAACAATGTATTAGTTAATGCTTCAGAAGCAAGTGTAGCATTATTGTCAACAAATGATTTAACCTGTACAGAGTAAATTTTTTCTTTTTCTAAAAATTCTTTTGCTAGGTAAAACTCTTTAACCAAGCTCAGTTCATCATTTCTTTCTTTAAGATAATCTATTCGATTTCTAAATGTATCTAAACTATCAACTGCTTCGGCCAAAGTTTCTTGACCTCTAAATCCATTCGATGTTCTAAGGCCAGAGAAAAATGCCCAAAAACCAAAAATTAATAACAAGAAAACTAATGTTGAACCAGCTAGTATATTACGCTGGATTCTAAGCTTTTTTATATCCTTATTCTTAAACCCTACCTGATCTAAAAGTCTTTCATTAATAATTTGAGACTTTTCGATATCCTTATGTAAGTCTAATAAATCGTTTTCTTCTATAAAAGGCATAAAGAGAGAAACATTAAAATTGAATTGAAAACTCTAATTAAATAGTTATCAATGAGTTAATAAGTTATGAATGATACAAATGTAAAATTTTTGTTCTAACAAAAAAATAATGCGAGACTAAATTCATTTTTAACCGCTAAAAAGCAAGTTTTTACTGACAAAATTAGGTTTAGTTATTGGATACAAGCCTTATACCATTAGCTTCAATTAAAATCTTACGCTCTCTATAAAGTACACCAACCCCTTTCTTAAAAGCCTTTTTACTTAATTGTAATTCTGCTTTAATTTCCTCTGGTGAAGATTTATCGTGCAATGTTAAAAAACCGTCTGCTTCTTTAATTTTGCGTAATATTAATTCAGCCGTAGGTTCAAGCATTTTTTGGCCAATAGCATGTATTGAAACGTCTAACTTATTATCTTCTCGTATATTTTTTATAAAGCCTTTTAAGCTATCACCTATTTTAATTTCTTTAAAAACATCACTAAAAAATAAAAGCCCTTTATGCCTATTATCTACTACAGCTTCCCAGCCCAAATCTGTTTTTCTACTTATTAATAGGGAAACCTCATCATTAACTTTTTTTACAATATTTTCATTATCTAAAAACTTATCTAGTTTATTTGAGGCTGTTAGTCTAAAAGATTGCTCATCTAAATAGCAGTGGACTACATATTTTTTTCCTTGCTCCATTTTTAATCGCTGCTCTCTGAAAGGAACGAGTAAGTGCTTTTCTAGACCCCAATCCATAAAGGCTCCATAAGCGCTAAGCTCAGCAACTTCTAAAAAAGCAAATTCATTACGAATAATTAATGGCTTTAATGTAGTAGATACTGGTCTTTCGTTACTATCTAAATAACAAAACACAGTTAATTGCTCACCTATTTCAATTGGGTCTGGAACATACTTATTTGGTAATAAAATTTCCGTACCCTCATTATCTCCAAGAAAAAGACCAACACTAGTGCTACGTAATATCTCTAAAGTATTATAATTTCCTAACTGTATCATTCTGCAAAAATAGAAATAAAAAAAGCCACCCAAATGCAGGTGGCTTTTATGTTTTTAA
>CAYTRI010000079.1:0-11427 GCA_964440105.1 uncultured Flavobacteriaceae bacterium
AATGATGATACAGATGGCGATGGTACTCCAGATTACTTAGATCCAATTGATGATACGCCAGAACCTGAACAAGAAGCAGTAGTTGTGAATCAGATGGTTACTCCTAATGGAGATGGCAAGAATGACTTTTTATTTATTAGAGGTGTTGAAAATGCTCTTAATAATACCTTAAGAATTTATAATAGATGGGGTATTGCTGTATATGAAGGGCAAGGTTATAATAACATAAATAATGTATTTGATGGCAGATCTAAGGGAAGGTCTACTTTAAGTGTAAACGATTTCCTTCCTTCAGGTATATATTTTTATATATTTGAGTACGATTTAAATCAAGAAAGAATTACAGATAGCGATTATTTCTATATCAGTAAGTAACATATAATAACGAATATGATTAAGAAGAGCATTTTATTGCCAATACTTTTTATAGTAATTACAATTCAAGGCTTAATCGCACAGCAAGATGCCCAATACACACAGTATATGTTTAATACACTTAGTGTTAATCCAGCATATGCCGGTTCAAGGGGGCAACTTACTTTTGCAGGCCTTTATAGATCGCAATGGATTGGTTTAAATGGATCGCCAGAAACATTCACTATTAATTTACATTCACCAATTCGAAATAGTAGATTGGGGTACGGGTTGTCTATAGTGAATGATAATATAGGAGATGGAACAGTTCAAGAAACTTATCTTGATGCTGTAATATCCTATACTTTAGATGTTTCTCAGAATGCTAAACTTTCTTTTGGATTAAAAGGAGGTGGTAATATGTTAAGCCTTGATTTTTCTAAGCTTAGAAATTTTGATGAAGAAGTTGTTCAACAAGATAATATTGATAATCAATTTTCTCCAAATTTTGGTTTGGGTGTTTATTACCATACGGATAAATTTTATGCGGGTTTTTCTGCCCCAAATATCCTAGAAACAGAGTTTTTTGATAATAATTCAACTGATGCCAATAATGTAAATTTCTTAGCGGCTGAACGTATCAATTTTTATTTTATAACAGGATATGTTTTTGATTTAAGTGGAAATTTTAAGTTTAAACCAGCAATATTAACTAAGGCAGTAGGTGGTGCTCCATTACAAGTCGATATTTCTGCTAATTTCTTATTTAACGAAAGATTTAGTTTCGGAGCAGCATATCGTTGGGATGCAGCGGTAAGCGCTTTAGCAGGCTTTCAAATAACGGATCAGATAATGCTTGGGTTAGCTTATGATAAAGAAACTACAGAATTAGGAACAAGAAGATTTAATGATGGTTCTTTTGAAGTTTTTCTAAGATTAGAATTATTGAAAAAATTCCAAAAAACGGTATCCCCACGTTTCTTCTAAAATCAATTAGGATATGTACAAAAAAGTACTTCTTTTATCAATAACATTCATCACAATATTAGGCACAGCTTTAGGTCAAGAGCGTCTTTTAGAAAAAGCTGACGAAAAGTATGATGAATATTCTTTTAGACCAGCTATTGATATTTACAAAAAGGTAAGAGAGAAAGGTTTTTCCTCACCCGATTTGTTAAAGCGTTTAGGTAATTCTTATTATTTCAATGCCAATTATGAAGAAGCTTCTGAAATCTATAAAGAATTGATTGAAAAATATGATTCTGTAGTTACTCCAGATTATGTTTTTAGATATGCACAATCATTAAAAACTCTTGGCGAATATGATGGTGCAGATGCAATGATGGCAAAATTTTCTCAAATGGCTAAAGAAAGTGGTATTGATTCTAGCTTCGATGAGGATTATATGAGTAAGATTGAAAAAAACTCAGGACGTTATGATATTACACCTTTTAAATACAACTCAAAATACTCAGATTTTGCACCTTCATTTTATAAGGAGGGATTAATATTTTCCTCTGATAGGGATACTGGTAACTTAGCAAGGTATCGTCATACATGGAATGCAAGAGATTTTTTAGATATCTATGAGGTAAATGAAGCCAATGAAGATGACGAAGTAGTTAAAAAAGTGCCTGGAGATATAAATACTAGGTTACACGAATCCACATCCATAATTACTAAGGATGGGAATACAATGTATTTTACAAGAAATAATTTTATTGATGGAAAAAAGTATAAAGACGAGAAAGGAACAATAAGATTAAAGATTTATAAAGCGACCTTAGTTGATGGAGAATGGACGGAAATTGAAGAATTACCATTTAATAGTGATAGCTACTCTGTTGCACATCCTGTTTTGAGCCCTGATGAAAAAGTACTTTATTTTGTATCAGATATGCCAGGGTCTTTAGGAGAATCAGATATTTTTAAGGTACAAATAGTTGGTGATGGGACTTTTGGACCACCTGTAAATCTTGGAAAAACTATAAATACTGAAGCAAGGGAAACATTTCCATTTATTACTCAATCAGATGTACTTTATTTTTCTTCAGATGGTCACCCAGGACTAGGAGGATTAGATGTTTTTGCTACAAAAATTGCTTTTGACGAATACGACCAAACTATAGTAAATGTTGGAAAGCCTATTAATGGACAGTATGATGATTTCTCATTTATAATCAATGAAGAAACTACTACGGGTTATTTTGCCTCTAATCGAATAGATGGTATGGGTGATGATGATATTTATAGCTTTTCTGAAACAGAACCCATTTCTTTAGATTGTTTACAAGATGTAACAGGTACAGTTAGGGATAGAATTTCTAATGAAGTCTTGGCTGGTGCCACTGTTAAGATAATTGATGAAGAGAATAATGAAGTTTCTTCTACTATTACAAATGCTAAAGGAGAGTACACGCTAAGTTTAGATTGTAACCAAGGAAATTTTGTTAGAGCATTAATGGAAGGTTATGTGCCTTCAGAAGAATATTTAGTTAAGTCTTACGGTAAACCAAGAATTATAGATTTTTATCTTGAGAGAGATTTAGTTACTGGTGGATTCGGAGATGATTTGGCTAAATTATTACAACTAAGTACTATTTATTTTGATTTAAACAAGTTTGATATTAGACCAGATGCTGAAATTGAAATCCAAAAGGTAATTGCGGCAATGGAAAAATATCCAAGTTTAAAGATAAAAGTTAATGCACATACAGATAGTAGAGGTAATGATGCATACAATTTGTGGTTATCACAAAAAAGAGCACAATCTACTGTTGCTTATATGATATCTAAAGGAATTTCTGCAGATAGATTAGATGGCGAAGGTTTTGGTGAAGAACGCCTAATGAACGAATGTGAAAATGGTGTTCGTTGTTCTAATGAAAAACACCAATTAAATCGTAGGTCCGAGTTTATTATTTTTGATTAACATTACTAAACTATATTAAAGATTAGTAATTGTTATTGCTCTATTTTGGTATGTAAGAAAATTCTTCACAACATTTTTTTCATATTTTGCCATGCTTTTTATCGATAACACCACAAATATTACACTCTAACAGATAACAGACTTAGGTTTGTACTATTATAGATTAAGGTAATTAGGTTGAAAAGTTAATCAACTCATTACTTAAATAGTACTTTAATGGTTAAAGCAAACCTTTTAAGATTTTTATTATTATTTATTTCAATTATTTCTGTTGCTTCTGCGCAGGAAACTTTTCGTGACGAATTTGGTTCTGTTTCCTACTCAAACAATGACGGTACCCAAAATTTCAGTGCTAACTGGCAAGAAAATAATGAAATTACGAATCCAAGTGCGGGTCAAATAAGAATTGTAGGAAATCAATTGCGTTTTCAGCAACTAACAGGTCAATTCATCTTTAGAAATCTGGATTTGTCTGGCGTAGCGTCGGCGACTCTTACGTTTGACTATAACGGTTCTAGTATCGGTGATGAAATACTAAGACTATTTTTCAGAAGAAACGATGGTACACTGCTTATTTTACAGAATTATGGTAATGCTGCGGGTAGTGTAACGTACAATATACCAACAGATTATATCCATGCTAACAGTGCCATAGGATTTTTTGGTAATGGTTGGGATGCTGGTGAGACTGCTTTCGTTGACAATGTTGAAATAGCTGTAACTTATTTACCCCCCAGTGTTATAGTTGAAGATGTTACAATCAATGAAGACTTAGGAACTGCAAATTTTTTGGTGACCCATACGGGAAACGGTACAAACGGTCCTTTTACGGTAAATTATCAAACAGCCGATATTACGGCTACAGCGGGGAATGATTATATTCTATCTTCTGGAACCTTGAATTTTAATGGAACTGTAGGTGATACAGAAACGATAACCATATCAATTTTAGATGATACATTAATTGAAGGACCAGAAAATTTCAGAATAGAATTTGTTTCAAGTTCAGATTCTAGTGTTGATTTTTCAGATACGGCCACTATTACGATAATCGATGATGAAGTACCATCAAACACTCCACTCACCCTTTTTAGGGAATTTAATGGTTATTATGATTATGCATTGACGGGTGGTAGTATGCGAGATGAAGACAATAGTGGTAACACTTGTTCTATAGTAACTACTTCAAGCAATACATTGACAAGTGCTATACCAGCTACAGCGCAAATAGAACAAGCTTTACTTTTTTGGACGCATTCAGGTACGGAACCTGATTTACAAGTTTCATTAGAAGGTCAAACCGTGGATGCAGATTTTGCAAATGAGTCTTTTATTGGCGCACTTGCATTTTATTCTATGATAGCTGATGTAACTACGCTTATAGATGGCATACCTATTGGAAGTATTAGCGCCAATGATTTTGATTTTTCAGATTTAACTGTAGATAATACGGGAGACTATTGCTCTGGCCAGGTTACGTTAGGTGGTTGGAGTTTGATGATTTTTTATGAAGAACTATCTTTACCAGCAGTATCTTTAAACCTATATCAAGGTTTTCAAGGATATCAAAACACAACAGCGCCAGTAAGTTTTACGCTTGACGGATTTTATGCAATAGCCTCTTCGGGTGCTAAGACAACAGTTTTATCTTGGGAAGGGGATCAAACTATTACTGGTGGAGAACAACTTTCAATTACCACGTCTTTAGGAACCAACAAATTAACTGGTGATGGGGATAATAATGGAGTTACGGTTGATAACCCATACAATTCAACAATTTTTGATAATACCGTTACTCCGAACATTAATAATACAACAACGTATGGTTTGGATTTAGATACTTATGACATATCATCATTTATAGCCCCAGCGGAATCATCGGTGACCACAAACGTAGAAATGGGTGGGGACTTTGTGCTATTGAACGGGGTAGTTATAAAAGTACCTTCAAATTTAATTACGGGAACTGTATTTGAAGATGTCAATTATCCTGGTGGTTTTGGTCGTGACATTACTACTGCCAATGGAATTCCTGTAGAAGGAGTTTCTATAGAATTATACAATTCACTTGGTGTTTTAATAGATACCCAAATTACCGGTGAAAACGGATTGTATGTATTTGGTGGAATCCCAAATGACACCTATTCTTTGCGAGTTGTGAATTCAACTGTTACTTCTAATCGAGGTGGTGGTTCTTCATGTACAACATGCTATCCTGTACAGACATTTAGAAGATTTGATACAGGTACAGGTCTGACCGACGTTGTTGATGAAGTAGGTGGGGCAAACCCTGCAGGTGAGGATTCCCCTTCGGGTACTTTGACAGGCGCCCAGTCAGTGTCAACTATTTTTATTAACGCAAGTGGTATTATTGATGTTGATTTTGGCTTTAACTTTAATGCTATTGTAAATACCAATGAAAACGGACAGGGTTCTTTAGAACAGTTTATTGTAAACTCTAATAATCTAGACGAAACTGGCCTAGATATTGAAGCTAATAGTATTTTTGACCCAGCAGCTGGTGTTGATACTTCTATATTTATGATTCCTACTACGTCTGATTCGCAAGGTAGGCCTACAGATATAAATTATAATGGAGCATACTTTGATATTTTTGTGGCAAATGGAAATCCATTTACAAATTTATTAGCTGATAATACAAGCATAGATGGGCGAACACAAACGGCTTATTCTGGTAATACCAATTCCGGTACAGTAGGTTCTGGTGGAACAGTAGTTGGGACTTCTGGCATAATTTTACCTACTTATGATTTGCCTGAAATACAGATTCATAGAAATGGTGGAGATGTGCTTAGGGTAGAGGCGAACGACGTGACCATTAGAAACGTTTCGGTTTTCGCCAATAATAATGCTGCAATACGCATTAATAGTGGTTCGGTAGAAATATTTGAAAATGTTTTGGGAGTAGATGCGGCAGGAAATAATGCAGGTAATATAGATTTTGGAGTAGAAAATCAAGGAGGAAATGTTTTAGTAAGCGGAAACTATATCGCTACGGTCACAGATGCGGGAGTTTATTTAAATGGTGGTAATTCAAGTATAATTGAGAACAATCACTTTTTTTCTAATGGAGCTACGGCATGTGACGATAATATTGAAATAAATTCCGGAGACGGAATTTTCATACAACAAAATTTAATTGAAAATTCAGCTTCAGTAGGAATAGATGGGGAAAATATAGCTGGTAATGTGTCTATTCTAAACAATACCATTATAGGTTCCGGTCAAAACGGTGGCAACTGCTCCGGATCTGTTCAAAATTATGGGATACGCCTATCTGGTAATGATTCTGAAATCAGCAATAACATTATTTTTAATAATGGAGGTGCAGGTTTCATTTTAGTAGGAAATTCTGGGGAGAACGGAAACCTTATTTCACGAAATTCTTTTTTCAACAACGGAATAGATGGTGCTGCGTTGGGAATTGACCTAGTAGCATCAGGAACTGTACCAGATGGAGTTACCATAAATGATCTTAACGATGCTGACACAGGTCCAAACGATTTAGTAAATTTTCCAATTATTTCTGGAGTTTATATCGCTGGGACTAATTTGGTAGTAGAAGGCTGGTCCAGACCTGGAGCTACCATAGAATGGTTTTTAACAGATGTATCTGAAGGTACTGCACCTACAGGAGATAATCAATTAGGTTTGTCAACAGATTACGGTGAGGGACAAACCTTTATTGGCTCTGTGATTGAAGGTAGTGTTTCAGACACGGACAATACCACAGGTAATTATATTGATGCTGATGGTAATACAGATAACACGAATAAATTTAAGTTTACTATACCAATGCCCTCAGGAGTGGTACTTACTAATTTGGTAACTGCTACAGCTACTATATCAAATTCTACATCGGAATTTTCACCAGTAAGTACTATTAAGACATACACAGTAATTACCAATAGAAGAATTACATATCGAACAAAACCAAATTAATATGTATTATCTTACAATCATGTAGGTTAAATCTTTATTTTATTTTATTTTTATTGGAATTATAAGCTTAAACTTACTAAAAATAGGTTTTTGCTGTATACCCTATTGTATTTACAACATTTTATTTTTAGGGGTAAAAGATGGCTGTAATTTTGATAATCTATTGATTTTCAATTTTTAACGGTGAGAAATAAAGTAAATCCGTTCCCCATAAATGTAAATAGTTTACTAGTTATATTGTTTACGCTATTCTCTTTTTTGAAGCTTTCTGGGCAGACTACTTTTACTGAAAGCTCAGCATCCTACAATTTAAATATATCTGGTAGTAAAGATGGAGGCCATGCTTGGGCAGATTATGATTTAGATGGGGATTTTGATTTGGTAGTCAATACAAACGGAGTAGGATATTTAATGCGTAATGAGGGAGGTAGCTTTACAGATGTTACTAGTATTTTAGCACCAGATTTTAGTAGTGGAGATTTAGAACGAACAGCTTTATTTGTTGATTTTAATAACGATGGATATCCTGATATTTTTAGAAATGATAATAATGATATAAGGATTTTTCTTCAAGATCCAGCAACAAACCGTTTTGGTGATGGTCTAGGAGGAACAACTCCAAGTCAGCAATTTACATCCTTAACAGATGGTTTAAATGTGGAAGGAGCTGGGGCACTAGATTATGATGGCGATGGCGATTTAGATTTATATGTTGACAATCATAATTATGGCGTAGACATCCTTCAAAATGATGGAAATGGTTTTTTCACTCACGTAACAAGAAAAGCAGATAGCCCTAACCCACCATATGATGTTAATGATTTTACAACATGGCCACTTGGACTGGTACAAGACGCTACAGATGGCGATTATGGATCTGCAACAGATTATAATGATGATGGATGGGTTGATATTGTTGTTCGAAAGAGAAATCAAGTAGACCTATTCGAGAATAATGGTGGAATATTCCAAAATGGGGTAAATATTGATGATGCCAATAACGGAAATAAAGGAGCGGTTGCTTTTGGAGATTTAGATAACGATGGGGATTTTGATTTGTACTGGACGGAAAACGGAACTAATCAAGTTCATAGAAATAATGGTGATGGAACATGGACTGGATTAGGAGCTACTACAGGTATACCACTAACCTATAGTGGTCAAATAGAAGGTTTAGCCTTTGGAGATGTTGATAATGATGGGGATATTGATATATTCTTGACAGGAAATAATGAAAGTCACTTGTTTCTAAATCAAATCAATAATGGTGGGAGTGCCATGTCATTCATAGATTCTGGATTGTCTTTTAATAATAGAGGAGAAGGATGCACCTTTGTAGATATTGATACTGATGGAGATTTAGATTTATATATGAATCGGAATGGAGCAAATTCACTTTACATTAATAATTTGGGAGCTACGGCTAGAGCAAATCATCTATATATAGATATTAAGGAAAATCGAGATGATTTTGGACTTACTGGAACTGAGGAACGGTTTGGTATTGGTGCAACTGCAAAAATTCTCGATTGTGATGGAAATGTAATTTCTGGTACAAGAGAAGTAAACGGAGGATTTGGTCATGGTACTATGGAACCTGGAGTAATACATTTTGGTCTGCCAGGCGGGCCAAATACCCCAATTGTACTAGAAATTGGTTTTCCAAGAACGCCAACAGGAAGAGTTGTTGTAAGAAGTCAACTAACTCCCTCGGATTTTAACAATGGTAGTATAAATATTGTTGACCTTCTTCCAGATACTAGTAATTTACCACCAGTTGCTCAAGATGATAATATAAATACTAGTAGTAATCAAAACATCACTTTTAATGCATTAATTGATAATGGAAATGGAGTGGATAGTGATCCAGAAAGTGGAGCTATAGAAGTCATTTCTATTACACAACCAGCAAATGGGATAGCTACCTTAAATCCAGATGGAACAATTACATATTCCTCTGGGAGTTTTTTTGGGACTACCTCCTTTACATACACTATAGGTGACAACCCTATTTGTTCTTTTGCCTCTGGCCAAGATACGGCCACTGTTTATCTTACTATTGCGGAAAATATTGATTCAGATGGTGATGGATTAGATGACTTGTCAGACTTAGATGATGACAATGATGGTATTCTAGATGTTGAAGAGGCCGGTTTTTCGGTGCTATGGGTAACGCAGAATACTGCTAATTCAGAGGAGCAAAATGTGATAGATAAACTAACTGCTTTAGGTTATACGGTTACGGTAGTTGATGATGGTGATAGCGAAGACGCTAATAATTATGATGTAACCTTTTTATTTGAAAGGGTTAATAGTAATACAGCTTTTACTAATATAGCCAATTTGGCTACAACTGAGAACGGAGTTATCACAAGTGAAAATGCATTGCATGATGAAATATTGGGAGGAGTAACTGGTGGAAATTCAGGGACACAGTTCGTAACCATAACAGATAATACGCATCCTATTACCAGCGGACTGCCGCTTGGTGACTATGATATTGGAGATGCAAATTTTTATGGAAATGGAATCACTTCGGGTACAACTTTAGGCACTAACCCGAATAATAATGAAGCGGCAATTACAATATGGGAAGCTGGCGAAGCACTTGAAACAGGAACAGCACCTGGCAGAAGGGTAATAGTACCACACACAAGAGGGTTTAATACAGCTGGAGAAGATTTATTGGTCGATGCAATTATATGGACAGCTAAAAGAGATACAGACAAAGATGGTGTCGATGATATTTTAGATTTAGATTCTGATAATGATGGAATATATGATGCTATTGAAGCGGGTAATGACCAATTACAAGTATCAGGACGACTTACTGGGAATATAGGCTTAGATGGAGTGCCAGATAGTGTTCAAGATTCAGGTCAAGAAGATAGTGGAACAATTAATTATATACTTCAAAATTCTGATAGTACAGGAAACGAGGATTATATAGTATTGGATAGTGATGGAGATGGTTGTAACGATGTAATAGAAGCTGGTTACACAGAGAGCGGAACAATGTCAGGTGAACTAGCTGGTACTGGATATGATAGTGTCACTGGTGTCGTTACTGGAAACACTAATGGTTATACAATACCTTTGGATGGTGATGGTAGTTTAACTTATGACTATCGTGAAGCGGGAACTGCTCCTTCCATTTCAACTGAACCAATAAGTACACAAACTTGTCCTGGATGCAGTGCGTCTTTTACAGTAGTAGCTTCTAATACAGATACATACCAATGGCAACAGTTTAACGGTTCTACTTGGAACGACCTATCAGATACCGGTATTTATAGTGGTACTACAACAAATAAAATCACTATAACTGGACCCACTACCTCCAATAATGGAGATGAATACAGAGTGATTGTATCAAATTCAGCTTTTATATGTTCTACTGAGACTTCAAATACAGTAGTACTAACTATATTGGTGAATACAGTTATAACCAATCGTAGAATCACTTATAGAGTGAAAAGGAACTAATTTTATTAGTTTCAAGTAGTACTTGAAAATCATATAAGAGCAAGTTTGAGACACCTTATTTTATAAGGTATAATCGATTAACGGTTAATTTGATTATGGAACGTTACCTCATGTTTTAAGGCATAGACTTTACTATTTATCACTTACACAACATTTATTTTCCACAGGTATGTATAAAGTTAATTTTGTATCGTATACCTATACTTTATGGTGAATAGATGCTTGATTTAGAGAATAGTATACCCCAAAATGATGATTTTAACCTAGTAGTTAGTAAAATGAATACAATTTCACAAAAAGCAATATCCAAGAAGAAAAATTTATTCTTTGTATTTTTTCTTTTCTTATCAGGAATTGCTTTATCTCAGACAACAGTAACATTACAAGATCAATGTAACTGCGAAGTTCTTAGCGGAACAGACGTTTCTGCCCCAGGAGCAACAACACCAACAGGAGCGGATACAGGAGACATTTATGTTAACACTACTTCTGGAACAATTTTCTTTTGGGATGGTGATTCATGGGAGCTTACTTCTAGTGATAACCAGCAGTTGACGGGATTTACATTTAATGATACAACCAATCAACTAACACTAGATTTGGAGAGGGGAGGCACTATTAGTGTAGACTTAAGTAGCCTTAGTGATACGCTTTCAGACACGAATACTGTTATTACATCTTATGCAATTGAT
>CAYTRI010000080.1:0-11368 GCA_964440105.1 uncultured Flavobacteriaceae bacterium
GATAGTCTAAATAGAAAAGGCATAGCATTTTATAGATATGATAAAAGAACTTCTAATCCACAAAATTTTACATTTTTAGAAGGAATAACTATTCAAGACTTTGTAAGTGATGTTTCAATCGCTATTTCAAATTTTAAGGATGATACGCGGTTTAAATCCATACACCTTATTGGCCATAGTCAAGGCTCTTTAATTGCCATGCTCGCAGCTGATGAAAATATAAAATCCTATATCTCAATAGCTGGACCTGGCGAATCAATAGATAAAACTTTAGTAACTCAAATTTCAAAACAAAATTCTCAAATAGGTGAAGTTGCTAAACAACATGTAGAAGAATTAAAAGAAACCGATACTATACTATCTGTAAACCCATTTTTAATTCAATTATTTGCACCTCAAAATCAAAAATTTTTAAAAAGTTGGATACAGCTAAATCCTATTGAAGAAATAAAAAAAATAGAAATACCTACACTAATTGTTCAGGGAGGTTCCGATTTACAAGTTACTAAGGAAGATGCTAGTAAGCTTGCAAACGCAAGAAATACTGCTATTATGAAATCAGAAGATAAAATAACGGTTACCTTAATCCAAAATATGAATCATGTTTTAAAAACAGTTAAAAATTCAATTGAAAACCAAAATTCATATACTTCACCAGATTTTCCTCTTTCTAAAAAATTAGTAGAATCAATTAGTGAATTCATCTTTAAAAATGAGTAAGAAAAAAGCTTTCGCTTTGCGGCTAAATGAAGAAATGCTAAAATCCATTGAAAAATGGGCTTCGGATGAATTCCGAAGCACAAATGGTCAAATAGAATGGATGTTAATGAAAAGTCTTAAAGAAGCTAAACGAGAGCCAAAGAAAAAAGACAAACCCACAGAATAGATTTTGGGATTTTTTACATTACTTATTGTTAAATTTGACTAGCTAATTCAAACATTAAATGGCAAAATATTACACTGCTATATTCCTGTTCTTACTCTATTTTAACCTTTTCTCGCAGGAACAAAACAAATCTTTTACAGTTAAACTAATTACTGAAGACATTAAAATTGACGGAATTTTAGACGAAAAAATTTGGGAAAGTGCTGAAAGTGCTAAAGATTTTCATCAATATTTTCCATCAGATTCTGTCATGGCAGAACAGCAAACTGATATAAAAATGCTGTATAGTAATACAACACTTTATATAGCTATTAAAGGTAATGCTGCTGGGAAAGATTTTTTAACCAATTCACTTCAACGAGATTTTAGAGGAGGAGGTATAGACCAAATAAGTTTGGTTTTTGACACCTTTAACGATGGTACGAATGCTTTTCTTTTTGGAATGAATCCATTTGGAGTCAGGCGTGAAGCGCTTATATCTGGTGGAGGTACTGACAGAGGTGGTTTTACTACTTCTTGGGATGTTAAATGGCGTGGTGAATCTAAAATTTATGATGACTATTTTACCGCAGAAATGGCCATACCACTTACATCTTTTAAGTTTAAGGAAGGTGAGACTAAATGGCGTTTTAATAGCTACCGCCTAGATATGCAGACCAATGAGCGTACCACTTGGATGAAAATTCCGCAAAATCAATTTATTTTTGGCTTGGCCTTTATGGGTGATATGATTTTTGAAAAACCCTTAGGCAAATCTAGAACCCCACTCGCATTAATTCCCTATGTAAATACAATATCGGCTAGAGATTTTGAAAACAATGAAAGTCTAACAAACTTAAAAGTAGGTGGCGATGCTAAAATTGCTATTGGTAACAGCTTAAATTTAGATTTAACTGTTAATCCAGATTTTTCTACTGTAGAGGTAGATAATTTTATAACCAACCTTACGCGTTTTGAAGTTGCCTTACCGGAAAGAAGGCAATTTTTTGTAGATAATAATGATTTGTTTGGGAGTTTCGGAGGAGGTAGAGATGCAAATCCATTTTTCTCTCGTAGAATAGGTATTGCAACGGATACAGTAGGAAACACTATTGAAAATAGAATTATAGGGGGCCTCCGATTAAGTGGAAAGCTTGATGAAAATTTACGCCTTGGTTTTTTAAATATTCAAACCCAAAAAGACGAAGGAAATGAGATACCTTCTAATAATAACATGATGTTTGCCCTGCAACAAAAACTATTTTCAAGGTCTAATCTCGGTATGTTTTTTATAAATAGGCAGGCCATTAATGCTGCTTCTTTTTTACCTGAAGATGAAGAATTTAATAGAGTAATTGGAATAGATTATAATTTAGCGTCAGAAGACAATAGCTGGACAGGTAAAGCTTATGCTCACAAATCATTTCAACCAAATGATAGTAAAGGAAATTATTCACTTGGTTTAAATCTAGGAAAAAACACCCGCTATTTTTCTGCTTTTGTTGATGCGGTTTCAATTGATGAAGAATTCAATTCAGATTTAGGTTTTATACGAAGAAAAGATATTTTTAAACTTGCAAATGTATTTGAAGGTAGGTTCTGGCCAGAAAAAGGCAAGGTCAATAGATATCAAGCGCAGTTATTTAATGTGGTAACTTGGAGACCTGGGTTAGATTTTAAAAATACAGATCACAACCTATCTATAGAAACTACTGCAGAATTTAGAACTCTTGAAAGATTACAGGCACGTTTTACAAAACGCTTTGTCTTTTTAACTGATGAATTTGAACCAACTGGTAAAGAAAATGCAGTTGCATTACCTGGTAATACGGGCTATCATTTTAGTAATTTAGAATTAGAATTTCAATCTGATAATCGTAAAAATTTCGCTTATAGTATTCAACCAAGCTATGGTGGTTTTTTTAATGGAAACAGGTATTCTTTAGAAACTAGATTTACATTACGTTTTATCCCTAAAGTAAATATTGGGTTTAATGCACAGTATGATCATATTGAGTTACCTCAACCCTATTCTAGAGCAGACATATGGCTTGTAAGTCCTCGAGTTAATATCACTTTCAATAAATCTTTGTTTTGGTCCACTTTAGTACAATACAGCAACCAACGAGATAATTTGGGAATAAACTCAAGATTACAATGGCGTTTTGCACCATTGTCTGATTTATTCTTGGTTTATAATGACAACTATTTTGTTAACTCTTTTATGCCAAGAAGTAGGTCTATTAACTTAAAGTTGACCTATTGGCTTAATATTTAAATCTTCTAGTTAGAGTGTTCTTAAAGTCATTAGATTTTACCTATTAAGTTTTGGCATTTTTTTAACTTCTCTAAGACTTAAATTTGAGGAACTAAACTAACAGCATCTATGACAAAGCATTACACTTTGTTTATCTTTTTATTGATTGCCTTAAAAATTACATCACAAAATTCTCCCAAGTCTTTTACTGTTAAATTTATTGATGAAAAACTTAAAATAGACGGCGTACTTGATGAAGCCGCTTGGGAAAAAGCAGAAAGTGCTAATAATTTTCAACAATATTTTCCATCAGATTCCATATTAGCAGCACAACAAACAGATATTAAAATACTCTATAATGAAACTACTCTTTATGTAGGTATTACTGTCTACACAAGTGGCAATGACTATGTTATTCCATCCTTACAACGTGATTTTAGGGCTGGCGGAAATGATAATATTAGTGTAATGTTTGATACATTCAATGATGGAACTAATGCATTTCTCTTTGGCTCAAACCCTTATGGAGTTCGTAGAGAAGCACTTATTTCTGGTGGTGGTTCTAACTTAAATGGGTTTACTACATCTTGGGATGTGAAATGGAGAGGCGAATCCAAAATCTATGATGGATACTACATATCAGAATGGGCAATACCCCTCACCTCTTTCAAATTTAAAGAAGGTGAAACCAAATGGCGAATGAACACCTATCGTTTTGATACACAAGCAAACGAAACAAGTACTTGGATAGAAATTCCACAAAACCAATTAATTTTTAGTCTAGCTTTTATGGGCGATATGGTATTTGAAAAGCCATTAGGTAAATCCAGAACTCCCATAGCTTTAATTCCCTACGTGAATACGATAAGTGCTAAAGACTTTGAAACCAATAAAAATTTAAACACATTAAGTGTTGGTGGAGATGCAAAAATATCTATTGGTAATAGCCTAAATCTTGATTTGACAATAAATCCAGATTTTTCCACTGTTGAAGTTGATAATTTTATTACAAACCTCACTCGATTTGAAGTTGCACTCCCTGAAAGAAGACAGTTTTTTGTGGATAATAATGACCTTTTTGCAAGTTTTGGGAATAGACGAGATGCTAATCCTTTTTTTTCAAGGCGAATTGGAATTGCACAAGACATTGATGGTGAAAGTGTCGAAAATGGTATCATTGGCGGAATACGATTAAGTGGCAAACTAAACGAAGATTGGCGACTAGGGCTTTTAAGCCTTCAGACCGAAGAAGATATATCTAACGAAATAGTTAGTAATAATAACACCGTTTTTGCGCTTCAAAAAAAGCTATTTTCAAGATCAAACCTTAGTTTTTTATTTGTAAATAGAGAAACCTTTAAAGATTATGATTTTGTAGAGGAGGAAAATAAATATAATAGGGTTGTTGGCCTAGATTATAATCTGGCCTCAGCAGATAATACTTGGGTAGGGAAATTTTACTTTCATAAGTCTTTTGCTAATAACATAGGTGATGATGATAGTTCAACTGGCATGGATCTTAGATACAATTCTAGGAAGATTAATTTTGGACTGCGAGGAAATTATATTGGCAATGACTTTAGATCCGATTTAGGTTTTATAAGACGTACCGATATTATTGCGGCAAGACCATTCATGGAATACAATTTTTGGCCAAAAAAAGGAAAACTAAATACTCATGGTTTTCGATTTAGCCCTAATTTCATTTGGAGACCTACTCTAGATTATCAAAATACGGATTATACCATTTTTAGTTCTTGGAGTGCACAATTTAAAAAGCAACAAGAAATCTCATTAAGAATGTTTAATAGATTTACTTTTTTAACGGATTCTTTTGACCCGACAGGAACTGATGGTGCTCTAGAATTACCTGGTGATGCAGGTTATTATTATACAGCCTTTGAGTTACAATTTCAATCTGACCGAAGAAAGGTATTTTCCTATTCATTAGAACCTCAATATGGAGATTTTTATAATGGTACTCGCTTTTCTTTAGAAGGTGATATGAGTTTAAGAATACAGCCTAAAATATTCTTATCACTTGACCTCAATTATGACAAGATAACATTACCCGACCCTTACCCAAGTGCTGATTTATGGTTAATTAGCCCAAGAGTAAATATTACCTTTAATAAATCAATTTTTTGGTCTACTTTAATACAGTACAGTAATCAACGAGACAATCTAGGTTTCAATTCGCGCATACAATGGCGTTTTGCACCCCTCTCAGACCTTTTTATCGTTTACAATGACAACTATTTTGTAAATACGTTTATGCCTAGGAGTAGGTCTATTAATTTAAAGTTCACCTATTGGCTTAATATTTAGCAATTGGATTTTGCTATATTTGGTGAGATACCGATATACCAAAATGAATCAACTACCTTTTACTGAAGACACTGTAATTTTTGGCCTTCTAGCCCTTTGCTTGGGTTTCGTTTTTTATACATCTTCTATAAAATCTGGTTTTTGGAAAAAGTATTATGCCATTGTTCCTACGGTATTAATGTGCTATTTACTACCCTCTATATTAGCCAGCACTGGCATAGTAGATGAAAAAAGTTCACAAACATATTATATAGCGAGCCGATATTTATTGCCAGCTGCACTTATTTTAATGACCTTAAGCATAGACTTAAAAGCAATTTTAAATCTTGGCTCTAAGGCTTTAATAATGTTCCTTACCGGAACAGTAGGTATAATTATTGGAGGTCCTTTAGCTATTTTAATTGTATCAATATTCTCACCTGAAACTGTTGGTGGCACTGGTTTTGATGCTGTGTGGAGAGGTTTAGCTACCATAGCTGGTAGTTGGATTGGCGGTGGAGCAAACCAAGCAGCTATGTTAGAAGTTTTTGAATTTAACCAAGAGAAGTACGGAGGAATGGTTTTGGTTGATATAGTTGTAGCCAATCTTTGGATGGCAATTATTTTACTTGGTGTAGGTAAAACAAAAAAAATAGATGCTTGGTTAAAAGCAGATACTTCTTCTATTGAAGCTTTAAAAATTAAAGTCTCTGAACATACCGCAAAAATTGCTAGAGTAACTTCATTGCATGACTTTGTCATGCTTCTTTTTTACGCGTTTGCTGGGGTTGGCCTTTCCCATTTTTTAGGTCATCATTTTGCTGAGTTTTTAGAGAATACTTTTGAAGTAATTAGAGATAAAGAAAAAGTTTTATCATCCTTGGGTTCAAAATTCTTGTGGATGGTGGTTTTCGCAACAGCCATAGGAATTGGTCTTTCATTTACTAAAGCTAAGAATTACGAAGGTGCCGGTGCAAGTAAAATAGGAGGTGTTTTTATTTACATTCTTGTAGCAACCATAGGAATGAAAATGGACTTAAGTGCTGTTTTTGAAAACCCTGGATTAATTGCGATTGGCTTAGTATGGATTTCTATTCATGCTGTATTATTAATTATCGTTGCCAAATTAATTAAAGCTCCTTTCTTCTTTTTAGCCGTTGGTAGTCAAGCCAATGTAGGTGGTGCAGCTTCAGCTCCTGTAGTTGCAGCAGAATTTCATCCTTCATTAACTTCTGTAGGAATTCTTTTGGCTGTATTTGGTTATGTTGTTGGTACTGGTGGAGCATATTTATGTGCTTTACTAATGGAAGTTGCTTCAAAAGTTTAGAAATAAGAATAGTATTTCTCATATTTGCGCCACAAAAATTTACGAATGAAAAAAGTCATTGTTTTCTTAAGTGCGCTAATTTTAACTTCAGCCTGTACTAAAAAATCTGATAACACCATGACGGTTTCTGGGAATATAGATGGATTAAAAAAAGGAACGTTATATTTTCAAAAAGCGCAAGATTCAGTATTGGTAACAATAGACTCATTGCAAATTAAAGGTGATGGAAATTTTATGTTTTCTTATGAAATTGAAAGCCCTGAATTATTCTATCTTTATTTAGATAAAGCAGATAATAATGATATTAATGATAGAATCAATTTTTTTGGAGAACCTGGTGAAGTTATTATAAATACAACTTGGAATACTTTTGATACTAATTCTGAAATCTCAGGATCTAAAAGCCATGAGAAATTTAAAGAATTTCAAGAAATGTTATCCAATTTCAATACGAGAGATTTCGAATTAGCTAAAGCAAGCATATTGCCTGAAAATCAATCAGTACAAGAAAAAACAGATTCAATTGAATTTTTGAGACAATCCAATCTATTGAAGAGATATAAATATGTGCTTAATTTTGGGTTAACAAACCCAAACTCTTATGTTACACCATATGTAACATTAATTGAAGCTCCAGATGCAAACCCTAAATATTTAGATTCTATAAATAACTCTTTAAGTAAAGAAGTTGCTAATTCTAAGTATGGTAAAAGGCTTAATTCGTATTTAAAAAACTTAAAGTAAACTAAGCAGCTAGTTTATTAAGTTTTTCTATTAAATCAGTAGCTTTTTTTTCTAAATCGGCACGAATAGCCTTGTAGTGCGCTTTTGCATTTTTCACATCTTTTGCGTGAACTTTATCCATTAGCTCATCAAAAGCGGCAATAGCCCCATCAATTAATTTTGATCCTTTTTCGGAATTTTTATTCCCGGTAGAAACTTCCCAAACATAGACTGCTTCAATAATATCTCCTAAAACAAAATTGATATCTTTTTTTAAATCTCTAACACTTGCCATAAAAAGGTTTTAATCAAAAATAAGGTTAAATTGTTACTTCCAAAAGTTTAGCTTGATTAGTGGTAACTTTTAATGCATTGCTTGAAGCTGCTATCAATACAGTTTCTCCTTTTTCAATTGAAGTACTACCAAAATCATTTTCAATAGTAGCACTACCAGACACACACATATAAATCGTAAATGAATCTCTCTCTGCAATATCTTGATTAAAATCTTTATCTAAATCAATGATATTAGTTTTAAAATATGGGCAATCGACCATAGTATTAATGGTGTTTTTATCATTATTATAGGCTACCTTAAAATCATCTTTTCTAGTATAATCAATTGCATCTAATGCCAAATCTGTATGAAGTTCTCTTAAGCTTCCGTTTTTATCCTTTCTATTAAAATCGAAAACACGGTAAGTAACATCGGATGTTTGCTGAATTTCAGCTAATAATACACCTGCTCCAATAGCATGTATTTTTCCGGTATTAATAAAAAAAGTATCACCTTCTTTTACTTCTTCATAATTCAATAAGTCTAATAAAGAATCATTTTTAAGACTAGCTTTATATTCCTCTTTTTCTACGTTTTTATTAAACCCAACAATTAAATTAGCTCCGGGGTCAGCATCCATTATATACCACATCTCAGTTTTTCCAAAAGAGTTATGACGTTTTTTGGCTAACTTATCATTAGGATGAAGCTGAATAGATAAATCTTGCTTAGCATCAATAAACTTAATAAGTATTGGAAACTCCTTACCAAAACGGTTTACTACACTATTTCCAAGAAAGGCTTCTGGTTGTTCATTTATTAAATCTTTTAAAGAAATTCCTTTTAATGAACCATTTGAGACAGTAGATACATCACCTTTTACTGCAGAAAGCTCCCAACTTTCTCCGGTTGTTTCTGTTTCACTTGGTTTATTAAATAAACCCTTAAGTTTATCTCCACCCCAAAGTCGGTCCTTCATTATTGGATTAAACTTTAATGGGTATAGTTGCATGCTATTTTCTTAACCTGAATAAGTAACGAAGTTACGTGGAGTTTCATAAAGAACTACTTCTATTTCACTTTTAACATCGATATGAGGTCTTAATTTATTCCAAATTACCACGGCTATATTTTCCGCTGTAGGGTTTAAATCTTTAAAATCTGGAACATCTAAATTCAAGTTTTTATGGTCAAATGCCTCCTCAACATGTTCTTTAATAAGGTCTTTTAAAACCTTCATATCCATAACATATCCTGTTTCCTTATCAATATCTCCTGTTACACTAACTATTAAGTCATAGTTATGTCCATGAAATTTAGGGTTGTTACACTTGCCAAATGTGGCTTCATTCTTTTCAAAACTCCAATTAGCATTATATAATCTATGAGCAGCATTAAAATGTGCTTTTCTACTAACTTTTACCCTCATCTAGGTTGCTTTTAGATATGTAGTCATAAAATCTATCAAAAATAATTTTAAACCAAGCGGTGTAATTCTCTGGATTATCAGCAATATCAAGTTTAATTGCCCTTGGAGTCATCCATTTCCAATCCTCAACTTCTTCTTTGTTAATTAAAGGTTTACCATTATAATTACCCATCATAACATGATCTAGTTCATGCTCGGTTAAACCATTATCAAAAGGTGCTTTGTAAATAAATGAAAATAGTTCTTCTAAATCCACTTCAAAACCCATTTCCTCCATTAGTCTTCGCTTTCCAGCTTGGATGTTAGTTTCACCATCTCTTTGATGACTACAACAGGTATTTGTCCATAATAGTGGGGAGTGGTATTTGTCTGCTGCTCTTTGTTGCAGCATAGTCTCTCCTTTATCATTCATTACAAAAACAGAAAACGCTCTATGAAGCACAGCTTTTTCATGCGCCTCCATCTTAGGCATTAATCCAATTGGTTCATCTTTTTGATTAACCAATATAACTTGCTCTTCCATCATCTGGTAAAAATAAAGCCTTTATAGGACTCCAGATGTAACGAAAAATATAAAATTTTGTGAATGCTTAAAGCAATTAGAAAAAACGGGGTGATTTAAGATTACCTATAGCTCGCATAAAATCATAACGAAGAATAATTTCGAAAGAACCATCATTAAATGATGTTGCACCCAAATCAGTGATTTCACGATCATAGGCCATTCCTATTAAAAATTCCTCAGAAATTTTAAAACCAAACATTGCACTAAAAGCTGCATCCCATCGGTAGGCAACACCTCCTATAAATTTTTCATCTAGCATAAAGTTAGCTGAGATATCTAATTGAAGTGGGGCTCCTTGCACAATTTTAGAAAGTACTGCAGGTTTAAATTTTAAGAATGGATTAAGTTCAAAGACATATCCTGTAATAAGATAAAAATTCATCTGTTCTTTTGCAGTTGACAGTGAAGATTCCTCAAAATGAGTTGTCTCTAAAATTCTAGGAACCGATAAGCCTAAATAAAATTTATCTGTGTGATAGTATACTCCTGCTCCTACATTTGGAGTAAATCGATTGTCTATATTTTGTTGTAAAGTTGGGTCTGTACCTTGACCCGTATCTTGGTTCAATTCTGAAAATTGAACATCTAATAAGTTGATACTAGGCTTTAGTCCAAAACTCAGTTTTTTATCAAAGTCTAAATCAAGAGTATAAGAAATGTCTAAATCTAAATACGTTTCGGAAGTGGGGCCAATAACATCATTAACAAAAGATAAGCCTAAACCTAATCCTTTATAACCGATTGGTGTATGAATATTAAATGTCTGTGTTTCTGGTGCACCTTCTAGTCCCACCCATTGCGCCCTATATAGACCAGCCAAACTCATATGACCTCTAGAACCAGCATAAGCAGGATTAATACTTACAGTATTATACATATACTGTGTGTACTGCGCATCTTGCTGAGCAAATGAGAATGCTGAAAATAGTAAGGCAATGCCTAAAAAGCATTCTTTGATCACTTTATTTTTTAAATTTAACTTCACAGCCTTATCCATTTATCGATTTATATATATATAGCCTGAGAGCTGTTTAGATATACCTGCATCATTTTGATAATCTATAACATAGAAATATGTGCCAACTGGTAACTTATTATCCTGATTAACAGTTACTCTACCTTGAGAAGTTCCGTCAAAAACATTACCGTTTGTGTTATATGCTTTAGTAACAAATACTAAAACACCCCATCTGTTATAAATCTTTACTGTATTGTTTGGATAATTTTCTAAATTTCTAATTCTTAATACATCGTGAATACCGTCTCCATTAGGTGTTATAACATTAAACACTTCTACTTCATCCTCATCTTCTTCACCTAAATCTGGGTCTAAATAATTAGGTGTTCCATCCTCATCTGAATCATCGTTTGAGAAATCTCCATCTAAATCTAAATCCTCATCAGTTGTAACAATACCATCATTATCATCATCGGTATCTCTATAATCAGGAATCCCATCTTGATCTGTATCTGGCAAGTCTGTATTTGGATCATCTATTTCATCATTTACATCATCATCAATCTGCGTATCTCCCTCATAACCATCATCTAGACCATCATTATCTTTATCAGAACCGAGCCAAACAACATCTGGGATACCATCTTGGTCAAAATCATG
>CAYTRI010000081.1:0-11364 GCA_964440105.1 uncultured Flavobacteriaceae bacterium
AAAGAGCGAGAGAAATTAGAACAACGTAAAGAGACACTCTCAAAAAAAATGTAGACAATTTTTTATTGCCTTCCCCTCTCCCGAAACTTTATAAAGTTTCGACCTCTCCCCAAGGAGAGGTAAATAATTATAATTTTTTGAATAGCTTTACAGTAACCTTTTAATCAGGTCCATATTTACAACTAATGGCACATCCTTCTTCACCGTTTAGCAAACAACAATTATTACCTCAAGAAGAAACTTTAGAAGTTCTTAAACAAAAAGGAGAACTTTTTATAGGGTTACCTAAGGAAAATCAGTTTCAAGAAAAACGTATTTGCCTTACTCCAGATGCTGTTAATGCAATTACAGCTCATGGTCATCGGGTTCTTATAGAAACTGGTGCTGGAGAAGGTGCCAACTATACAGACTTAGATTATACCAATGCTGGGGGTGAAATTACCAAAGACACAAAAAAGGTTTTCGCCTGTCCTATAATTTTAAAAGTAGAACCTCCTACCCTTGCAGAAATTAGCATGCTTAATCCGCAGACCATAGTTATTTCTGCACTCCAAATAAAAACCCAAAATAAAAAGTACTTTGAGGAGCTGGCAAAGAAACGAATAACTGCTATCGCTTTTGAGTACATCCGTGATGAAGATGGTAAATACCCTGCAGTACGTTCGCTTAGTGAGATAGCTGGTATCTCATCCATTCTAGTAGCTTCAGAAATTATGGCAGCTACTAATAAAGGGAACGGTTTAATGTTTGGAAATATTAGCGGTGTACCACCAGTAGAAGTAGTGATTATTGGTGCAGGAACCGTTGGTGAATTTGCAGCACGTTCTGCTCTTGGTCTTGGCGCTAACATTAAAGTGTTTGATAATTCTATTACCAAGCTTCGTAACATTCAAACAAACTTGAATCAGACCATATATACTTCTACAATTCAACCAAAGAACTTACTTAAAGCTTTAAAACGTTGTGATGTTGCTATTGGTGCTACTAGAGGTAAAGACAGATCTCCCGTTGTGGTATCAAATTCTATGGTAGAGAATATGAAAAAAGGAGCTGTTATTATTGATGTAAGTATTGACACTGGTGGCTGCTTTGAATCTTCAGAAGTTACTACCCATGCCAAACCAACACAAGAAAAATATGGAGTTATCCATTACGGAGTTCCAAATATACCTTCTAGATACCCAAGGACTTCTACTATCTCTATAAGTAATATCTTTACACCTTATTTATTAAAACTAGGTGAAGATGGTGGTTTAGAACATTCGCTACGATTTGATAAAGGTTTACGTAATGGTTTGTACATGTACCATGGTATTCTAACTAACAAATCTGTAGGAGATTGGTTTAACCTCTCTTATAATGATATCAACTTTTTAATCTTTTAGTTTTTAATGGCTTTTATAAAACGTTTAGGATGGTACCTTGTTGGGGTTTCCATTGGGCTTGTCTTTCTAGCATTTATTTTAAAAAAGAAATCTGGTGAAGAAGGTATTGATTTTTGTTACTTACCTAATTGCAGGGTTTTAAAAGACATACGTTCAAAAACATTTTCGTTGGCAAATACTAATGACACCATCTCTTTTGAAAAATTAGATGATGAGGTGAAAAATATTCTCCTTAATGGTAATATTGATTTTGGACGAAGCGAAACTAAATCCAAATCATGTAAAACTTATTTTATTGTAAGTGAAAATGATTCAATAACCATGGAAATAAAAAACTGTCCTAAAAAAGCTATCATTGAAGAAATTTCCATCCAAAAAAAATAGTTCACTAAATCTTTCTTCGCTTTTTTTCTTTTTTCAACAAACCTAATTCTCTTGTAGTTTGCCCAGCCACTGAGGTGTTTTCTTCTGCTCTTCGTATTAAATATGGCATAACATCCTTAACAGGGCCAAAGGGTAAATATTTAGCTACATTATAATCATGATCTGCTAGGTTAAAAGAGATATGATCGCTCATTCCAAAAAGTTGTCCAAACCAAACTCTTGGGTCTCCATTAGCAATATTAGCATTTTGCATTAATTCCATTAAACGATATGAACTCGCCTCATTATGAGTTCCTGCAAAAAGTGAAATGATATCCAAATTCGGCAACATATAAGCAATAGCAGCATCAAAATTTTCGTCAGTAGCTTTTTTAGAAGCACATATGGGTGTTGGATAGCCTAGTTCCTTAGCTCTTTCATTTTCCTTTTCCATATAGGCCCCACGAACCACTTTCATTCCAATTTTAAATCCATCCGCAATCGCTTTTTTATGCAATTGTTTTAGATAGTCCAATCTATCCCAACGATACATTTGTAAGGTGTTAAAGACAATAGCTTTGTCTTTGTTATACTTTCGCATTAAATCTTCTACAATCTGGTCTGCAGCATCTTGCATCCAACTTTCTTCTCCATCGATTAATAAGGAGACATCTAAATCATATGCCTTTTTACAGACCTTATCAAATCTATTGATAACTCGTTGCCATTCTTGCGACTCATCTTTAGTTAACTTCTTACCCTCTCCCACTTTCTGGTACAAAGCAAACCTACCAAAACCAGTAGGCTTAAATACGGCAAAAGGGATGGCGTCTTTCTCTTTTACAAAATCTAAAATTTTTAAAATAGTTTCTAAAGCACTATCAAATGGGTCATCACCTTCTTGCCCTTCTACAGAATAGTCTAAAACAGAACTAACACCTTTATTGTACATTTTATCTACTACGGGCAAACAGTCTTCTTCATTAACACCGCCACAAAAATGGTCGAATACGGTAGCCCTAATCAATCCTTCCACAGGGAGGTGTGCTTTAATTGCAAAATTGGTCATTGCAGTACCAATTCTAACCAAAGGTTCGTTAGCTATCATTTTAAAAAGAAAGTATGCTCTTTCTAATTCAGAATCTGTTTTTAATTGAAAAGCTGTTGCAGTATTCTCAAAAATCCGTTGCATATTTGATGAAATAATAAAGAATCAAAGATAAGCACGGTAATCATATTCTTATCTATGAAATAAGTCTTTATTTTATGGTATAATTTAATAAATGGAAACAGTTTCTACAGCTACTTATGATGTTCATTTTACTGAAGTTGCAAAAGCAACTATTCTTCAATATTTAAAAAATTCGAAGTATTCAAAAGTTTTTGTTTTAGTAGATTCTAATACTAGAAACTTTTGTTTAGCTAAGTTTAAAGAAATAATCGATTTTGAGGTAGAGGATGTCCTAGAAATTAAACCAGGCGAAGAGCATAAAACCATTGCCACCTGTCTGCAAGTATGGCAACAATTATCAGATTTAGGTGCAGACCGGAAAAGCTTATTACTAAACCTAGGTGGTGGCGTAGTTACAGATTTAGGTGGGTTTGTAGCCTCAACATACAAAAGAGGAATAGACTTTATAAATATACCCACTACCCTTTTAGCAATGGTAGATGCTTCAATCGGGGGTAAGACAGGAGTAGATTTAGGTGTTCTAAAAAACCAAATTGGAGTAATTAATCAACCAGTAATGGTTTTAATTTTACCAGAGTTTTTAAAATCTCTGGATAAAAGACAAATAAAAAGTGGTTTTGCAGAAATGCTAAAGCACGGTTTAATAAGTAGTCCCGAATATTGGGCTGAACTTATTAGCACAGAAGACTTTGCTTCTATAAAGTATATTCAAAAATCGGTTGCTATAAAAAACAAAGTTGTACAGCAAGACCCAACAGAACAAGGTATTCGCAAAAAACTAAACTTTGGCCACACCATAGGGCATGCTATTGAATCCTACTTTTTAGATAACCCAGAACTAAAAACATTGCTTCATGGCGAGGCCATTGCAATAGGGATGATTTTAGAAGGGTATTTTTCTCATGAACTTTCTGGTCTATCTAAAGTGGATTTAAATGAAATTAAGAAAGCCTTTTTACACCATTTTGATAAAGTAGCATTTTCTAATAACGATATTGAAGTTATTATAGATTTATTAAAACACGATAAAAAGAATACACACGGTAATATCAATTTTGTATTGCTACAAAAAATAGGAGAAACAGCATTAGATGTAAAAGTACCCGCAGAATTATACGAGAAAGCATTTGCTTACTACAAAGAATAAGCACTACATATACTAAATTCCTTAATTGACAACTCTTTAAAAAGTAGGATGTCAAAAATTCATAGCTTAGTTAACCTAAACCAAAAGCACCTACTATGAAACGCATTATCATAGATTACAAAAGACTTGACCACTCTTTAGCAGCATTACTTATAGACTTATACCCACATGGTTATGGCGATGATGATATCATTATGCTAAGAAAACCAAATGGAGAAGTTGTTGAAGCTGTAGAAATAAGAACAGATGATACTGTTTACCTGGTTAAAATTAGTCAGAGCTTATCAAATTTCATTTCAAATTTTGAAGAAACTATAGAAAAGGAACTTGAGAGTGTTCCATCAGAAAGTATTTTGGAAAACAGCAATGAAGAAGGGCTAGAATCTGAAACTGATTCAGATTTAGATATCTCAGAAGATATATACTAACTGATAGTTTTACAAATACCGTTCTTGTATAATATTTTTATGGTGTTGTAGATGTCCACAGATTACAAAACCTAGCGCCCTAACACTCATATTGCTACCACTAGCACTACCCAAGCTTATTAGACTTTCTTCATCAAAAGATTCAAACAAGCTTATAGTTGCTGCTCTTACAGACTTATATTCTGAGGTGATTGATTTTTTGCTTCTTAAGTTAGCCCTGCTATTTGGAACATAAATATCTTGATTAAAACCAAGGAGGGGTGTTTTATCATTTCTTCCAAAACGTAATGCCCTGTACTGAAAAATACGCTCTGTGTCAATTAAATGCAAAATAACTTCGGCTACAGACCATTTTCCATCTTCATAAGAATAGCTGAGTTTTTCATCAGGTATCGTATTAATGAAATTTTCAAAAGAATTTAAGCCCTCTTTTAAATTAGATAATAACTCTGCATCACCTATTGCAGATATGTATGGTTGGTAATAGCTATTATATTCAGAAGAATCTAATTCTAGACTATTCATCAGGTTAGCTTATAATTCATTAAAAATTGTATGCATCAATCTTTTTTTGTCATTGATGCTTTCTTCTAAAGAAATCATGGTTTCAGTTCTACTAATACCTTCTATATCGTCAATCTTAAAAATTATATTCTTAGCATGTGTAGTATCTTTTGCTCTTATCTTACAGAAAATATTAAACTTACCAGTTGTAATGTGGGCAACGGTAACATTAGGTATCTGGGCTAAACGCTCTAAAACAAATTTCGTTTGGTGCGTTTTTTCAAGAAAAACACCAACATAAGCAATAAAAGAATACCCAAGCTTAACGTAATCTAAGGTTAAAGAAGAACCTCTAATTATACCAGCTTCTTCCATTTTTTTTACCCTAACATGAACCGTTCCTGCAGATATCAATAATTTTTTTGCAATATCTGTAAATGGTGTCCTGGTATTGTCAATTAACATGTCCAGTATCTGGTGATCTATTTCGTCAAGCTTAACTTTACTCATCTTAATATTATTTTCAACAAAATTAATGAATTAGAGAATAAAATGTAAGAAAACTTAATTTTTTTTGAATATTATGTAAGAAAAGATTGATTATTTAACTTTTAGGTTTCAATAATGAAGAATTCTTAACATTTAGCTTAGGCAATTGTCTTTTAAAAGAAAGAATTATTGATAATGATGCATTTTTAAGCATTACAATAGTGCTAAATTGGTTTTATATACCTCAGTATTTTAGTAATTTTCGAGCATGAATAAATCTATCTTCTTTTTACTGATTATTTTATTAACTTCTTGCCAAGAAAGCCCGGAGCGAAACTGTTCGGACTTTAAAACAGGGACTTTTACTTTTACTAGTATTGTAGGTAGTGATAGCCTTACAACGACTTTTATTCGAGAGCGCAATATTGAGGTTGATTATTTTAAAAATCAAGTTGATACTTCTAATGTAAGATGGATTAATGACTGTGAATATATTTTGAAGCAGGTAAATCCAAAAAACAAACAAAAGGAAAAGTCTATTCATATAAAAATCTTGACTACTACAGATAGTTCTTATACATTTGAATTTAATACTGTTGGTGATTCTAAAAAATTAAGAGGAACCGCATATAAAAAACACTAACCATGTTCGAAATTTTTACTAGTCCAGATGCTTGGGTTGCATTACTAACTCTTACCTTTTTAGAAATAGTTCTCGGTATAGACAATATTATTTTTATTTCTATTGCTGCAGGTAAACTAGAAAAAAAAGATAGAAAAAAAGCTACCAATCTTGGTTTGGTGTTAGCCATGGCAATGCGTATTGTGTTATTATTTGGCATTACATGGCTTACCTCATTAAAAAAACCTTTTTTAGTTTTAAGTGAGTCTTGGATACATGGAGGTATTAGCTGGCAAGCACTAATACTGTTTTTAGGAGGGCTATTTTTACTCTATAAAAGCACCAAAGAGATTCATGAAAAAGTTGAAGATCGAGGTCATGATGAGCGTGAGGTGAAAAAAGGGCAATCTTCTTCGTTAACTAACGCAATAGTTCAAATTACAATTATCAATATTGTTTTTTCTTTTGATTCTATTCTTACTGCAATTGGCATGACTAATGGTATTTCTCCAAACCCTAATGACGCATTAATTTTAATGGTTGTTGCTGTAGTCATATCTGTAGTGATTATGATGTTATTTGCTAACCCTGTAGGGGAATTTGTGAATAAGCACCCGTCAATACAAGTACTAGGTTTATCCTTTCTAATCTTAATTGGGTTCATGCTTATCGCTGAAGCCGCACATTTATCTCATCTTGTAGTTTTTGGAAATGAAGTAGGGACTATACCTAAAGGCTACTTATATTTTGCAATTGCATTCTCTCTTATGGTAGAGTTTTTTGATATGAGAATGAAAAAGAACAAAAAGCCAAAAGAAAAGATTGCAGAAGAAAACTAAAGAATACATTTAATAAAAAAGCTAGCTAAATAGCTGGCTTTTTTATTAATCAATTTGGTCTACTAAATGCTATTTTAGGATTAGCCTGCCTTTGCTTCTCGAATAAAGCCTGTTGTTGCTTTACAGTCATGGTACTGCCATCATGACTCCAACCAGGAGGACCAAAAATATACATTAGCTTATGGGATAGTTTTGGAGATTTTTTCATATCCATCCAAATATCTTTGAACTCATGTGTAAGTATTACAATTGGGTTATTAGAATTAGGTGCATGGATAACCCCATACTTTACATCTATAGAATCATCTAATTCTAACCAAGTACCAAACATTCTGTCAAAAATGTTTAAAAACCCTCCATGATTTTTATCTAGATATTCTACATTTTGTGCATGATGTACTTGATGCATGGTATGCGTATTCATGAATTTCTCAAAAATTCCAAGTTTTGGAAGCAATACTGTATGCAATTGAAATTGCCACAATGCTTCAATTCCTAAACAGAATACAACCATTTCTGGTGAGAAACCAATTGCTGGCATCCACATATAGAATAATGGTTTGTATAACAGTGTAAACCAACCATTTCTAACAGCTGTACCTAAATTAAAATTATCTGAAGAATGGTGCACAATGTGAGCAGCCCAAAGAATGCGAATTTCATGATTTGCCCTATGGAACCAATAATAGGTAAAATCATCAGCGAGCTGACATAAAAGCCATACATACCATGCATAACCAAAAGATTGATAACCCATAATATTTGTTCTAACCCCATCTGCTATAGGATTGAAAATTTCGTAAACGAAAGTGAAAATTACAATTGCAGAAACTACCTTTAGCAATGCTGCAAGAATAGCAGAACCCAATCCCATAAAACCACTAGCAAAAAGGTCGTTCCAATCATACAAATCATGATGATCATCATGATTTTTACTGTATGTTAATTCTAATAAGATAAATATTATAAAACAAGGTCCTCCGTAAACTAACGGATTGGTAAAATCCATAAATATTTTATTTTTTTGTCAAATATAACCATCTTAAATACCTACTCATAGTCTGTTCAATATTTAGAGGGAAATCTGATGGTTATACCTAAAAATCGCTAAACAAAGATGGCTCTCAATTGGGTTAATGGTTTTGTAAATCAAAACAATGTAGTTTGAGATTCTTCGTCATCACTTTTTTTATCCGTACTATCATTTACTACATTCTCCTCCTCAATAACCTCAATTTCATTTGGTGATTGTTCCTCAGGTTCTTCATAAGGAAGTGATTCCATAGTATTTACATTCTTAACTTTATCAGTGGTTAATTGATTACCTAGCGCTTTTATTCCTTTTACGGAGATAAAATCTTCTATGGAAATTTTTTGGTTAGGCTTTGCATCTTTTCCTCTAGGTTTTACAAACTCTAATTCCACAACTGGTCTCCAATCTGTAGATATTAATTCTAATTGCGATTTTGGATGTTCTGTAATTACCAAATCTTCTCTATTGGCATTTTCAATTAAGAATCGCTTAATATAATACCGTTCTTTTTCTCCGTCATAATAAATTGCTGAAATTGGTTTATTAGGATTCCATTTCTCTAAAACTATCATATCATCATCAAAACGTGCATTCAATTCTGGCTTAATAGTTTTTACAAATCCTTTTTGATTAATGACCAACAATAAATCATCTGGTCTAAATTCTCCCAACAAATCTCCTCTGTCATCTACATTTAAGCGCTGTACAACATCATCAAACCATATTTTTCTTGGCTTTAATGTAGAAAGCCCCTTTTCCTTGAGTTCTATGCGCTTAACCGGGTATTTGGTGACAATATTTCCTTTAGAGCTTCTTCCTTTAATTAAAACATCAGCAAAGTCTATATCCCATTTTAACTTTTTAATACTTCCAGACTGTCTTAAATGAACTGTGATTACCTCAGCTTCACCATTTGGGTTTGCAGAAAAATAAAGCACCTCTGAATTTGCCTTTCCAGTAGTTAATGGATATAATTTATCTCTAGTGATACTAGTAACATTAAAGCGTTTAATATAACTTGGTCCACCTCTACCATCCTTATAAATCATATTGAAAGTAGTACGCTTGTCCTTCTTTTTAAATACTGCTACGTGAATAATATTTTTATCAATAAAAGTCTTTGTATCAACCTTTGTAACCATCATTTCACCTTTCTTGGTAAAAATGATAATATCATCAATATCACTGCAATCCGTGACATACTCATCACGCCGTAAAGAAGTTCCAACAAAACCTTCTTCTCTATTTACATAAAGTTTTGTATTACGTATAACTACTTTGGTAGCCTCTATATCATCAAAGATTCTAATCTCAGATTTTCTACCTCTGTCCTTTGCGTATTTCTTTTTTAACTCTTGAAAGTAGTCTATGGCAAAATCTATAAGATTAGCCAGGTAGTTTTTTGTCTCCGCGATTCTGTCTTCCAGACTATCTAAGTGTTGCTTTGCTTTATCTAAATCAAATTTAGAAATACGCTTTATTCGTATTTCCGTTAATCTTACAATATCATCTTCAGTAACTGCTCGTCTAAGATGTTTTGTATGCGGTTTAAGGCCTTTATCTATAGCAGCGATAACACCTTCCCAAGTTTCTTCCTCTTCAATCTCCCTATAAATTCGGTTTTCTATAAAAATTCGTTCCAAAGAAGCAAAATGCCACTGTTCCTCTAACTCGTTTAGCTGAATTTCCAGTTCTGCTTTTAACAGCTCTACAGTACTATCAGTTGATCTTCTCAACATTTCAGTAACTCCCATAAAAATGGGCTTATTGTCTTCTATGATACAACCAAGCGGAGAAATAGATGATTCACAAGCTGTAAATGCATATAAAGCATCAATAGTTTTATCTGGTGAAATTCCGGAAGGAAGGTGAACCAAAATCTCAACTTCAGCAGCAGTATTATCTTCGATTTTTTTTATTTTAATCTTACCCTTATCGTTGGCTTTAAGTATAGAATCTATTAAAGAAGACGTATTAGTTCCATAAGGTATCTCTTTAATAACCAGTGTGTTCTTGTCAAATGTTTCTATTTTGGCTCTAACACGTATTTTACCACCTCTTAGGCCGTCATTGTAATTAGTAACATCGATAATGCCAGATGTTGGAAAATCTGGAAATATCTTAAATCCTTTTCCTTTTAAGTGCTTAATAGAAGCGTCTATAAGTTCTGTAAAATTATGAGGAAGCACTTTGGTTGAAAGTCCAACCGCAATACCCTCTGCTCCTTGAGCTAATAATAATGGGAATTTAACAGGAAGATTTACTGGTTCTTTCTTTCTACCATCATAGGAGAGTTGCCACTCCGTAATTTTTGGACTAAAAATAACCTCTAATCCAAATTTGGATAATCTAGCCTCAATATATCTAGAAGCTGCAGCTCGATCACCTGTGAGGATATTCCCCCAGTTACCCTGAGTGTCAATTAAAAGGTCTTTCTGGCCTATTTGCACCATCGCATCAGCAATACTAGCGTCACCATGAGGGTGGTACTGCATGGTGTGCCCAACAACATTAGCCACTTTATTGTAGCGACCGTCATCTAGCTCCTTTAGAGAATGCATAATTCTTCGCTGCACAGGTTTAAAACCATCCTCTATAGCTGGTACCGCACGTTCTAAAATTACATATGAAGCATAATCTAAAAACCAATCTTTATACATGCCCGTTACCCGGGTAAGCGCATCACCAGAAGTATCTTCTTCATTTGAAAAACCTTCTGTCAACTCTTCATTATCACTCATGTATTACTGAATTCGTATTATTATGATTTACAGTTGGTTTTCTTCAACTAAATCAAGTTCTACTTTAAGGTTATTAATTATAAATTTTTGTCTGTCAGGAGTATTTTTACCCATATAAAACTTTAGAAGTTCTTCTATAGACATTGCTTTATCTAGCATTACAGGTTCTAACCGAATATCATCCCCAATAAAGTGTTGAAACTCATCGGGTGAAATTTCTCCCAATCCTTTAAATCGCGTTATTTCTGGTTTGCCAGTTAGCTTCTCAATTGCATTTCTTCTTTCTTCATCACTATAACAATAAATCGTTTCTTTTTTATTTCTTACTCTAAATAATGGTGTTTGTAAGATGTATAAATGATTCTCCTTTATTAATTCTGGAAAAAATTGCAAGAAAAATGTAATAAGTAATAACCGAATATGCATACCATCAACATCAGCATCTGTGGCAATAACGATATTGTTATAACGCAAATCCTCCATCGAATCTTCAATATTTAAAGCTGCTTGTAAGAGATTAAATTCCTCATTCTCATAAACAATCTTTTTAGACATTCCATAAGAGTTCAATGGCTTACCTCTAAGACTAAAAACGGCTTGCGTGTTTACATCTCTAGATTT
>CAYTRI010000082.1:0-11205 GCA_964440105.1 uncultured Flavobacteriaceae bacterium
ATATCTGATAGTACTGGTAAGTTTAAAATAAAAGGGCTTTGCAATACCACTTACATTTTTGAAATTTCTCACCCAAAGTGCAGTACAACACTAGTTACCATTTCTGTTTCAGGTCTGACTGAGCAAGAATTTAAATTAGAACATCATTTAGAAGAATTGGAAGAAGTAGAAGTAGTTGGAGAAGTATTATTTGACCAAACTAATTCTGCTCAAGAAGCTACTTTAAATACCAAAAGTCTTGAAAAATTTAGTTCTGCTACTTTAGGAGATGCACTTAAACAAATAAGTGGAGTTTCAAGTTTAAATACGGGTTCAAATATTGTAAAACCAGCTATTCATGGTCTTAACGGAAGTAGGGTTTTAATTCTCAATGATGGTGTAAGGATGCAAGATATGGAGTGGGGAGACGAACATGCTCCAAACGTAGATGTTAATTCTGCGGGTAGTGTAACAGTAGTTAAAGGAGCCTCTGCTCTGCAGTATGGTGGTGATGCCATTGGTGGTGTTATTGTACTAGCCAAAAACCATATTTTTAAAAGTGATACTATATTTGGTAAAACTATAATTAATGGTGTCTTTAACGGACGAGGTGGAAGCATTAATACAGAACTCACAAAATCTTTTGAAAAAGGATGGTTTATAACTGGCCAAGCTTCTTATCGAAGACTAGGAGACCAAGAGGCCCCAGATTATATTCTGTCAAATACTGGTGTTAAAGAATTTGGTGGTTCCTTGCATTTTGGAAAAAATGCTCTTGAATGGGGTTGGGATGCCAACTATACCTATTACGATGCTGAAATTGCCATCTTACGAGCTTCACATATTGGAAATGTTGATGATTTAATTCGTAGCATTAATAGTGGAGAACCCTTAGTGATAAATAATTTCACCTATGATTTACAAAATCCCAGGCAAAAAGTAAGACACCATTTAGGAAAACTTAAATTTTACAAACGTTTTGAAGGCATAGGAAAATGGGACTTACAATACGATTTTCAAAGTAACAGAAGATTTGAATTTGATTTAAGGAGAGGAGATCGTAGTGACAGAGCTTCAATAGATTTAGAACTTACTACACATACACTATCCAGTAACTTTAAATGGGACGCGAATAAAAATCTAAATCTAAATTCTGGTTTACTAGGAAGATATCAAGATAATTTTGCAAATCCAGACACTGGGGTCCGCAGATTGATACCAGACTATAATAAATATGAATTAGGTGCTTATACTATTGCGGAATACCGCTTAGGGCAAAATTGGGTGTTGGATGCAGGTTTCAGGTATGATTTTACCCAGATAGATGCTAAAAAATTCTATAGAATATCACGTTGGGAAGAGCGAGGTTATAATGAAGATTTTCAAGATTTAGTAATTGAAGACCGAAGTGATATTGGACAATTATTGGTAAACCCTATTTTTGATTATCACAATTTTTCAAGTTCAATTGGCGGAAAATTTTCTAAAGACAATACCGGTAATTTACGCTTTAATTATGCGCTTTCTCAAAGGGCCCCAAACCCAGCAGAACTGTTTAGTGACGGTTTACACCACTCTGCTGCCCGTATAGAACTTGGAGACCTTAGATTAAAAAGTGAAACCTCTCATAAAATCGCATTAACGAAAGAACGTGATTTTACCAATTGGGGTTTTACAATCGAGCCCTACGCAAACTTCATTAACAGTTTTATCATTTTAGAACCTACAGGCGTAGAATTTACGATAAGGGGAGCATTTCCGGTTTGGAGTTATAGACAAACTAATGCAAGATTATTAGGAATTGATATTTCGAGTTATATTAATTGGAATGAAAATATAACAACAAACCATAAGTTCGCGTTGGTTAAAGGTAATGACTTGGATTTAGATATTCCTCTAATCAATATTCCTTCCGCGAACTTCAATAATACTATTTCCTATCAAAAGCCATCATGGAACAATTTTGAAGTAAGCTTAAATAGCAGTTATGTATTCAGACAAAACGAGTTTCCACCAAACATTGAAGTCTTTTCTCCCAATGGAGGTGAGAACATTTTGCTTGCAATAAACACACCACCGCCAGCCTATCATTTGCTTGGTATTGATTCTCAACTTGAATTTTCATTAGGTGGTAAAACAAAACTGACATCTGGGCTTACGATCAATAACATTTTAAATACTAATTATAGAGAATACCTTAATCGCCAACGTTATTTTGCTGATGGTTTAGGCACAAATATCATTTTACAATTAAAAATTAATTATTAACACAATTCTATTACTATGAAAACTATTAAACATTTATCAATTTTATTAGCATCTGGACTATTATTTTTTTCTTGCTCTGACGACGACAACGGTCCAGACCCAGTTAATGAAGAAGAAGTAATTACTACATTGAACATAACACTTACCCCAGTGGGTGGTGGAACTGCAACAACATTTACTTATCAAGATTTAGACGCTGACGGACCAAATCCTCCAGTAGTTTCAGCACCAGACCTTGCTGGGAATACTACATACAATGCCACAATTGAGGTTTTGAACGAGACGGAAAATCCTGCGGAGGATATTACTGCAGAAGTTGCTGAAGAAGATGATGAGCATCAGTTCATTTTTGAGATTACTGGTTCTGTAGCTAGTGCAACTGCAACAGACCAAGACGGTGATGGGAACCCTATCGGCTTAAGTTTTGACTTGGCAACCAATACAGCTGGGGCAGGTAGTCTAACAGTTACATTACGTCATGAACCAACAAAACCTAATGATGGTACATTAAATGGTGCAGGTGGCGAGACTGATATTGCTGCTTCTTTTAATTTTGTAATACAATAATAATTTTATCTATAAATTAGGGAGTGGATTAACTCCACTCCCATTTATATGCGGTACAAAAAGACAAATAGATGGTACGGGATGCTGTTAGCAACTTTGCTTATGGTAAAGTTGTCTTACCATACTCTTCATGTCTTTATTTCACATGGCTCTGAGGACCACATTGAAAAAACCGGCTATCATTCTCAAATTGACCAAACGAATAACGTTTGTGATCTATGTGCCAAATTATTAAGCAAATCATATATTTCGTGGGCTAACTTTCTAAATCTAGTATGCTTTTTCTTAATTACAGGTTTAATTATTGGTAATACTACCAATATTCCCAAAACAGTTCTCCTTTTCCATACGATGCGAGGACCACCCTCCATTATATTTTAAAACATCCACTTTTTATTTAATAGTTTTTCAAGGTAGTACTCTTGAAACATATTTTCTATTCAATTTGTAACATAACACAAGTTACAAAAGGGCATATCCTACGTGTAATTAAATTCATTTAAGTAATGATTACAACTAATAATCTTACAAAAAAATATGGTGAGCAAATTGCGCTTGACCATTTAAATCTCAATGTCAAAGAAGGGGAAATCTATTGCCTTCTTGGTGCAAATGGAGCAGGTAAAACAACAACAATAAACTTATTGCTAGGCTTTATTGAACCTTCTTCGGGCAGCGCACAAATCAATCAGCTTAGTGTACAAGAAAATCTAAAAGCAACAAAACAATTTTTAGCATATATACCAGAAAACCTGATGTTATACCCAAGTTTAACTGCTGTTGAGAATCTTGATTACTTTTCAGGTATAGCCGGAAAAAAACTATCTACGGCAATTTTGAAAAACTTGCTTGAAGAATCAGGATTGCAGTCTGAAGCTTTTGATAATAGGATTTCCACTTTTTCAAAAGGAATGCGACAAAAAGTAGGTATAGCTATTGCTCTTGCCAAAGACGCCAAAGTTTTATTGCTAGATGAACCTACTTCTGGTTTAGATCCAAAAGCTAGCAATGAATTTGGAATTTTACTACAAAAACTAAAAGAAAAAGGGGTTGCTACTTTAATGGCGACACATGATTTATTTCGAGCCAAAGAAGTTGGTACACATATAGGTATAATGAAGGATGGGCAATTAAAAAAAGAATTTATTGTCGAAAACATTACGCTTAATGAACTTGAAACATTTTATTTAGACACCATGAACCTTAAGGAGAAAACGGTATGATTTCAAAAACGTTTTTTAAAGAATCTAAAGAGCTATTTAGAGATGGGCGTGTTCGAATTTCATTAGCAATTGTATTGTCTTTATTGGGAATTGCTGTTTGGATCAGTTCAAAACAATACCAAAGTATTAATGAGCAATACGCTTCTGCGAAGACAGCAGAAAGGAATATTTGGGATAATCAAGGAGAAAAAAATCCGCATTCGGCCGCGCATTATGGAACGTATGCTTTTAAACCCAAATATCCATTATCATTATTTGATCAAGGAGTTGACAAATATGCAGGTACTTCTATATTTTTAGAGGCACATAAACGCAATGAAGCTCAGTTTAGTGCAGCAGCAGACCAAACAGGACTAGCAAGATTCGGGGATTTGACTCCTGATTTTATATTGCTATTTATCATTCCTTTACTTATAATTTTGTTGGGCTACAACAGCTTTACAAAAGAACGTGAAATGGGGACACTAACACTTTTGAAAAGTCAAGGAATCTCTATATGGAAATGGTTTATTGGTAAATGGAGTGCGTTATTTCTTCCCATATTTACAATTACTGCTATACTTTTTCTTATTGCTGGACTAGTCTTGGGCAACCTTAAAAATTTTGGTGTATTTAACACTAGTTCTCTCCTAGTTCTTTTTTTGGTCTATATGGCTTACTACGTCATTTTTATCAATATTATACTGCTCATATCGTCAATAACCAAAAAGTCAGGCATTTCGCTTGTTGTTTCACTTAGTGTTTGGATTCTCGCTTGCTTAGCTGCCCCAAAAGCAGCTAGCAATATTGCTGAAAGTAAATATCCGTACCCCACTCGACAAGAGTTTGAGACTAGTGTTCTTAAAGACAAAAAAGCAGGTTTGGATGGGCACAACCCTTGGAGCAAAGAAGCAAAAATGTTAGAACAACAAGTATTGATAGAATATGGAGTTGATAGTCTCCATCAATTACCATTCAATTTTGCGGCTTATAGAACACAAAAAGGAGAAGAACATGAAGCCGAGGTCTATTTTAAACACTATAATTATTTAAAAGAACAATTTACAAACCAGTCTAAAGTTTATAGGAGTTTGGCGGCCATCTCACCTTATCTCCCAACGCGATTCTTGAGCATGGCAATAGCAAATACCGATTATGCTACCCATTGGGATTTTGCTGATGCCGCGGAAACTTATAGGATTGACACCCAACAATTCTTAAACAACAATACAGCCCAAAATACTGAGTATGGACAAAGAGGATATAAGGCTAGTGCCAATTTTTGGCAACAATTGCCAGCTTTTAAATATGACCCTCCAAAATTAGAATCAACACTTGAAAAGAATGCCTCAAATATTAGCATTATGGGAATATGGTTGTTGGCTTCATTTGGATTTTTATTTTTCACCACAAAAAACTTTTGACTATGCTTTCTTATAATTTTAAATATGAACTAAAACTGTTACTAAGAAGCAGATGGATACAACTTCTAAGTATTATTTTATTGATGCTTTTTGGTTTTTCTGGTTATAATGGAATTCAAAAAGTTGATAAGCGTAAAAGTGATATTGCAGCAGCTAAATCAAAAATAAAGGAAAGTGATGCTATGATGCTAAAACTGTTAGATTCTATTGAACAAGGCATGACAGTTAACGCTACCCCATGGACAATTCCAACTAGTCCCATGGCTGTGGGAAATTATCATCCAAGAGTAGCTGCTATGGAACTCCTATCTATGGGCTTTATTTCAACTGGTCAAGCAGATTTGTTTACTGATTATGTCAAACCTAAAGTAAGTGGAGAAGATACTGCACTCAACTTTACTGAAATGACAAGCCCTGTCCAATTATTATTTGGGAGTTTTGATTTAGCTTTTGTCATCGTATTTCTATTACCCTTACTAATTATTGCCTTTTCGTATGACGTACTTTCCGCTGAAAAAGAAAGTGGTTCATTACGATTACTTGCTTCGCAACCAATAGGCATTCAAACATGGGTATTACAAAAATTGGGGTTACGTTTTTTATGGCTATCAATATTGGTTATTTTATCATTAAGTGTTGTTTTTTTGATTCTTGGTTTTAACCTTTTATCAGAAATCAATGCTTTTTTAAGCTTAATAGCCGTGGCATTAGTCTATATGATGTTCTGGTTCTCCTTGGTTTTTTTGGTTAACCTTTGGGTAGGCACGTCTTCAAAGAATGCAGTTGCCCTATTGGGCCTTTGGGTGCTATTTGTATTATTGATTCCCTCTGTATTGAATCAACTAGGAAACACTCTTTATCCCATGCCTTCCCGCAATATGATGATTAATGAGATGCGCGCTCTTAAAGCAGAAGTTACAGAAAGACAAGATCAAATTCTCGATAATTTCTTACGTGATCATCCAGAATATGCCATCAATGATTCTACACAGTCAAGAGGCTTTTATCACAAATATATGGCTTCTCAAAAATTAATAAAGGAAGAATTGGAGCCACTAGTCAATTCTTTTGAAACACAATTACAAAATCAGCAGAATTGGATTGGTAATTTTAAATGGATATCACCAGCAATCTTAACTCAAGAATCCCTAAATAAGATGGCGGGTAACTCTGCTGAAGATTATGAGTATTATAGAAGGCAAGTGATGAGTTTTTCAGGAGAATGGAGAAAACATTTTATGCCCTTTCTTTATAACAACATAGATTTTACACAAGCAGATTATGCCAGCCTTCCTAGTTTTAATTATAAGAGTAAAGTTCATGATAACATGATTGCGATTCTGGTTATTTTATTCATTGCTCTTACTCTTTTTGGTTTTGGTGTTTTAATTGCTGAAAAGTGGAAACAAGTTGGAATATTAAATTAAGATTAGAATGAAACTTAAAATTTTTCTCATTTTAGCATTCCATGGCACTTTAGTTTTAGCTCAAGAAAACGAAACTGATAATTTTCCGCCACCAGAAATTCCAGTGAGCATTACAGCTTCCAAGGCTAAAGGTGTGGTAACGGTAGATGGTCGATTGAATGAAGTAGATTGGAATTTAGCGGAACCTATCACCGACTTTTTTCGAGTAGAACCCGTCCAAGGGGGGATAATCAAAAACCCAACCGAAGTACGAATTTTATATGATGATAAAAACCTGTATTTCGGAGTTTTTGCAAGGGATTCGTTAGGTAAAAAAGGTATTCGAATGCAGGATTTAAGTAGGGATTTTAATGGCCTTGAAAACGATGTTTTCGGAATTCAAATCGACGCTCAGAATACCAAACAATACGCTGTCTCATTTCAAACAACTCCTTATGGGAATCAACAAGATGTACAGAGTTTTAATGACCGTAATAGAGATGAAGATTGGAACGCTTTATGGCGTGTTCGCACGCAACGAACCGATAAGGGCTACTATGCGGAATTCGCCATTCCCTTTAAATCGATTCGATATGACAAACCTATAGATGGCGTTCCCGTGGAATGGGGCATTACTTTTTTTCGATTGGCACGCAAAGACTATGAAAAAACAGTATATCCGGCAATACCACAATCCTTCTCTGAAAATCGTATGATTTATGCAGCTAAGCTCACAGGTATAGAGGTGCCACCACCATCTGCCAATATTCGTATCGAACCATATGCCCTGTATCAGTATGACGAAAACAAAGCGGGTGACATGCTCACAGGTAAGTTTAATGAGTCCAAAGTGGGGGGCGATGTGAAATGGGCCATTAACCCTAATGCGGTGTTGGATTTGACTATCAACACAGACTTTGCTCAAGCAGATGTTGATCGGGCAGTTAATAACCTAGAACGGTTTAATATTTTTTTCCCTGAAAGGCGCCAGTTCTTTTTAGAAAATTCTGGTATTTGGGCCGGTGCAGGCGGCTTTCGGGTTCGGCCCTTTTTTAGCAGAACCATTGGTCTGTCCAATAGTTTTAACGCTACCCCAGCCCCGTTGGATGCTGGTGCACGATATACCGATAGGGATGAAAATAGAACAATTGCGGCCTTGGCCGTACGACAACGAGAAACTGATGATAGCCCTGGAAGCACCTTTGGGGTGGCACGATACACCAAAAATTATGGAAAAGAGAATAATATTGGAGCCATGGTCACTTATCGTTTGGACGATTCTTTAAGTGATTTAGGATTAGAAAGTCAAAATAATACGACCATTTCAATTGATGGATTGATTCGTCCAAAACCTGATCTTACATTGACCTACCTTTTATCAACTTCATTAGATAGTGAGACAAAGGATACAGGTTTTTCGGGCAGACTTGGAATTACTTCAAGGACAAATAAGTATTATATGGGATATATTACTGATTTTGTAAGTCCGGATTATGCTCCAGATATGGGGTTTGTTGCGCAAAAAGACTTTGTCCTTCATAGTCCAGGAGGGTATGCCATTGTCAGACCTAAATGGTTACCTTTTGTTCGCCGTTGGGATCCTGGAGTTTTCTTCAATTATTTTCATGATTTTGAAGATTTTGGAAATTTTCAACAATCCAACTTGTACATATTCCCCATTTATACTTGGTTTAAAGACAATAGTTTTGTTGAAGCTTCATTTACCCCAACCTGGCAGAACATTAATTTTAATTTTGCTCCTTTAGGGTTACAGATTGAACAAGGAGAATATAATTATACAAGATATACACTACGCTATAATACAGACCAATCCAAAAAGTTTTCCGGATCACTGAGTTTCAATTTTGGTAAATTCTATAATGGTACGCGCAATACCGTAAATACTGGACTTCGATATGCACCATTGCCTCATATTGCAATCACTGGAAATTATGAACACAACAATATTAATGGTTTAGGTATTCTCACTGAAGATTTAAATACCGATTTGTATACCGGAAGTTTACGATTAGCTCTTAATCCAAGGGTGCAATTATCTACTTTTTATCAGTACAATAGTTTTGACGAGCAAGGGAGGTGGAATGTGAGGTTTAGTTGGGAGTATATGCCACTTTCTTTCATTTATTTGGTTTTTAATGATACCCAAACCGATGCATTTGACCCAATACAACGAAGCACACAAACCATCAGTAAGATTACACTATTGAAACAATTTTAGAGATCATTACAGCATTCAAATTAATAAACAAAAAGAACCTAACTGTAAAAAGAAAAATGATAAAAAATAAAAAATTACCAGTCACCGTTCTAAGCGGTTTCCTAGGGGCAGGTAAAACAACTTTGCTTAACCATGTGTTGCATAATAAAGAAGGCTTAAAAGTAGCAGTTATTGTTAATGATATGAGCGAAGTAAATGTAGATGCAGAATTGGTAAAAAGTGAAAACACCCTTTCACGAACCGAAGAGAAACTAGTTGAAATGAGCAATGGTTGTATATGCTGTACTTTAAGGGAAGATTTGATGATTGAGGTAGAACGATTAGCAAAAGAAAATCGTTTTGATTATTTACTTATTGAAAGTACAGGAATTAGCGAGCCCGTTCCTGTGGCACAAACCTTCTCTTTCATTGATGAAGAAAACGGCATTGACCTATCGCGCTTTAGCTATGTAGATACTATGGTCACCGTTGTAGACGCTTTTAATTTCTTTAAAGATTTTGGGAGTCCAGAGACTTTGATGGATAGAGAACTTTCTGATATGGAGGGCGATTATCGTACCATTGTAGATTTACTAACAGACCAAATCGAGTTTGCCAATGTTATTGTTCTAAATAAAACAGATTTGGTTAATAAGGAGCATCTAGGAGTTCTTAAGAAGATTATTACAAAATTAAACCCATCTGCCCATATTCTAGAATCAAGCTATAGTAAGATTGCACCTAAAGAAATACTAAATACGGGATTATTTGATTTTGAAGAAGCGGAGCAAAGTGCAGGTTGGATAGAAGAATTGAATAAAGAAGAACATACACCAGAAACGGAAGAATATGGAATCAGTTCTTTTGTCTATCGAAATAAAAAACCATTTGACCCAAATCGTTTTTGGCATTATATTCAAAATCAATTTCCACATAACGTGATTCGGAGTAAGGGATTGTTTTGGATTGCCTCACGCCCAGACCAAGCTTTGATTTGGGGGCAAGCCGGAGGCTCTTTAAGAACAGATAGCGCTGGTGTTTGGTGGAGCAGTATGCCTTTTCAAAAACGTGCACAGTATATGAGTTTTTTAGAAAATCAAGATCAAATTGAAGAAGAATGGGACATAAAATTTGGCGATAGAAAAAACGAAATTGTATTTATTGGTCAAACAATGAACGAAAAACAAATGAGAGCTAATCTTGACGCTTGCCTAGCGACTGACCATGAACTTGATTCAAAAAATTGGTTAAACGGATATCAAGATAATTGGCCAGTGGAAATGCTCTAAATTAAATTGATTAAATCAAGTAATTATCAAAAAGTATTATGAACACATTTCAATTTACTTCAAAGTCAGATATCATTGGAGCAATGGCGAGTTCATTGTGTTTAATTCATTGTTTGGCAACTCCACTTTTATTTGTTACCCAAGCTGGAATTTTAGGTATTGGAGACTCTTATTTAGAATGGTGGGGTATTATAGATGTCATTTTTTTAATAGTTTCCTTCATTGCAATTTGGTGGTCTAGCAAAAACACCTCAAAGAGATGGGTGCGTTTTGCATTATGGGTAAGTTGGTTACTTTTAGCTTTAGTTATAATAAATGAAAAACTATCGTTATTTCCATTGTTCGAAGAAGCTATATATGTTCCTTCAATAAGTCTAGTCTTTCTTCATTTATATAATAGAAAGTATTGTCGATGCAAAGAAGGTGAATGCTACGTACATTCATAAAGGTTATAAAATTCTTTTTAAATATTATTTATTTGATATTCAACGATACCAAACAGATGTTTTTCAATTCCGTACAGTAAAGCACCCAGTTTATTAGTAAGATTATTTTTTAAAGTAATTTTAATAATTTAGTGTTGTTGGTATCAGTAAAAATCAGAATTAAAATCACTCATAATGTCAAGACTTTTCTATGTCGCTTTACTATTTTTTTTCGTTCATATAGGAATAGCGCAAAATAACTTTATTGATATTCTTTCTAATGACACGAGACCGCTTAAGGAAAATATCCGCATTGAATTCCAAGATTCGAGAAACAACCAAACCTTCTTACCGATATCCATACTCAAGGGGAAGAGTGATGGACCTGTATTTACAATTGTTGCTGGAGTTCACGGATTTGAATACC
>CAYTRI010000083.1:0-10968 GCA_964440105.1 uncultured Flavobacteriaceae bacterium
TGTTATAAATATAACTTTTTGTTGTATTTTAATAATTACTCTTCTTTTTGCTTGTCTATCTAAAATTCCAGATTACCTTTGCTCTCTTAAAATTGGTAAAGCATGAAAGTAGCAGTTGTTGGTGCAACCGGTATGGTTGGCGAGGTTATGTTAAAAGTATTAGCGGAACGTAATTTTCCAATTTCAGAATTGTTGTTGGTAGCTTCAGAACGTTCCGTAGGTAAGAAGTTAACTTATAAAAATCAAGAATACACTATTATTGGTTTAAATACTGCCGTTGCAGCAAAACCAGACATAGCCATTTTTTCCGCAGGTGGTGATACCTCTGTAGAATGGGCGCCAAAATTTGCTGAGGTTGGCACTACAGTTGTTGACAATTCATCTGCATGGCGTATGGATCCAACCAAAAAATTGGTGGTCCCTGAAATTAATGCATCAGAATTAACTTCAGAAGATAAAATAATTGCCAACCCTAATTGTTCTACTATTCAGTTGGTAATGGCCTTAAATCCACTACATCTCAAGTATAAAATGAAACGGGTTGTTATCTCAACCTACCAATCCGTTTCTGGAACGGGAGTTAAAGCAGTCCAACAATTAGAGAACGAAATGGCAGGTGTTAAAGGAGAGATGGCTTATCCATACCCCATTAACAGAAACGCATTGCCACATTGTGATGTTTTTCTAGAAAATGGATACACAAAAGAAGAAATGAAACTTGCCCGTGAGCCGCAAAAAATATTAGATGACCGCACATTTTCAGTTTCTGCCACAGCAGTACGTATTCCAACCGCCGGTGGACATTCAGAATCTGTAAATGTAGAATTCCATAACGATTTTGATTTAGCTGACGTTAGAAAACTGCTTAGCGAAACTCCTGGTGTTACGGTGCAAGATAATCCAGACACCAACACCTACCCTATGCCAATTTTTGCGCATGATAAAGATGATGTTTTTGTAGGGCGTATTCGCAGAGATGAAACGCAAAGAAATACCTTAAACATGTGGATAGTTTCAGACAATCTAAGAAAAGGAGCGGCAACCAATGCGGTGCAGATTGCGGAGTATTTAGTGGAGAACAAGTTGGTGTAAACCTACAATTGCTTCAAAGAAATCAGAGTCATTTCGAAATGAGTTCCGATGAATATCGGCACGATTAATAAATCTATGCTATAGTTTATTTAGATTTCTCGCAACGCTCGAAATGACAAGGTTTGTCCAGATTCGTTAAAAAAAGTTAAGCATTTTTCGTTTTCCGCGTTTTTAGGCCTTTTTATGGTATTTTCGAGAGGTCAAATCCACCTAATAATGAAAAAAATAACCTTCCTATTGGCAGTCCTAGTTTTGGCTGCCTGTGAAACTGAAAAAAAGAGAGACCCTATCGTTGTGAACTATCCTACCACTCAAAAAGTTGATACTGTAGATACGTATTTTGGAACTGAAGTAAGCGACCCTTATCGTTGGCTTGAAGATGACAGAAGCCCAGAAACAGAATCTTGGGTAGAAACTCAAAACAAAACCACTTTTGGCTATTTAGATAGCATACCATTTAGAGAAGATTTAAAAAATCGCCTTGAAAAACTTTGGAACTACGAAAAATTAGGTTCGCCATTTAAAGAAGGTGAGTATACCTATTTCTATAAAAACAATGGGCTTCAAAACCAATATGTAGTCTATCGTAAAAAGGGAGATGGGCCTGAAGAAGTATTTCTAGACCCAAATACATTTTCTGAAGATGCTACAACTTCACTAGCCGGTTTAAGTTTTACTAAAGATGGTTCTATGGCTGGCTACCTAATTTCAGAAGGTGGTAGTGATTGGAGAAAAGCAATCGTCATTAATGCTAAAACCAAAGAACAGGTAGAAGATACCTTGGTAGACATAAAGTTTAGCGGTATTTCATGGAAAGGCAATGAGGGCTTTTATTACTCAAGCTATGATAAGCCTAAAGGAAGTGAGCTTTCTGCAAAAACTGACCAACATAAATTGTATTACCACAAAGTGGGTACGCCACAATCTGAAGATAAAATCATCTTTGGAGGCACCCCAGAAGAAAAACACCGTTATGTGGGTGGTTACCTTACAGAAGACCAGCGTTACCTAATTATTACAGCATCTACCTCTACATCTGGTAATAAATTATATTTAAAAGATTTAGAGAACGATGGGGATTTAATTACCATTTTAGACAATACCGATTCCGACACCTATGTGATGGAAAATGAAGGCTCCAAACTTTTTATGGTCACCAATATGGATGCGCCAAATAAAAAGATTGTTGTTACTGATGCTTCTAATCCCACTCCAGATAATTGGACGGATTTTATTCCAGAAACTGAAAATGTATTAACTGCTGGTTCCGGTGGTGGATATTTCTTTACGGAATATATGGTTGATGCCATTTCTAAAGTGCTACAGTATGATTTTGATGGAAAACTTGTTCGTGAAGTAGAGCTTCCCGGTGTTGGTAGTGCTGGTGGGTTTGGCGGAAAAAAAGAAGATAAAGAATTCTACTTTTCTTTTACCAATTACAATACTCCTGGGTCTTCTTACAAATACAATGTAGAAACTGGTGAATACGCACAATATTGGAAGCCAGAAATTGATTTTAATCCTGCAGATTATGAATCTACTCAAGTTTTCTATGATTCTAAAGATGGTACAAAAGTGCCTATGATTATAACCCACAAAAAAGGTGTTGAGCTTAACGGTAAGAACCCAACAATCCTTTATGGTTATGGAGGTTTTAATATTAGCCTTACACCTTCTTTTAGTATCGTAAATGCGGTATGGATGGAACAGGGTGGTGTTTATGCTGTTCCAAACCTAAGAGGTGGTGGGGAGTATGGTAAAAAATGGCATGTTGCTGGCACTAAAACACAGAAACAAAATGTTTTTGATGACTTTATTGCCGCAGCAGAATATCTAATTGCAAACAAATACACTTCAAAAGAATACCTGGCAATTAGAGGTGGTTCTAACGGAGGGCTTTTAGTAGGTGCGACTATGACACAAAGACCAGATTTAATGCAAGTAGCATTACCCGCTGTTGGAGTTTTAGACATGTTACGTTATCATACGTTTACTGCAGGTGCTGGATGGGCTTATGATTATGGAACTGCAGAAGAAAGTCAAGAAATGTTTGAATATTTAAAAGGCTACTCTCCAGTGCATAATGTAAAAGAAGGTGTTGAATACCCTGCTACTTTGGTAACTACTGGCGACCATGACGACCGTGTTGTACCAGCACATAGTTTTAAGTTTGCAGCAGAGCTTCAAGAAAAACAAGCTGGTAATAACCCAACGCTAATTCGTATTGAAACTAATGCAGGACATGGTGCTGGAACTCCTGTTAGCAAAACCATAGAACAGTATGCAGATATTTTTGGCTTTACCTTATTCAATATGGGTTATAATCAATTACCAAATCAAGCAGTGCTAAAAGAGTTTAAAGACTAATTTTCTATTAAAATAATAGTTAGATAAAATCCGTTTCTTTAGAAGCGGATTTTACTTTTTAAGACCCATATGCTTAATATAAACAACATCTCTTTTTCCTATAACAAGATTAAGGTTCTTGAAGACATTTCTTTTTCTGTTGAGAAAGGAACCCACCTTTCTATAATGGGCGAAAGTGGGTCAGGTAAAAGTACCTTACTTAAAGCTATTTATGGTTTGCTAGACTTAGATTCTGGAGAGATTTTTTGGAATAAGGAACAAGTTTTAGGTCCTAATTTTAATTTGGTGCCAGGCGAAAAATATATGAGGTATGTGGCTCAAGATTTTGATTTAATGCCTTTTACCTCGGTGGCAGAAAATATTGCAGAATTCCTTTCTGTTTTTGAACAGGAAAACCATAAAGAACGAATTCAAGAACTTTTAGAAGTTATAGAACTAGTTGATTTTGCTAATGTAAAAGTTAAAAACCTTAGTGGAGGTCAAAAACAACGGGTTGCGCTAGCACGTGCTTTAGCCCAAGAGCCAGAAATACTGCTACTTGATGAACCATTTAGCAGCATAGATCAGTTTAAAAAGAATCAGTTAAGGCATAGCCTTTTTCCGTACTTAAAAGAGAAAGGGATTACAGTCATAAATGCCACTCACGACCCAAATGACGTACTTTCTTTTGCAGATAATGTTCTTGTTCTAAAGGAAAGTAAAATGATAGCTCATGATGCTATTCAGCAATTATATCAAAAACCTAAGCAGAAATATATTGCCTCACTTTTTGGGCAGGTAAATGAACTACCGATTTCGTTATTAAAAGAGTATAGTGAAATGGATGCTTCCATACTTATTTATCCACATGAATTAGAGATTTCCAAAGATTCTGGTTTTGAAGTTTACGTGGTGAATAATCATTTTAAAGGTGGTTATTATTTTATAGAAGGAGTGGCTGAGAATAGCCAAACTGTATTTTTTAAAAGTCTTCATGTTTTAAAAATACATGCAAGAGTATTTCTAAATGTTCGATTACTTTTGGTCAATAAACGAATAATTATGAACGATTAAAATTCAATTGTCATAATTTTGGTTAAAAGAAAATGGACAAAGAGAAGTTAATATCAGAATTACAGTTTAAGGCCATTAGAAGTAGTGGTACTGGAGGACAACATGTAAATAAGGTTTCTTCTAAGGTTGAGCTTAGTTTTAATTTAACAAAATCTCAAGGCTTAACTACCAAAGAAAAAGAAAGGTTCTTACTAAAGCTTGCGAATCGCTTAACAAAAGAAAATTCTTTAATTCTACAATGTGATGAAGCTCGAAGCCAACACAAAAACAAACAACTAGTCATTAAACGCTTTTTTGATCTACTAAAAAAGGCTTTGCATGTTCCCAAAAAACGAAAACCAACAAAGCCTTCTAAATCGTCGATTGAAAGGCGATTAAAATCTAAAAAAGTGACTTCATCAATAAAAGTAAATCGGCAAAAACCAAAATTGGATTAGTATACCTACATTCCTTGACCCATATCAGGTAATTGATAGTGATACGTTGCTCTTGTTATTTGGTCATTTTCTACTTGATATACGCAAAGCTCATCCATTTGCTGTCTCCCCCTGTCCTTAAAAGTGGCGTCAATTGACATTGGTACTACAAAATGATTTCCAGCGACCATTGGTTCTCCTACAGAGCCCCCATGCATTTCTTCGACACTTTCTGCCCATTTTTGGTATTCCTCAACAATGTTTTCCTTTCCCTTAGTAATATGATTAGGAATGCCAGGCATTTCTTCACTCACTGCATTACTAGCGTACATACCGTAAGCTTCATCGTATTTACCTTCTTTACATAGGTTTACAAACTTGTTTGCTACTTCTTTTGTTGTCATGATTATTTATTTTTTGGTTAACCTTTTAAAGATAATCAAGAAGAAGAACTATTCTTTAAAGAAAAAGTTAAATGAAATTTAGGACAATTAATTGACTTTCAATATTTTGTGTTGAACTCCGTTAAACGCAAATATATCTCCTTGCGATTTACTCATTAACAATTTTCCTATAGGTGTGTTTGCAGAAATGCAATAAATATCTTGGCCATTAAATTCAAATTTACCCGCTGAGATAGCAATGTAATATGTGGCAGTATTAGTTTCAATTACGCTTCCTAAAATAGCGATGTCCGCTTGTTTTGTTACATTAACTTTTTGCAGCAATTGTACAGTTTTTTCTGCTTCTAATAATTGCCTACCTAGTTTTTCACGTTCTAGCTGTAGCATTGCTCTCCCTGTTTCATGTTTATCGCCTGCACTACTTTTAGTTTCAGAATTAAGAGACGTATTTATTTCCTCAATATTGATTTTAATTCTTTGGAGCCTCCCCAATATATAGTCCTCGCAAAACTGATATGCTGCTTCTTTCATCCTAAACTAATTCTGCCAATTCTTTGCCAACTAAACTGCCAATAGCAATGCCCATACCTCCTAATCGAACACCACAAAAAACATTGTTAGAGACCTGTTTTATGATAGGTTTTTTCTTGCTTCCTACGCCCATAATTCCACTCCAACTTTTGTCAATTTGAAAGCTTACATCGGGTAAAATAATCTCCTTCAATAATCGCTGTAATTCATTCTGAACTAATTCAGTTTTTCCAAATTCGCTAGTTTCTTCAGCTTGATAGTCTAAATTTCTTCCCCCACCAAAAAGAATTCGGTTATCAATATTTCTAAAATAATAGTACCCCTCATCAAAATGAAACGTGCCTTTTATATTGAGGTTTTCAATAGGTTTGGTAATTAAAACTTGTGCTCTTGCCGGTTTTACATTTTCATTTAAAAGTTGTGAAGCAAAACCGTTTGTAGTAATAAGGAGTTTTTGAGTGTTAAACTCGAACTGATTGGTCTTAACTAAAACACTTTCTTCTTTTTCCAAAAAATCTTCTACGCTAACAGCATTCAGGACTTTTATTTTATTCTTTTTAGCAATATCCAACAAGCCCTGCATCATTCTACCCGTGTCTATTTGTCCTTCATACTTTTGAGTTATAAAAGAACTATTTACTCCCTTAAATCCAAATTTGTTATCCGTTAGTTCAAACACATCTTCTTTAAAAACAGGAAGCAAAAGTGTATTTAGCATTGGTAGTTTGTCATAACAGATGTTGAACAGTGCTTTATCCTTTTCTAAAAACAATTCATGACCGCCATTCTGTTGAAACTGAAGGATTTTATCTCCTAGTAATGCTCGAAGCTCTTGAATGCCTTCCCAACGCTGTTGAACAAGTTTTAAAACCTCTTTCTCACTATGGCTCTTTAAATCGGAAAGTAATTCTGAGGCACTTCCAAAACAAGCAAAACCAGCATTCTTTGTACTCGCTCCTTGAGGTAGAATTCCTTTTTCTAAAATTAGGATTTTGGCTTTAGGAAAACGCTTTTTAAGATTAATAGCAGTAGTTAAGCCTACAATGCCACTGCCAACTATGGTAAAATCAATGTTGAAGAGCCATGTTTTATATTCCCAATAACTTAATTCCATAAAAGCAAAAACCCCGATAAATCGGGGTCTATTTTAATAATCATATTTTTCATCCATTTCAAAATCTTCCATGAACTTAGTGGTATAATTACCTGCCAAATAATCTGGATGATCCATTAATTGTCTATGAAATGGTATCGTAGTTTTTACTCCTTCAATTACAAATTCATCTAAGGCCCTGCGCATTTTGTTAATTGCTTCTTCACGCGTCTGCGCAGTTGTAATTAACTTTGCCACCATAGAATCGTAATTTGGTGGAATTATATAACCACCATATACATGCGTATCTAAGCGAATACCATGACCTCCTGGTGTGTGTAAAGTAGTAATCTTTCCTGGGGAAGGTCTAAAGTTATTGTATGGGTCTTCCGCATTAATCCTACACTCTATTGAATGCAATTTTGGGACATAGTTTTTTCCAGAAATTGGAACGCCACCAGCCACTAAGATTTGCTCTCGAATTAAGTCGTAATCAACAACTTGTTCTGTAATAGGATGTTCCACTTGAATACGAGTATTCATTTCCATGAAGTAAAATTTTCGATGTTTATCTACCAAAAATTCTACAGTTCCTGCGCCTTCGTATTTAATGTATTCAGCAGCTTTCACCGCTGCCTTACCCATATCATCCCTTAACTTATCTGTCATAAAAGGTGATGGAGTTTCTTCGGTAAGCTTTTGATGTCTTCTTTGTACAGAGCAATCACGTTCTGAAAGATGGCATGCTTTTCCATATTGGTCTCCAACTACTTGAATTTCTATATGGCGTGGTTCTTCAATCAATTTTTCCATGTACATAGCGCCATTACCAAAAGCCGCAGAAGCTTCTTGTACCGCGCTATCATATAACTCTTCCATCTCGTCTTCACTCCAAACAGCGCGCATCCCTTTACCACCACCTCCAGCAGTAGCTTTTATCATTACGGGATAGCCCATCTTTTTAGCTGTTTTCTTGGCATCTGCAACATCTTTTAGCAGTCCTTCTGAGCCAGGAACACAAGGAACACCAGCTTTTTTCATAGTTTCCTTTGCAGTAGCCTTATCGCCCATTCTATCTATCTGATCACCAGAAGCACCAATAAACTTAATTTGATGTTCAGCGCAAATCTTAGAAAACTTAGAATTTTCAGAAAGAAATCCATATCCTGGATGAATAGCATCTGCATTTGTAATTTCTGCTGCTGCAATAATATTTGGAATCTTTAAGTAGGATTCGCTACTAGGAGCCGGGCCAATGCAAACTGCTTCATCTGCAAAACGTACATGTAAGCTTTCCTCATCTGCTTTTGAATAAACGGCAACAGTTTTGATGCCCATTTCCTTGCAAGTTCGTATCACCCGAAGTGCAATTTCTCCTCTATTGGCAATCAATATTTTTTTAAACATATCTTTTTAGTTTAAGAGTTTACGGTTTAGTAGTTTACTTGTTTAAATGCATTCGCTTTAAACTTTAAAACTTCTAACTTCTAAACTTAAAATTATGATGGGTCAACCAAAAATAGCGGTTGGTCAAATTCAACTGGCGAAGAATCATCAACTAAAATTTTGACAATTTTTCCTGAAACTTCAGATTCAATATCATTGAAAAGTTTCATTGCTTCTATCACGCAAAGGACATCTCCCTGTTGAATATCTTTACCAACCTCCACAAAATTAGGCTTGTCTGGTGCTGGCTTTCTATAAAAGGTGCCAATTATTGGTGATTTTATAGTAATGTATTTTGAATCGTCCTCCTCTGAAGCAGCAGACGTAGCGGCTGGAGCAGCAGCTTCAGCAGCAACTGGAGCTGGAACAGCAGCAACTGGGGCAGAAGCCATAGGTATTTGTTGTACTATTGTGGTTTCTGGAGAACTAGATTGATCACCTGTACGAATAGTAATCTTGATATCCTCCATTTCCAACTTTACTTCACTCGCGCCAGATTTGGCAACAAACTTGATCAAGCTTTGAATTTCTTTAATATCCATTGAATTTGATTTAGTTATTCTAGTTAGTTAATATGCCCATTTTAAATAAATAGATCCCCAAGTAAATCCCCCTCCAAAAGCGGCAAATACTAGATTATCACCTTTATTTAATTGATTTTCATAGTCGGCAAGAAGTAATGGTAATGTAGCAGAAGTAGTATTCCCATAACGATGAATATTCATCATCACTTTACTATCTTCCACACCCATACGTCTTGCAGTAGCATCTATTATTCGTTTATTGGCTTGGTGAGGAACTAACCATTGCACATCATCATGAGAGAGGTTATTGCGTTCCATTATTTTTCCAGACACATCTGCCATATTAGAAACAGCAAATTTGAACACTGATTTGCCATCTTGATAGACATAGTGCTTATTGTTTTTAACCGTCTCTTCTGAAGCAGGTAGAATAGATCCGCCAGCATCCATTTTTAGAAAATTTCTTCCAATTCCATCAGATCTTAAATATTCATCTTGTAACCCAAGTCCTTCCTCATTTGGCTCAAAAAGTGCTGCTCCGGCACCATCACCAAAAATGATACACGTGGTTCTATCTGTATAATCTATAATAGAAGACATTTTATCTGCTCCTATCAACAATACTTTTTTGTATCTGCCTGCCTCTATATAGCTAGAAGCAGTAGACATGCCATATAAAAAACTAGAACAAGCCGCTTGTAAATCGTAAGAAAATGCATTTGTTGCTCCTATCTCAGAAGCAACATAAGCCGCCGTTGAGGCAACCATCATATCAGGAGTTGCGGTAGCAACTAGTACTAAATCAATCTCTAATGGATTTAGGTCTTTTTTCTTTATTAAATCTTCAGCAGCTTTTATAGCCAAATATGAAGTTCCAGCGCCCTCTTTCTTTAAAATTCTTCTTTCTTTAATACCAGTTCGGGAAGTAATCCATTCATCATTGGTATCTACCATAGTTTCCAATAGCTGATTGGTAAGGATAAAGTCTGGCAAATAAGCTCCTACAGCCGTAATTGCTGCCGTTTTTTTTGTCATGCTAATGTTCGTTTTTTGTCAAAAAAGGTGAAATTAGACCAAAAAGTGATGAAAAATAGTGATTTTTAATGACTTTTTGCGCCAAAACAACTCGTTTTTAAAAAATGAGTTAATTCCATAAAAAAACTCCCGATACTTAAATCGAGAGTTACTATTCCTATAAAGATACAACTACCTAAGCAGCAGTTTCTTCCTCTGTTTTATCAATTAAAACCTGACCTCTGTAATACAACTTACCTTCAAACCAATGAGCTCTGTGGTACAAGTGCATTTCGCCAGTTGAAGAGTCTTTAGCAATTGTTGGAGCAACCGCCTTGTAATGTGTACGTCTCTTGTCTCTTCTTGTTCTTGATATTTTTCTTTTAGGATGTGCCATTGTTGCCTATTTATCCGTTAATAATTTTTTTAATCCGTCCCACCTAGGGTCTGTATCTTCTTTATTATCTATTGTTTCTTTTGGTTGCAGCTCTTCAAGCTTATCTAATACTTCAGATTTTAACGTTCCATCTAGCACACCTGGATGAACTCTTTTTTGCGGAACTGCTAAAACCAACATTTCATAAGCATATTGAGCAATGTTAATTTGGTATTCTCCATGAGGAATTACCAAAATTTCATCATCTTCATCATTATACGCTTCACCAAACTTTATAACCAATTGTAAATCTGATTCGATTTCTTGATTGTAAGGTTCGCTAGTTAAATCACAATTAACATTTACACTACCAGATGCTTCGATGTCTAGTTCCATCATCGTATTCATCTTATTTAAAACAGCTTTTAAGTTAATCGATGATGAATTAAATTCTTCATAACCAAAAGACTCAAAGAACGTATTGTTAATCGTGTACTCAAACTCGTGTTTTCCTAACTTCAATCCTGAAAAAGGAATAAAAAACTCCTTCAACTCCATCATTTTTACTCGTAAGGTTTGTGTACCAGCCGTTAAGGCGGGTGCAAAGATAGTATTTATTTACAAAAAGGCAATCTTTAAGTAAAAATATAAC
>CAYTRI010000084.1:0-10883 GCA_964440105.1 uncultured Flavobacteriaceae bacterium
GGAACGACAGATTTTATTTTTACACTTACAAGTCAACCAACGGCAGATGTAATCATACCTATTAATGGTTATGACGCTACCGAAACTTCTGGACCTACAAATATTACAATAACTCCTGCAGAATGGGATACAGGAGCTACTTTAACTATTACTGGAGTTGATGATGCTATTATAGATGGAGATATTGTTGATGTAATTAATACTGGAAATCCTTCTTCGGCTGATACTGATTATAACCCTTTAGTTGGTCCAGATGTTCCTCAGCTTTCTGTCACAAATCAAGATGATGATCAACAGATAAGCATTGGAAATCGTGTTCTTTCAGAGGGGGATTCAGGTACTACGAATTTTATTTTTACAGTCAGTGTTGATGGTGGTGCAGATGCAGTTGGAGATATTGATTTTACTATTAATACATCAGATGTTCAAGCTATAGCAGGAATCGATTATACTGCAATAACTGGAGGTAGTGGTACCATTTTCGATGGTACTAATAGCACTACTCTTACAGTTACTGTTAATGGAGATACTGATATTGAACCAAATGAAGACTTTAGAGTTTTTATAAGTAATCCATCCAATGCCAGTATTACAGATGGCAATGGTTTAGGTAGAATCCTGAATGATGATGGTGACACCATAAGTATAGACAATATTAATATTGCTGAAGGCAATAGTGGGACTACAGATTTTATTTTTACAATTAGCGTTGATGGCGGTGGTGTAGCTTCAGATGATATCGATTTTGATGTGAATACAGAAACCACAAATACCACTGCTACACCTGGTGTTGATTATGTAGCTATTACTGGAGGTAGCGGAACTATAGATGATGGAGATTCAACTACTACAGTTACAGTTTCGGTTAACGGAGATACGGATATTGAAGCTAATGAAAATTTTAGGATACGTATAACTAATGCTACAAATGCTACCATATCAGATGCAGTTGGAATTGCTACAATAACTAATGATGACACAGCTACTGCAATAAGTATTGCTGATATAAATCAGGTAGAGGGTGACGCTGGTACAAGTAATTTTGAATTTACGGTAAGTGTAGACGGAGGGGGTAATGCAACTAGTGACATTGATTTTACTATAAATACAGCAGATGGTACTGCAACATTAGCTGATGGGGACTATACTCAGATTTTAAATGGTTCAGGTACAATAACATCTGGTACATCAAGCACTATAGTTACAGTCGTTGTCAATGGAGATACAGATTTTGAACCAGATGAAACCTTTACAATAGCTTTAAGTAACCCAAGTGCAGGATCTACTATTGGAACTGCTACTGCAATTGGTACTATTACTAATGATGACAGTGCTAGCGTTAGTATAACTAATACCACTAATGGTTCGGAAAATAGTGGTGGAGCAGTTACTAATGGGGTTTTAACAATATCTCAAACAGTTGCAACAACTTCAAATACGGTAGTAACATATAATGTTACGGGAACCGCAGCTTCTGGTGTTGATTTTACTGATTTTGGTAGTACAGCCACAATAATTGCTGGACAATTTTCTACTGATATAACTGTACCCATTATAGAAGATGCTATTGTTGAAGGTAATGAAACAGTAATAATAACTTTAACGGAAATAACATCTGGAGATGCAGTTTTAGACCCAGTTCCTGCAAACCGAACAGCAACAAATACTATTATTGATGATGATACAGCAACTGTAACCATAGATGATATTAGTTTTCCTGAAGATGGAGGACCTGCAAGTATAAATGTTGTTTTAGACAATGCCGTAGTTGGTGGTTTTAGAGTTGAAATTTCTACAACTGATGGTTCTGCTACAGTAGCTAATAATGATTATAACGTTATTACAAATCAACCTTTAAACTTTTCTGGCAATGTAGGTGAGGTAAGGACTGTAAATTTCACACCCCAAACAGATAGTGTAATTGAAGGTGATGAAAACTTAACTATTTCAATGAGCAATCTTTCTAATACTTCATTAACAGTTGATATATCTGATACTGCCACAATAACTATTTTGGAAGATGATTCTTGTGCGGCGGGCACAACAGCACCCGTATTAGATGCAACGGAGGAAACTGTTTTTTGCGATACGTTTAATAAAGATTTAGATGATTATATAACAAGTTCAGCACCTGTAGGTTCCGAATTAAGGTGGAGTCAAAGCAATGCTACGCCAGATGATGATAGCACTCATTTAAGTACAAGTGTAATAAATACGGCTGGAACATATTTTGGTTTCTTTTTTGATACTGTAAATGATTGTGCAAGTCCAGCTTTGCAAATAATAATAACAGCAAATACAACACCTTCTCCTGGAACAGCAACAAACGCTGCTGCTTGTAGTATTCCAGCAAATGGTGTCTCAAGTATTGATTTAGATGATCAATTGACAGGAGCAGATGCTGGAGGATGGTCTTTTGTAAGTGGGCCCACAGGTAGTACAGCAACTATTAATGGTGCTAATAGCGTAAATTTTAATGGTCAGCCAGATGGCAGTTATGTATTTAGGTACACAACAACTGGTGCTATAGCTCCATGTACTAATCAAATAGAAGAATTAACTATTACAGTTTCGCAATGTATTTTACCGTGTAATGCAGGAAGTATAGCTCCTGAATTAGATACTACCGAGCCTATTGATTTTTGTGATACTATCAATATAGATTTAAATGATTACGTTACAAATACTGCACCTGCTGGCAGTACGTTGACTTGGAGTACAAATGCAGACCCATTACAAGAAAGTGCACATAGAAATAGTGTTGTTAATGCGCCGGGTAGATATTTCGGTTTCTTTTATGATGATACAAATAATTGTGCTAGCCCAACATTAGAAATTCTGCTAACGATTAATGTAACACCTACCATAGATAGTACTGTTGGAGGAGTTCGTTGTGAACAAGGAACAGTTACGTTAACTGCAACAACTAATCAAAGTGGAGCTACTTTAAATTGGTACAATGTTGAAACTGGAGGGGCAATTTTAGGCACTGGAAGTACTTTTGTAACACCTAGTTTGACAACAACTACATCATTTTTTGTTGAGGCTAGTTCTAATGATTGTGCCTCAGTTAGAACAGAAGTTATAGCTACAATTAATAATCAACCTTCTGCAGGTGTAGCTGAAAATACAATTGCTTGTGATTCTTCAGTAAATGGAGGAACCACAACAACAGATTTAAATTCTACTCTTAATGGACAAGATGCAGGTAATTGGGTTTTTACATCAGGCCCTTCAGGAGGTACGCCAACAATTGGAGCAGATAATATTGTAGATTTTGATGGTTTACCTTTAGGAGATTATATTTTTACATACACTACTAATACAGCGGCTTCACCATGTACTAATGAATCTATAGATGTAACTATTTCTGTAATAGAGTGCGATGATGACTCAGATAATGATGGGTTAACAAATGATGAAGAAGCCGACCTTGGGACCGACCCTAATAATCCAGACACTGATGGGGATGGAATTTTAGATGGACAAGAGGTTAATACTGATAATACAAATCCACTTGATGATTGTGACTCAATAGGAGGAACACCACTTGGAACTAGTGATTGTGATAACGATGGTTTAACTACTGATGAAGAAAATGACCTTGGCACAAACCCTAATGTCGCTGATACTGATGGTGATGGACTTACAGATGGAGAAGAGGTTTTAGTAATTGATGATTCTTCAACAGAAGCTATACCTGAAAATGCAACTGACCCGTTAGACCCATGTGATCCATTTTTTACCCCAGATTGTAATCCAGACCCAATAGATTTATTGGTAGAAAAGATAGTAGATAATGATAGGCCTTTAATAGGAGATAATATTACGTTTACAATTACGGTTACGAATTTGACGATGGACCGTGTCATAGATATTACTGTAAGCGATGTATTGGATGTAGGATTTGTTTATGTATCTGATACTGCTACAAAAGGTACTTATGATGAAGTAACAGGTGTTTGGACTATTGATGAACTAATTACCGAAGAGATAGTTAATTTAGAGATTACAGTAACGGTTGTTGAGTCAGGATTACTTCAGAATACTGCTACCCTTACAAACTCTTTTCCAGTTGATGAAACAATAGAGAATAATGAAGCTTCGGTTACAGTGCAACCTGTAGTAAGTCCATGTAGTACTTGTGGTACAATTTGTAATATATTTTCGCCAAACCAAGATAATGTAAATGATTTCCTAATCCTTAATTGTGCAAATACATTTCCTAACAATTCACTGCAGATTTTTGATAGGTATGGAAATAATGTATTTGAAGCTGCTCCTTATGATAGTTCTTGGGATGGCTCTTATAAAAATGGTGAGTTGCCAAAGGGTACTTACTTTTATATACTTGATTTAGGAGATGGTAGTGAAGTTACTAAAGGTTGGATTCAAATAATAAGATAATCTCGAATGTTAATACGTAATTATTCAAAATATAAGGTTATCCTATTTGCAGCTCTTTTGTGGAGTGCATTTTCTGTAGCACAACGAGAACCGCAGTATACGCAGTATATGTATAATATAGGTAGTTTTAACCCTGCTTATGTTGGTTCCGTAGAGTCTACAGAATTTTCGGCCTTATATAGAGCACAATGGATAGATATCCCAGGGGCACCTAAAACTTTAAGATTTGGAGCTAATCTGCCACTTTCTAATGAGAAAATGGGGATAGGTTTTAATGTGGTAAGTGATCAATTAGGTCCTTCGTCCCAGACTTATATTGATATTGCATATTCGTATCAAGTAAATTTAAGTTCAGATTCTTGGTTGTCTTTTGGTTTGGATGCAGGAGGTTCTTTTTTAAATCTAGATTATTCACAAGGTAATTTTCAAAATCCATCGGAACCAATTATTGGAGGAGATAATTTTAGTCAGTTTTATCCAATTTTAGGAGGAGGTTTATTTATGTATGGAGAAAATTGGTATACAGGAGTTTCTACACCTAATTTTCTAACGCTTGGTATTTATGATGAAGAGCTTGAGTCTGTTATAGATAATGACTTACAGTTAGATTTTATTGCAGGTTATGTTTTTAATATTTCTGACAACACAAAATTTAAACCAGCAGCGCTATTAAATTATATAAGTCAAGGACCATTAACAGTTAATTTGTCTGCTAATTTTCTTTTTTTAAATGCGTTTACTTTAGGAGCTTCTTACCGCTTTGATAATGCAGTGAGTGGTCTTGCGGGATTTCAAATATCAAATAGTTTGTTTCTAGGATATTCATATGATTACAATACTAATGGATTGGGACAATTTACAAATGGTTCGCATGAAGCCATACTAAAGTTTTACCTTGGCAGAGGAAATGGTAGTCAACGGAATAAAAATAAAAACAAAAACAATAAGTTAAAAGGAAAGCCAAAACAAGTGGATTCACCCAGATTTTTTTAATTCCCCATAAATGAGAGCAACATTAATTTTATTCTTTATTTCTTGTTCAATTTGTTTTTCACAAAAAAACCAATCTGAAGGAGATAAGCTATTTTTTCAATATGCATATACGCAGGCCATAAATGCTTATGAGGCTGACTTGGCAAAAGGATATTTAGAGGCATCACAATATTTAAATTTAGCTGACTCTTATTATCAAATAAGGAACTATGAAAAAGCATCAAGAACATATCTGAATGTTTTAAATGAGGACACCAAACTGGACTCTATTATGAGTAAACATCGATTTAACAAGATGTTACAAAGTTTGGCTAAAATAAATAATACCAGAAAGCTAGATAGCTTACTAAAATATAATCAAGATATTTTTTCGAGAGAATTGATAGAAAATTCAAAATTTAATGAAGAGTTACTTAACTCCATAAATACAAGTGGGTTAGATTACCAAATCTTTAATTTAAATAGTAACAGTTTACAAGAAGATTTTTCACCTGCTTTTTATCAAAAAAAGATTCTATTTACCAGTGGTAGACCTCAATCTAAAAAACAAACATATTCACCATCAGGACAAGTATATTTAGATATTTTTCAAGGAACACCAGATACTACAGGACAATTGAGTTCCGCTACAAAATTTTCAGAAATTCAGGATTCAAATTTTCATAAAGCCACACCTTACTATGCAAGTGAGTTAAAAAGCCTAATATATGTTTTGTCAAACACAAAAGATGGCGAACTATTATTTGATAGTAATGGTAAGAATGCACTTGCTATAGGTATGAAACCCCAAAATGGTGAGTTGCGATTTTTACTTAGAGATTTGAGCACTTCTTTTTATTACCCATTTTATGATGGAAATAGTGGAAAATTATATTTTTCTGCAAAATTTGATGATGGTTATGGCGGGACAGATATTTATTTTGTCTATACCAATAACGGACAAATTATGTCTGCACCTATCAATTTAGGTCCTAGAATTAACTCGCCAGGAAATGAAATAGCTCCATATATTTTTGAAAACAGTCTTTATTTTTCTTCTGATATATTTTATGGATTGGGAGGGATGGACGTGTATAAATCTAATTTTGAATCTGAAGACAGTTACAGTATCCCTGTTAACTTAGGAAAAGAGATTAACTCTAAAAAAGATGACTTTGGCTTTATAATTAAAAATAAGGGAGATGGTCTTTTAGGTTATTTCTCTTCAAATAGAAGTGGAGGTAAGGGCGGTGATGATATCTATGGATTTATGGTAGATGAAAAACCAGGACTTAAAACATTGACGCTTCGAGGAAAAGTTATTGAACCTTACGGAAATGAAAAGGAGATTGCTAATGCATCGGTTAGGTTACTAAAAAATGATGGTAGCGTTATAAGTGAGGTTACCTCAGATGAAGGTGGGGTATACCGTTTTGAGATTCCTTGGAGAGAAGATGTTATTTTACAAGCTTCTAAAGAAAGGTATTCCTTGTATACAGAAAAATTGGTAGTAGTTACTGGAGATGACAAAGAAACTTCTTTTAATATAGATATTGGATTATCTCTTTATGATGATTTAGTTGAAGAGAAAGAAGGACAAACTGTTATTAAACTAAGAAAATTCTTTTTTCAGAAAAACAAAAGTACCGTTACGCCAGAGATAGCGATTGAATTGGATAAGGTGGTTAATGCGGTTAAATCATTTCCAAGTATGCAGTTGAGAATAGAGACGCACACAGATAGTAGAGGAGGTAGTAGTACTAATTTTAGACTTACACAAGCTAGGTCAGATGCAATAAAAAAGTACCTTCTTGCTAATGGAATTTCTGGAACAAACATTTTATATTCCGTAGGCTACGGGGAAGATAAAATTTTAAATAATTGTGGAAATGGAGTGTTTTGCTTAGAAATGCTTCATAAACAAAACCAACGTTCACTTATTGTTGTTTTAAATGACAACATTCTTTTCCAATAAAAGAGATAACAGAACCATCTTCTAGAATATAACCATCCAACAATAGTAGATTGAAAAAAACGTTAGGAATAGCATACCTATGTAAGAGAGTAATTTTAAAGCCTTATTAGGCTGATATTTTACTTGGATATCTTTTCCCGTTACGGTCTTTAAATTCATCCAACCTATTAAAGGTGCCATAACAAAAGAGACAAAAGTTGCTAGAGCAACCAAACTTGCCATATTTGCTCTAAAAGCTGTAATAACAAACCAGTTTATTAATGCTAGAAATACTACTACATAGGCAAAAGATGATTTTTTTGAAAACCATTTGTTTGTTGGATATAATTTATTAATTACATCTATGCTAACTCTTGAAACTGCATCATGTGCGGTCATACAAGTACTAAACATTGTTGCAAATGCTGCAATTGCAATTAAAAAATAAGCCCAATTGCCAATGTGAGATGTGAAAAGAGTTACTACTTGATCAGCAAAAGTCACTGCATTTCCACTGAGTTCAGTTCCGGTTCCATATAATGTCATACAGCCAATGATTAGAAATAAAACGGCAAGTAACCCAGTTAAAATATAGCCTAAATTAAACTCGTTTAAAGCCTCTTTTAAACTAGGTTTATCTTTCATAGAGTTAAGTTTTTCCATGCTCCACATGCTAACCCAGCCAGAGGCTTCAACCGCAGTAGGCATCCAGCCAACTAACCCTATTAAAAATAAAATTCCAACTTCATTAAAGAGTTCTGGACTTTTAAAATTAGAGATTGTAGAAACTTGCCCTTTGTTTATTACTAAAAAGGTGGTAATAACTAGTGCAATAAATAATATGGAAACTACTAATTTTAAAGAAACTTCTAAAAAGCGATAGCGACCAATAATTAAAATAGTACTAATAAAAGTGAAAAGCCCTAATGCAACTAGACTTATGTCAATATTGGAAATTTTAAAAAGATTCATGAAGAGTCCCGTTGTTACTACATATAATGCAGCTAAAATTGTAAATATGCTCACTAAAGTTATTACTGCATATAGCCAGAGGTATTTTCTACCCATGTTTAAATACCCTTCAATTAGACTTTTCTTAGTGACATTTGTATACCTAACTCCAAATTCAAAAAATGGATATTTCAGAATATTTGCTAGAATAATAGGGATTAGCATTATCCAACCGTATTGTGCTCCAGCCTTGGTAGAAAGAACTAAGTGAGATGTGCCAATGGCCATACTGGCAAACAGAAGGCCTGGACCAAGGTTTTTAAGTAAAACTTTTATGGAAGACATAGGTTATTCTGTTTTTAAAGGTATTGAGATATAAAATTGTATTTTTGAAATGCTATGAAAAATATGAAATATATCCTTCCAATTGTTATTTTATTTGGATTCAGTTGTTCAAACGATGCTGAATCAGAAGAAGAGGATAAGGATAATCAAAATCCAGTTGAAGCCACTACAAACATTTCAGATGTTGCTTTCGAAAATGCCCTGATAGAACAAGATTTTGATGATATCCAAGATGGAAAAGTTTTAAATAGCAAGATTTCTGGGATACGGAATTTAATTCTTGAGGATAAGGGAATTTCAAACCTATCAGGTATTGAAAGCTTTACCAACCTAGAAAACCTAAGCGTAAGAGAAAATTCTTTAACGACCTTAGATTTATCAAGCAATACTTTGTTAAAATTTATATGGGCTGAAGATAATGAGCTGACTTTACTTAATGTGAATAACCTAGTTATTCTCGAAAAAATAGGGGCTGATAGGAATGGTCTAACGCAAATTAATGTTACAAATAATGGAGCACTACAATTACTTAATCTTTCTGAGAATGATTTAATAAGTATTGATGTCTCTAATAATAATGAACTCACCGATTTTACGGTAGTTAATAATCCGCTAAGTTGTATTTTGGTAAATCAATCTCAGCTTGACTCTCCACCCACAGACTGGTCTAAAGATGATAATGATTCTTATGCTTTAGATTGTGAATAAAAAGATAGTTTGAAAATAATTTTCAAAATAGTTAAGGGTTTAATTATAGTAGTGGTATTACTAGCTATAATTTATTTTTTAGGACCCAAAGTGGTAGCTCCAGATTTAAATACGGAACTCCCAATAATTACTAAAAATCTAGTAAGCTTAGAAAGCGAAATTACGGCCAGAGAAAATCAGATTGCAAATATCAAGCCTGATAATGAGGCCAGAATTATCTGGTTTGATAGTATCCCAAAAAAGACAGAGTATAGTATTGTTTATTTGCATGGATGGTCGGCAAGCCAAGAAGAGGGTGATCCTATTCATATAGAAACAGCAAAGCGTTATGGTTGTAATTTATACCTTCCCCGGTTGGCTGGGCATGGACTTTCTGAAGATGAACCCATGTTAAATTTAACTGCAGACCAAGTTATAAATTCTGCAAAACAGGCAATAGCAGTCGCAAAGCTGTTAGGTGAAAAAGTAATAGTAATGGGGACTTCGACAGGAGGTACATTAGCACTTCATTTAGCTGGTGGGGATGAGGATATAGCTTCATTACTACTATACTCTCCAAATATTGAAATTTACGACCCTAACGCTAAATTGTTAGCAAAACCCTGGGGTCTGCAACTAGCAAAACTTGTTAAGGACTCGGATTATCATGAGTTTGATAGAGATATAGATTTAAAGAATAAATACTGGACTACAAAATATCGACTAGAAGCACTAACTCATTTACAAGCTATGATAGACTATACAATGGTGCCTGAAACATTTAACGAGGTTACTCAGCCTATATTTCTTGGATATTTTTATAAGAACGATTCAATACAAGATAATGTAGTCTCCGTTCCCGCAATGCTTAATATGTTTAACGAATTAGGAACCAAAGATTCACTAAAACGTAAAGTGGCATTCCCTAATGCTGGCAATCATGTAATGACTTCATACGTTAGCTCTAAGGATTTGGAGTCAGTGAGAAAAGAAACTAACAAGTTTTTTGAAGAAATTCTTCAAATTCAACCAAAACTTTCTGAAGAGTAATTTATTGGAAAACTTACAAGGACTTTTAGTTTTTTGAGAAAATGAAATTCTTGTTTCTTAACTTAATTTTGCTACATTTAGCAGTTAAATTATAGAACTCTAAATATACAGTCTTATAAGTTTAGAGTCTCGAATTTGAATTAATAATTAACTTAAATAATCAACACATGGGGACATTATCCATTATTTCTTTTTTAGGCTTTACATTACTAGTAGCAGGTATTGCATGGTATGCAACAAGAAAAACAAATGAAAAATCTGCTGATGGATTTTATCTCGGTGGTAGAAGCTTAGGTGCCCTCACAATTGCAGGTTCTTTGCTTTTAACAAACCTTTCTGCAGAACAAATAGTAGGTTTAAATGGTCAGGCATTTAGCGAAGGTATTCTAGTAATGGCATGGGAAACTTTAGCAGCAATTGCTATGGTAATTACTGCGGTATGGTTTTTACCAAAATATATGAAGAAAGGGATAACCACCATACCTGAATTTATACAAGGACGTTTTGATGAAAATAC
>CAYTRI010000085.1:0-10622 GCA_964440105.1 uncultured Flavobacteriaceae bacterium
ATCATTTGATTATTGGCGGCGGAATGACCTATACTTTTATAAAAGCGCAGGGCGGACAAGTAGGAGATTCTATTTGCGAGGACGATAAGATGCCTTTAGCCTTAGATATTTTAAAACAAGCAGCAGCAAAAGGTGTAGAAGTACACTTACCAGTAGATGTTTTAGCTGCCGATGATTTTGATAATAATGCAAAAACCCAAGGTGTAGCCGTTGATGCGATTCCTGATGGTTGGCAAGGTTTGGATGCTGGTCCTGCAACGTTAGAAAACTTTAGAGAAGTGATTTTAAAGTCTAAAACTATTCTTTGGAATGGTCCTGTTGGTGTTTTTGAGATGGAAAGCTTTGCAAAAGGTACTATTGCAATAGGTAACGCCATTGATGAAGCTACGCAGAATGGAGCTTTTTCTCTTGTTGGCGGTGGCGATTCTGTCGCTGCAGTAAAGCAATTTGGCTTTGAGGATAAAGTGAGTTATGTTTCTACCGGCGGAGGCGCAATGTTAGAGAGTTTAGAAGGCAAAACGCTGCCAGGCATCGCTGCAATATTAGGCTAGTAAAGCCGTTATCGATTAACGGACTTTACCCCAATTTTCGATGGTTTTATCCATAATCCTTTATTTTTTCAAAAAAATACCGCATTTTCGCTAGTCCCAAAATAAACTATGCGATAATGAAACAATTAATAAGTCATTTTTGTGCTTTACTTTTTTTGACTACAGCTACTCTCAGCGCTCAACAAGCAGACAGTACAAAAGTCAAAGAGGTTGACTCCATCAGTGTAGTGATTGAGCAAAAGGCTCCAATTTCTACGGAAGAAAGTGCAACAACCGCACTTAACATTCCATCGATTGAAAAAAAAATAGAACAGGAAAAGCTTAAAGATTTAGCTGAAGCTTATAGGTATGATAGTCTGTGGATTGCAGAACTGTATAAAAACGCATCGCATTTTCAAGAAATGTATGCTGAGGTTAATAACCCTAATGCTTCTGAAGAATATACCGCAGATTTACCTACAGACACTTTAAAAGTTCGCTTAGAAAGACTTAATGCAAGGACTCCATTTAACATTGCTTACAATCCTTCCTTAGAAAGTGTTATAAAATCTTTCCTGTCAAGAAAAAGAGGATTAATGGAAAGAATGTTGACGAAAAGTCAATTTTACTTTCCCTTGTTTGAGCAAGAATTAGATAGTTATGATGTGCCTTTAGAAATGAAGTATTTGGCTATTGTAGAATCTGCATTAGACCCAAGAGCAAGGTCACGAGTTGGCGCTACTGGTCTATGGCAATTTATGTACGGCACCGGAAAAGAGTACAACTTAGATGTTAGTAGTTACGTAGATGAACGTAGCGACCCCATAAATGCAACTAAAGCTGCGACAAAATATCTTAAGAGGCTTTACGGCATATACAATGATTGGGATTTAGCATTAGCGGCATACAATTCTGGTCCAGGCAACGTAAACAAAGCAATTAGGCGTTCTGGAGGGTATAAAAATTATTGGAATCTAAGACAACATTTGCCACGTGAAACAGCGGGTTATGTACCCGCTTTTTTAGCAACAATGTACCTTTTTGAGTATGCTGAAGAACATGGCTTAAAAGGAAAGAAAGCAGACAGACCGTATTTTGAAACTGATACCATACATGTAAAAAGCATGCTAAGTTTTGAGCAGGTTTCTAAAATGGTGGGAATTTCTGTAGAAGAACTTGAAGTATTGAACCCTTCATACAAATTGAATATTGTCCCAAGGATAGAAGGGAAGACATATACGCTAAGATTGCCGTTAAAACATATGGGCACATTTGTAACTAATGAAGACGCCATTTATGCGTATGCTAAAAAGGAATTAGAATCAGTAGAAAAGCCTTTGCCACAGTTAGTAACAAATAATAATAAAACACGCTATAAAGTAAAAAGTGGTGATTATCTAGGCAAAATTGCGGAGCGTTATGGTGTAGGTATTAGTCAATTAAAAAGGTGGAACGGACTAAGAAGTAATAACCTTAGAGTTGGCCAAAGACTTACCATATATCCTAGAAAACCGGTAACGACTAAAACAGCAGTAGCATCGTCAAAAACTACTGCTAAACCAGTTGGAAAACTACCAACAGACCCATCTAAAGTGCATGTTGTGCAATCTGGAGATTCGTTGTGGACAATTTCTAGAAAATACCCTGGAATTTCTATTGATAACCTTCGTAAATGGAATGGTTTAAGCAGTAACAATCTAAAGCCTGGCACAAAATTAAGATTGTGTAATTGTTCTTCATAACACCTGTAAAAAACTCGTCAATTCGAGTGATTTTTAGAATGAAATGAAGAAAAATTGTATCGAGAATAGAATTTTTCAAGATAGAAACATGTTCTCGATACTTTTCCCCTTGGAAAAAACTCGAACTGACGTTTTTTGTCATTCCAGCTCGTCACCCTAAACATGTCTTCTTAGGAATGACAAAATTCAACCCTAATACTCACTCAAAGTGCTATTACACGCATTATAAGATAATCGGTTTATAGAAATTGATTACTTTAGAATTATGATGCAAAAATTAGGAACACTCTTATTGGTTGCCTGCTTGGCACTTACTTCATGTAAACAAAGCTCAGAGAATAAAAGATACCTTCCACCCTCAACAGGTGCTATTAATTCGCTAATGGTTGTAATGGAAAATAACTTATGGCAAGGCGAAGTTGGTGATAGGGTAAGAGAACTTTTTGCGGATAGGGTTTTAGCCGTACCACAAAGCGAGGCTATTTTTACGTTAACTCAGATTCCACCTCAAGTTTTTAGTGGTGCCGTATCCAATTCTAGATCAGTGCTCTATATTCAAAAGGACAGTTTATCTATTGGGCACGTAAAATCTAATGTTTATGCTATACCACAGAAGGTAGCTGTAGTAAAAGGAACAACGAATGAAGAATTACTTGCCAATTTAGACGAAGTGGCCCCAAAAGCAATTGCTTCATTTAAAAACAATGAAATAAGCCAAGCTCAAAAACGTTTTAAAAAGTCATTAAATAAAGAAACGGACATCAAAGATGAACTAGGTATTCATTTAGATATTCCTTCGGTATATCGCGTTGGAAAGCATGAGGAAAATTTTGTATGGTTAGACAGACAAATTCTAAAAGGGAATATGAATATTATTGCCTATACCATGCCTTGGGAAGCGTTTTCTAACGACTCTACTTTTGTGCAAGATATTGTAAAAATGCGCGATTCTATTGGCAAAAAGTATGTTCCAGGGCCATATGATGGTACATTTATGATTACCGAAAAAGCTTTTTCACCCTATGTTTTTCCAGCAGAAGTTAATGGATACAAAGCAGCTGAGGTAAGGGGTATATGGGAGGTTAATGGCTACCCTATGGCAGGGCCATTTTTAACTTACATCATTAACGATGAAACTAACAATAGAAAGCTAATTCTAGAAGGATTCATTTTTGCCCCTTCTGCCAATAAAAGAGATGATCTTTTAGAGCTTGAGGCAATCATGAAAACTTTAGAAATACCCAACATTCAACCTTAAGGTGCTTTAAATAAAACCTTTATTTAAGAATGGTTATCTCTTAGCGACTTAAAAAAGAATTTACAGCGTTGCTAACTCAAAAATAAAAACCTGTTGAGACCCTATATATAAAGGCGTATATAGCTATAATAAGCAAAGTAAAACAAAACCAAGAAAAAACCTTGAAATAATGTTTTACAATTATATGCCCTAAATTTCTAAATCCTTCGTAATAGATATCACGAATAAGTATAAGTTTCTTCATAATTCGACGGTGTAAGTTCTAAAACAAATATTGCCTTTAGTTAGCCAATATTATAAAGTATAAGGTAAAGAGGGCTTTATATAAGATAAGACGTAGATGGTTTTGTAGGATTTAGACTTAGCATAATAATACATCGATGAATTACCATATGCTACCTGTACTTTAACGATAACAATATTCGACGAAAGGCTTTGTTAAGCCAATAATTGGAAGAAGAAACGTAATTAAACAAAAAACCCATCCGATTTAAGGGATGGGTTTTAATATATTTAAAACGCGTTTTTACATATTTACGATAATAAACTCGGAGCGTCTGTTTTCTCTATGCCTTTCTTTACTACATCTAACATTATCACCACAATCATTAAGTAATCTTTCTTCACCATAACCAATTGCACTCTGTATTCTAGAGACATCTATACCTTGGGAGACAAGATAGTCTTTGGTTGAATTAGCTCGTTTATCAGACAAGTATTTATTGTATGCTGCATTACCAATAGCATCGGTATGTGATTCAATTTTAATAACCATTTTTGGATATTCTGTCATTACTTCAACCAACTTGTCTAACTCTTCAGAAGCGTCTTGCCTAATATTAAACTTATCAAAGTTGAAGAAAATCATTTCTGTTTTCAACTTCTTAACGCCTTCTTCAACTACAATCATTTCCTCTAATCGTTTCATAGGCTGAATTACATCAACAGCCTCATTAGACTTGGTTGCTACAGCTGTTGTTTCTTCAAAATACCCATCAAGAATAGTCTGTAATGTATAGTCTGCGGTGGACTTTAAATTGTTAAACCTAAAACTACCTTTATCATTAGTTTTAATTTCTCCTACTCTTACATTTTCATCATTGTATAAAGAGACCATTGCATTTGGCAAGGAATCTCCAGTAATTCTATCAACTATATAACCTGAAATTTCATTTAGGTTAGGCATTTCTTTACGTTTAGGTGTAAAGGAATAAATATCATCCCTACCTTTTCCTCCTGGTCTGTTAGAAGCAAAATATCCTTTTTCAGTGTCTTCATCAATAATAAGTGAAAAGTCATCACGTGTACTATTAAAAGGAGCTCCAAGATTCTCTGCCTTATCAAATCCTTCTGGACTAAAACCAGACTTATAAATATCTAAGCCTCCTAAACCTTCGGTTCTATTAGAAGAAAAGTACAATGTGTTTTCAGTGATAAATGGAAACATCTCTTTTCGCTTAGAATTTACTGCCATTCCCAGATTTCTTGGCTCAGAGAATGTATTGTTTTCCAAAATATTAACCACATAAATATCTGTTCCTCCATAACCACCAGGCATATCTGAAACAAAAAAGAGTCTTTTTCCGTCTGCAGTTAGTGCAGGGTGTCCTGTGGAGTAATTATCACTATTAAAAGGTAATTCAACAGCTTCAGTCCAAACCCCATCCACTTCTTTAGACATATATAGCTTTAAGTGATTTACGCCTTTTTTATCTCTTCTTACTTTCTTCTTTTTCCCATAATTATTTCTGGTGAAATAGATAGTCTTCTTATCTGGAGAAAAAGAAGCTGAAGCTTCGTGATATTTTGTATTTACATTTTTTGAAAAACGATTTGTTCCAGAAGCATCATTTTTTGCAGTATCAACCTTTGCAGTATATAAGTCTAGATAAGGTTGGTTATCCCATTTATACTTTCTGGTATTTAAAAATAAAGTGTCTTTTGCAGAAGTGTAAAGCAATTTGTCTTTGCCATAATACATTGGCGAAAAATCTGAATATTTAGAATTTACATTTAAATTCTTTAATTCAAATCTAGAATCTTCATTTAAACTTTCTCTAATGGAAGCTGCATCTTCTTTAAGTTCTCTTGCATTTTTCTTATTTAACACAGCCATAACACGATTGGCTCTTCTTTTACGCCCAGTACCTTTTAGGGAATGTACATAATTAAAAAGGGTGTTTTCCGAAATTTCATCTTCATATTCTTTGTACAAACGATTATACCATTCGTAAGCTTGCTTCATGTTAGAATTAAAGTAATGCGAGTCTCCAGCTCTTGCTAATAAGAATATAGAAGGTCTTTCTTTACTTTCTTCAATAGCTAAATCATAATATTTAGCTGCTTCAGAATACCACATCTTATCAAAAAAACCATCTGCTTTTCTTTCGAGTTTGCTTTTCTTTTCCTTAGCAGTTTTTGTATTATTGAATTTTCTATTACTGTCATCAGAATCTATTTGAGATGTAGAGTCAGTTTGAAAATCTTCAAAAACGTTATCAGCAATCTTTTGAGCATTGAGCCCAAAAGCTAAGAGGAATATAAATATGAAACTAATTCTAGTCATGAGTCACTTTCGTTCAAGTACTAAGTAGGTTTTACGCGCTTTAAGCACACAACTATCTTAATAACAACGCCGAAATTACGTTATCACACATAAAAGAATTAGTTTTTGTTGTGAAAATGGAAGTTTACGGGGTGAACCGTGTTTTTAAGTGTATTTAATCGATATCTCCTTGGAAATAGAGGTGTTTCGATATTATGGAGAAGTTAAAAATTAGGACTTTTCACTTGATTTATCCTCAAGCTTTTCATCTTCTTTAGAAGCATCTTTAAATTCTTTGATGCCACTACCTAAACCACGCATTAATTCAGGAATTTTCTTGCCTCCAAAAAGCAAAAGGATGCATAAAACAATTATAGCAATTTGCCAAGGACCAACTAAACCAAGAAAAATATTTTGAGCAATCATAAGCTTAATTTTTAAATGGATATCAAAAGTACAAAAAAAGGAGTTGCACTTATTTTGTTAACGTAAAATTACAATAAGAATTGTAGTATTTACTGATTTTAAGAGATTTGCTAAAAATTTCACAATTTCAGAGTGATAGCACTCATATTAAAATCTAAGATTATATTTGTGTATTATGGCCAAAAATCAAAAGAAAGGCAAAGAAATAAAACGGAAGCTACTCCATAAGTATAGATTGGTTATACTTAATGAAAGTACTTTTGAAGAAAAGATATCATTTAAGTTGAGTCGCCTTAACGTTTTTGTTACCGGAACGCTCTTTATGATAGTTTTAATAGGCCTTACTACACTTTTAGTTGCATTTACTCCATTACGAGAATATATACCTGGCTACTCATCTACACGTTTAAAAAGGCAAGCAACAGAGTTAACATACAAAACGGATTCATTAGTTACTGTTTTAGAATATACCAATAAGTATTTAAAAAATGTTCGCCTTGTTTTACGCGGAGAGGTTGAAAACAATGAAATTAATAGAGATTCTTTGTTTGAACAGTTTAAGCTTGACCCTTCTACCATTGATTTAAAACCTATTCGAGAAGATTTAGCCTTAAGAGAACAGGTTGAATTAGAAGACAAATACAATTTATTTGAACGGAATATTGGAAATACTGGGGAAACACTTTTTTCTCCTATAAGCGGAACAGTAACTCAAGAGTTTGATTTGCAGAAGAAACATTACGCTACTGATATTGTTGCGCCAAAAGACACCCCTGTTAAATCTGTAGCAGATGGCACCGTTATTTTTGCAGAATGGACATCAGATACAGGATATGTAATTATTTTGGAACATAAGAACGACTTACTATCGGTTTATAAGCATAATGGCTCAATAAGTAAGTCTCAAGGAGATATTGTTAAAACGGGAGAGGTAATCGCGGCTGTTGGTAATACAGGAAAATTGACCACAGGTCCTCATCTACATTTTGAGCTTTGGAAAAAAGGAAAACCCTTGAATCCACAAGACTACATCGATTTTAACTGATTATTCATGTCTTTTAAATCTATAGCAGCTAAGTTATTTGCCAAAAGAATAGCTAAAAAAAATACCGAATGGATTAAAAATCCACGAAAAGCTCAAGATGAAGTTTTTAAGAATATTATATCAACTGCATCAGCTACACTATTTGGCAAAGACCATAATTTTAAGGAGGTAAAAACGCATAAAGATTTTGTAAAACAAGTTCCCATAAGAGATTATGAAGAACTAAAAGGGTATGTGGAACAAATATTAGAAGGTAAAGAAGATGTATTGTGGCCAGGAAAGCCAATTTATTTTGCTAAAACCTCTGGCACTACTTCTGGGGCAAAATACATTCCAATAACAAAAAGCTCAATAAAGAATCAGGTAGATGCATCCAGGAATGCCATTCTCAATTATATTCATGAAACTGGGAATGCAGATTTTGTAAATGGAAAAATGATTTTTCTACAAGGTAGTCCGGTTTTAACAGAGAAAAACGGAATTAAATTAGGACGGCTTTCAGGAATATCAGCACATTACGTGCCTAGTTATCTTCAGAAAAACCGCTTACCAAGCTGGGAAACCAATTGTATAGAAGATTGGGAAACGAAAGTAAATGAAATTATCAAGGAGACAGAAAATGAAGATATGGCTGTAATTGCAGGTATTCCTTCATGGGTGCAAATGTATTTTGAAAAGCTAAATGCTAAGACGAATAAGAAAGTTGGTGAGCTATTTAAAAACTTTCAATTGTTTATCTATGGAGGTGTTAACTATGAACCTTATCGCTCTAAATTTGAAAGTTTAATAGGTCGTAAGGTTGACAGCATAGAATTATTCCCTGCAAGCGAAGGTTTTTTTGCATACCAAAACTCCCAAAAAGAAAAAGGGATGTTATTGCTACTTAATTCTGGAATCTTTTATGAATTTGTTAAAGCTGACGACTTTTATACGGAAAACCCAAAGCGTGTTACTATAAAAGATGTTGAGTTGGGAGTAAATTATGCCATGATTATAAGCACCGATGCAGGTTTGTGGGCATATAATTTGGGAGATACCGTTCAGTTTATTTCTCTAAAACCTTACAAAATAATTGTCTCTGGAAGAATCAAGCATTTTATTTCTGCTTTTGGCGAACACGTTATTGCCAAAGAAGTTGAAGAAGCAATGCGTTTAGCCATAGAAGTTACAGATGCAGAGGTTAATGAATTCACCGTTGCTCCACAAACCACACCAAAAGAAGGACTTCCGTATCACGAATGGTTTATAGAATTTGAAAAATCTCCATCAAACTTCAATAAATTCATTAAAACGCTAGATGAAAGTATGCAAAAACAGAATAGTTATTATTTTGATTTAATAGACGGGAAAATACTACAACAGTTAAAAGTTACCCCTGTTTCTAAAGATGGTTTTCAGAATTATATGAAATCCTTAGGAAAACTTGGAGGTCAGAATAAGGTGCAACGCCTATCTAACGACAGAAAAGTTGCAGAGGCCATCCAACACTTCTTGTTATAGGAATCTAGCTGCTATTTATTTTTCAATAAATTTCCATGTACTTTTGTAAAGAAGACTATATGGGTACAAAAATTAAAGAAACTACTAGAGCGCAGGAATCCACAAACGCAATTGAGCGACTATACATTACCATGCGACATCTCTTAAACAGAGGATTTTACAAACCTTCTGGAGTATCTGGTAATGCATTACGCAGTGCACTACTCTCATTACGACCAGAAATTTATGGCTCTATTGCAGAAGATAAAGCAGAATTAAGTGGTTTAATTTATGTGCTAGAAAGACTTCCTATTGGTATAGAAGAATGCCGTTTTATTAATTTAACTTCAGACGAAGGCTTTTCCAAGTCGCATTTAACACCGATAGTTCCGCCAAAAAGAAGAAGAAATTGTTATCGTATAGATGACGAACAAATGAATATTGAAATTACCCGAGGGCGTTCTGATATCTATGACATTCTTACACATTTGACCTTCCTTTATGTAGAGTCCGGAAAAATTTGTGAGCGTGTTTTAATTGAAGATGGTAAAGCCACCGTTCGCGATTGGGGAAAAATTATAGAGTTTGTTGTTAAAGAGGATAAGACAGAAGCCGAAAGGGAGGTTGCATTAATCCATACCGCTAATATATTAGGGAGATCTTTTGATGAGGTTTCGGGTATTCATAACAAGCTAAAAACGAAAAGTAGACCAGACCGTTTTCTTAACATCGTGTATTGGCTGGGTAAATTAGCGATTGAAGAAGAAACTACTGGTAATAAAAGAACGGTAACGTTTACTCCATTACTTAGAGAAAGGATAGGGCATCATATTCACGGTGAAGTTTGGGCAGAAAAGATAAAAGAAACACTAAAGAAAAATAATTTACTACATAGACCAATACATATTATTAGTGCAAACATGCACAGTGTAATGAATTCGTTGTTTGCGAAAAAAGCTTTAAAAAAGGAATTTCCAGATACTAACTCATTAGACATTTATGAGACACTTAGCTCTTCTTCAAATAAAGATTTGAGAGAAAAAGTGATTCAAATGGCAAATAAAAATGGGATGATTTATATTGATGACAAATCTGGAGCCAATATAGATGTTCAAATTTTTGATATGGCAAAAGCAGCGAAAACAGCTTGCTGCTATGAATTTAAAGATGATAAATCTGAGGATGAGAAACCTGTTATATTTGTAATGGATTACGCATTTGGTGAGCAGGCCTATGAAACTATTGATGAGTTATTAAAGCCTTATGAAGTAAATGGAAAGAAGACATTCCTAAATGTAGATTCGGTATCCATAATGGGGAAAGCGGGTATTTTAGAAGGCGGTAAGGGAGATTTAATGATACCTAACGCCCATATTTTTGAAGGTACCGCGGATAACTATCCATTTAAAAACGAACTTTGCGCAAAAGATTTTGAAGGGCATGGCTTAAAAGTTCTTGAAGGAACTATGGTGACTGTTTTAGGAACATCTCTTCAAAATAAGGATATTCTTCAATTCTTTTATGACTCTACATGGAATGTAATCGGATTAGAGATGGAAGGAGTGCATTATCAAAAAGCAATTCAGTCTGCATCTCA
>CAYTRI010000086.1:0-1081 GCA_964440105.1 uncultured Flavobacteriaceae bacterium
ATCTTAAACTTATTTGTAGTTATTATTGTCGAAATTTTAGATAAATGCGAAGATTAGTTATTGGAGATATCCATTCTGGAAAAAAGGCACTACCTCAACTTCTAAATCGAGCAAAGGTTACCAATAATGATCATCTTATCTTTTTAGGAGATTATGTAGATTCTTGGAGTGAAGCCTTTGAGACCATCGAATTTTTAATGGAATTACAAAAGACACACAATTGTACTTTTATTCGCGGTAATCATGATGAACTCTGCAGAGACTGGATCACATCAGGCATTGAAAACCCAACATGGTTAGCTCATGGAGGTTTAGCAACAAGAGACTCCTATTTAAAAGTTGGGAAAGAAAACTGGACTGCGCATCTTGAGTTTTATGAAACTCTAGAGAACACTTATTTAGATGAGGATAATCGCCTATACCTGCATGCGGGATTTACAAACCTAAAAGGCATAGCATATGAATATTTTAAGGAGTTATTCTATTGGGATAGAACTTTATGGGAAATGGCTTGTGCTTTAAATCCCAATTTGCAGCGAGGCGATAAGGATTTTCCAAAGCGATTAACTAACTACAAAGAAATATTTATTGGCCACACCCCAATTTCTAAGACTGGTCATGCAACACCTCAAAAAAGAGCAAATGTTTGGAATGTAGATACCGGAGCAGCTTTTAAAGGACCATTGACGATTATGGATGTTGATACCAAGGAATTTTGGCAAAGTGACCCAGTCCATACGCTATATCCTGGCGAAAAAGGAAGAAACTAACAACTTCAACATACTATTCAAATAATTATAGAGACCTTTACCAAAATTAAAATCATGTCTGAAAAGAATATACGGTTAGAGGTCATGCAAGCTATAGAACCACAGGTAAAAGGTTTTATGGATGATTTTTTGGTGGCACCAGAAAAAATATGGCAGCCTACGGACTTCTTACCCAACTCTCAAGAAGATTCTTTTTTTGATGAAGTAGAGCAAATTAGAGAAGAATCTAAAGAACTGGGATATGATTTTTGGGTGACTTTAGTTGCTGATACCATTACAGAGGAGGCTTTACCTACCTACGAATCTTGGTT
>CAYTRI010000086.1:1181-3588 GCA_964440105.1 uncultured Flavobacteriaceae bacterium
TTAGCAACAAATATTTCTCATAAGCGAGTGGGTAAAATGGCTAAGCAAAAAGGAAACGCATTGTTGGGAAAAATGTGTACTATTATTGCTGGCGATGAAATGCGTCATCATTTGGCATATCGGGAGTTTGTAAAAACTATTCTGGGGCAAGACCCTAACGGAATGTTGTTAGCTTTTGCTGATATGATGAAAAAGAAAATTGTAATGCCTGCTCATTTCTTAAGAGAATCTGGAGGAGAAATAAGCACTGCTTTTGAACTTTTTTCTAACTGTGCACAACGTTTAGGGGTGTATACCGCCCAAGATTATATAGATATTCTTAAGAAATTGAATGATTACTGGGATATTGGAAGCTTGGGACAACTTTCTGATCAAGCGGAAAAAGCACGAGATTATTTAATGAAATTACCGGATAGGCTACAACGAATATCTGAACGGATGATATTTGAACAAGAGCAATACAAGTTCAAATGGGTAGAAGCTAATGGAATGTTATAAAAAAAACCGGTCTTTTAATGACCGGTTTTTTGTTGGTTATTTAATAAAGGGAGTACTATAATTTTCCTCCTTTGTGTTCATCTTGCCATTTAGCAAGTTTTTTCCAATCTCCTTTGTAAGCCATCTTAGATTGCATAGGCCACGAAGCTGGATCATGCATTTGATAACGCTTACCACCAGACTCTAAAACTTCTTGACATTTAGCAACTGAAGTCTCAGATAGGGCTTTCCAAGTTTTAATATTGAAATTATGGAATAAACCTTCAATTTTTGGTCCAATACCTTCTACAATTTTAAGATCATCTTGTTTAATGCGTTTGCCGAATACAGTTTTTGCTGCACCTGCATCAAATGCAAGAGGAGCAATTGCTGCTGCTTTAGCTTTTGGAGCAGCTTTCTTTATAGGCGCAGCTTTTGGAGCGGCAACTAACTTCTTATTACAAGCATCTAAATCTGCTTTTAATTTTGCATTTTTATCTTCTAAGAGCTTAAAATCAGCAGAATTATCAATAACCTCGCTATTTCCTTTGCCCCAGTAGTATCCTATAATTCCGCAAATTAAACCAGTTAAAAGCGGTATTAACCAGCACCAGATATTCATATTTTCAAAATCCATTATTTAAATTTTTAGTGTATTAGTTATTTAGTTTAATGTTATTACAGTTCTTCTATTTTTAGACCTACCCTCTTCAGTTGCGTTTGTTGCAATTGGAGCATCTGGACCTTGCGAACTTGAATTTATTTTTGCTGCTGCGATTCCATTTTTTACAAGATAAGCCATAGCAAAATCTGCACGTTCTAGACCTAATCTTGTGTTAGTAATTCTGGAACCTGTATTATCAGTATGACCAATAACATTGGCTGTAGCACCATCTACTTTGTCTAAGTATCTAGCTATTTTGGCAACTTTTTCACGTTGTTCAGCAGTTAAATTAATAGCAGCTTCACCAGAATCAAAATAAAGAACTAGAGGATTTGCTTTAATGTCATCATAAAGTGCTTTTAATTGATCATCTGCGTCATTAGCTTGGGCAGCAATTTCATAAGTAATAGGGCCCAAGAGTGTGCCATCTAGAGGCAAAAAGTCATCCATTAGTCTACCAAAAGTATTTGTTTGGGCAGAAGGAATACCTTGAGAAACAAAATAGTTTTTCACTTTGTTAGCTCTTGCTAATCCTAAATTAGGAAAAGCAGAACTGTTTGTTTCATCACTTTTATACAAGCCAGTGATATTAATCGCTTTATCTAAATTTTCAGCTAGATAGCTTTTTAAGCTATCAATTCCACCTCCAACATTTTCAGCTAATGGCGTTAAAAATGAAGAAGAAGAAAGATTAAAATTAAAATTGTCTTGAACCTCAAATGCATAATCACCGTCTTTAAAAGAAAAAGGAAAAGTGGTAGCTGCAGGTTCTTTGGGAGGAACTATCTCTTCTTTAACTGTTTCAGCATCGGTATTAACCATAGGGTTAGCACACTCACTACAACAACTTAGATAAAAATAGATTCCTGCTAAAATCGTAATAATCATACCTAATAAATAGGTCAGGTTTCTAGTCATGTTAATAATAATTAGTGTTTAATTCCACAAAGTATTAAAAATCTCTTAAAAAAGTTAAATTTTTCACCACGAATTTCTTAATTCTCAATTAGTTGGATACAAAAAAGAGTTTTTATTTTTTAAATGTGTTACTAAAAAGCATGAAAAAATTACCAAACACACAATTTTCTCTGCCAATTGTATGAGAGTAAATTGATTTTAGGTAGAATAGCTAGAAATTAGATTAAAATTTTGGTAATAACCCTGTTTCTCCCGACAAAGTTCTGGCACTGAGATAGGGTTTTCAATATTAAGTTTGAGTTAGTTAAGTTGGTTTAAAACCGTTGCTCTTAGTGGGGTAACGGTTTT
>CAYTRI010000086.1:3688-10473 GCA_964440105.1 uncultured Flavobacteriaceae bacterium
GTTTGAGTTAGTTAAGTTGGTTTAAAACCGTTGCTCTTAGTGGGGTAACGGTTTTTTTAATAGATAAGCTGTATAAAAAGTAAATATTTCCTTGTTGTTAGGTTGAACTTGTCGAAACTGATTATTTATTAGTAATAAATTTTAATATTTCGACAAGCTCAATCTGCATTAATAGTATTGAAAGCATTTAGATAAAGAACTACAAATCAAATTTAATTCCCTGCGCTAAAGGCAATTCGTCAGAATAGTTAATGGTATTTGTTTGGCGTCTCATATAAACTTTCCAAGCGTCTGAACCAGATTCTCGTCCACCACCTGTTTCTTTTTCACCTCCAAAAGCTCCACCAATCTCAGCACCAGATGTTCCAATATTCACATTGGCAATTCCACAATCAGATCCTGCATAAGACAAGAATTTTTCAGCTTCTTTCATCTCATTAGTCATTATTGCAGAAGACAAACCTTGAGCAACTCCATTTTGCTTTGCAATTGCATTTTCAACTTCTCCAGAATATTTCATCAGATATAAAATTGGGGCAAATGTTTCATGCTGTACAATTTTAAAATGATTTTCAGCTTCAATAATTGCTGGTTTAACATAACAACCAGAGTCATAGCCATCGCCTTTTAGAACTCCACCATCCACTAAGACGTTGCCACCTTCCGCTTTGGCTTTTTCAATAGCAGCTAGATATGTATTTACAGCATCTTTGTCAATTAAAGGCCCAACATGGTTTTTTTCATCAAGTGGATTCCCAATTGTTAATTGCTCATAAGCACCAACGATAGCATCACGCACTTTATCGTAAACTGATTCGTGAATTATTAAACGACGTGTACTTGTACAACGTTGGCCGCAAGTTCCAACGGCACCAAATACGGCACCTGGCACCACTACTTTTAAATCTGCAGTTGGCGTAATAATAATGGCATTATTACCGCCTAATTCTAACAGCGATTTTCCAAAACGCTCAGCAACAGTTGCGCCAACAATACGACCCATTCTAGTAGAACCTGTAGCTGAAACTAAAGGAATTCTAGTATCTGTTGTCATCATTTCACCTACCTTATAATCACCATTAATAATACATGAAATACCTTCTGGCAGATTATTTTCTTTTAAAATCTCGGCAATAATATTTTGGCATGCAACAGAGCATAATGGTGCTTTTTCCGATGCTTTCCAAACACATACATCACCACAAATCCATGCTAAAGCTGTATTCCAGGCCCAAACAGCCACTGGAAAGTTAAAAGCAGAGATAATACCTACGATGCCAATTGGATGCCATTGTTCTCTCATAACATGTGCTGGACGTTCAGATGGGATGGTTTGTCCATTTAATTGTCTCGATAAGCCTACAGCAAAATCACAGATATCAATCATTTCTTGAACTTCGCCATAACCTTCTTGTAAAGACTTACCCATTTCGTAAGACACTAATTTTCCAAGTGGTTCTTTTAAATCTCTAAGCTTATTTCCAAATTGACGAACTATCTCTCCACGTTGAGGGGCAGGTACATTTCTCCACGATAAAAATGCCTTCTCTGCGGCATCTATTACTTTTTCATAATCAGCTTTGGTAGTACTTTTAACTTTACCTATTAATGAACCATCTACTGGAGAATAAGATGCTATTAATTCTCCTGACCCAAAATTGGTAGAACCAGTTGATGTTCCTTGATTAATTTCTTTTAAGCCTAATTGATTGAGGGCTTTGTCTAAGCCGAAATCGGATGCAATTTTTGACATTTTATAACTTTTTGAAAAGGTATTGTTAGATTTTTGACAAAACTACAAAGAATAGTATTGCTGATTAAACTAAAGAACAACGAATAACAATCCAAAGCACAATTGCTATGATTGCAGGTATACCTTGAATAAAGAAAATCTTCTTAGAAACGCTATAACCACCATAAATCCCAGCAACAGCGACACAAGAAAGAAAAAACAAAGCAACATTTATTGCCCAAAAAGAGTCACTAATAAAAAAGGACCAAATTAAACCAGCTGCAAGAAAACCGTTGTATAAACCTTGGTTTGCAGCCATGCCTTTTGTGGGCTCAAACAGGTCTGAAGGAAAATTTCTAAATACTTTTTTGGCTTTTGTGGTCCATGCAAACATCTCTAACCATAAAAAATAGATATGCATTAGCGCAACAATTGCAGTTAGAATTTTAGCCAGTACTAAAACCATATTTCTTTTTATGTAAGGTAAAAAATTATTCTCTAAGAATTAGTATAAATGAAAAGGTCTGCATCATTGCAGACCTTTTCTCCAAACCTCAAATACTTAATTTAAAACATGTATATAAATCGTTACAATTATTTTTTAAAAAATAATTGTGTGTAGTATAATTTTCCTTTCTCATCAGCCTTAACACTAATTGTAGTATGTGTAAAGTCTCCTTCGATTGTATTTTTATGTGATTGACTATTTAACCAACCATTCATTGCTTGCTCAGCTTTAGGGTAGTTTTTAGCTACATTTTCTTTAACTACTGTAGCTCCAGTTTCATTAGCTAAGTTATTTGCTCTTGAATTAAAATTGTCATGACTTATTTTCCCTTTAGCAATCATATATTCATTATGCTCATCAGCATATTTATAAGCCTCATTACTAAAAGTTAGTTTTGTTAACCCCATTTCTTCTCTATGATTATTTACTGCATCGAAAACTTGATTCTCTATAGTAGAAGCATTTACTTCAACATTTTCAATTGAGGTATCTTCATTTTCGAATAAAGCTTCTTCCTCTTGTATTGAGGGTGAAGTACAAGATGTTAATGCGGCTAAAAAAAGGAATAAAAATGCGTATTGTAATTTCATGATTTGGGGTGTTATATGTAATAGGTTGTTTGTCATTTGCTCTGCGAACTTACATCCAGAGCCAACTTATCGCATCAAAAAACCTACATCATGACATAAAATTTCGATAATGTGTAAAATAAGACCCTATAAGGGATTATCGACGAAATACAAAGAATATTTCATCGTAAAAAGGATACATTTCATGCTTTTTTTAGCAGTTTAGCTTAATAAAATCTCTTTTTAACGGTGTAAGAAAATACTTGTTATAGAGCAAAAGCAAAAAACGTCGTTCAACTACAATCTAGATGCTAACATTTGATCATTTGAAGAAAATTTGTATGAAGTACAAATTTCCATTTGAATCTTCTTTTACACTTATTGCGGAGTGTGTAAAATCATTTTCAATATTTTCTTTGTGAGCGGTACTATTAATCCAACCATTAAAAACATCTTGTGCAGACAAATAATCTTTTGCAACATTTTCTCCAACTTCCTTAGCATTTGCTTCAGATGATATTTTAGATGCTCTTGTATTAAAGTTATCATGACTAATATTTCCTTTTGAAATCATATACTCATTATGATTATTAGCATAAGTATATGCAACCTCGTTAAAATTTAATATGGTTAACCCTAACGATTCACGGTGTGAATTGACAAGTGTCATGATTTGAGCTTCTAACTTAGTATCATTAACGATATTAATTTGTTCAGTCTCGCTTAGATTTTCAGTAGAACAAGACATCATGAAAATGATTCCTGTAACTAAAAGAGTTCTTATAAATACTGCCTTTCTCATTTAAGTGTTCCTTAAAGAGGCAGTTCATAATGAAGATTGTGGGGAAACTTCAGTATTACTTTGGTAATATCTTAAAACAAGGTTACTTCTTTTTTTAAAATAACTCATAACACTTGTATAATTTTCGGTATGGGGTACTATTTATTGGAAGAAATACAAAAAAGACCTATTCTGGGTTATTATTTTCAACGGGTTCTTCCTTAAAAACCCTACTAAAAACAAAAGCTCCTATATCCCTAACTGGTTTATAAAGTATAGATTGGTTTTGAGTGTCTTTATTAATAAAGTTTAATGATGAGGTGGCTTTCTCAAAAAAGATGAGCATGGCACCTAAAATAATAGCAACTTTTAATGCTCCAAAAATTCCACCTGCAATTTTGTTTAAAACCCCAAGCATAGCAAAATCTGCAACCTTGGTTAATAACTTACCTGCTAAGCCAACAAGAACAATGATAGCTATAAATGTTACTAGGAAAGCTGTTATTTTAATAAACCTCTCGCCTAAATCCATGTTTTCTGATATATAATCTGAAGCTATATAGGAAAAATGTATTGCTCCATAAATACCTGCAACAAGCGCAACTAATGAAGCAAGTTCAACAAAAAGACCATTTTTTAAACCTTTGTAGAGTCCCCAAGCAAGAAGAATACCTAATACAATGTCTAGAAAGCTCATGATAATAGTGTTTTAAACAAATATAGGATAATGAATTTGTACCTTTGATGTTTTGTTTTTATGGCCAGAGATACTGTTTTAAAAGAGCGTTGGGAATTACTTGTAGAGAAACTTTCTACACAGTTTGCAGACGGAGATATTTTAGAATTAGATGCTATCATTTACTTGGTTGGCGTTCAAGAATTAGGGCAATTTGATAAGAAATACAAAAAAGATGAAAAGGTGAATCTAATGCATATTGCTATTTGCAGATTGTTAGAACCTTATGGGTATTATGATTTTAGTTTTTTTGATGATGATGGGTGGCCGCATTACACGATTAAAGAAGAATTACCGCCTCTTAAAGCAGGTGAACAAACCGTTTTAATGAAGGAGGCTATTGTAAATTATTTTATTGAAAAAGAATATATCTTATAATGGAATTGCAAAAACCTTACTACGCTGTAATCTTTACCAATACGCGAACACCAGAAGACGATGGATATAATGTAATGGCCGAACAAATGGAAAAATTGGCACGACAACAACCAGGATTTTTAGATTTTGAAAGTGCTTGCTCCGGTATAGGAATCTCTATAAGTTACTGGGAAACTAAAGAAGCCATTGCCAATTGGAAGGCAGATGTAGACCATAAAGTTGCACAAGAAAAGGGTATTAAAGAATGGTACTCATGGTATAAAGTGAGAGTTTGTATAGTGGAACGAGAATATGATTTTGGGAATAAGCCAAGTTTTTAAAATAAAATTTTAATAACAATATGATTAGATTTTCTAACCTTGACCGCGAGGAAATTATTAAAGAATTTTCTAATGAAACCTATGATTTAGTTGTAATAGGTGGTGGTATTACAGGAGGTGGAATTGCTCTAGATGCTGCTTCTAGAGGAATGAAAGTAGCCTTAGTTGAAAAGGGAGATTTTGCATCAGGCACAAGTAGTAAATCTACAAAATTGATACATGGCGGGCTACGCTATTTAAAACAATTTGATTTTTGGTTGGTTAAAGAAGTAGGCTCAGAGCGTGCTATTGTTCATAAGCTTGCTCCACATTTAGTATTACCAGAAAAGATGCTTTTACCATTAATAGAGGGAGGTTCTTATGGTAAATGGCTAACCTCGGTTGGGTTAAAAGTGTATGATATTTTGGCTCAAGTTACAGGTGAAGATAAGCGACAAATGCTTGAGAAGAAAGAAGCACTAAAACTAGAACCGCTATTGCCTAAAAAGATTTTAAATGGTGCAGGGTACTATGCTGAGTATCGTACAGATGATTCTAGATTAACTATTGAAAATATTAAGACTAGTTTAAAGCATGGAGCAAAAGCTTTGAATTATGCCAAAGTGGAAGATTTTATTTATGAGGATGAAAAAGTGGCAGGAGTTAAGGTTATGGATACGGCTACTGGAACTCAATTTAATATTAAGTCAAAATATGTAATTAGTGCTGCGGGGCCATGGGTAGATGAGTTAAGAAGCGCAAATAATTCAAAAAAGGGAAAACGTTTACATCTTACCAAAGGAGTTCACTTAGTATTCCCTTTTGAAAAGCTTCCGGTAAAACAATCTGTTTATTTTGACATTCCCGATGGTAGAATGATGTTTGCTATACCTAGAGGAAAAATCACCTATGTAGGGACAACAGATACAAATTTTAACTTAGATAAGGATAATGTAAAAACGGACATAGCAGATGCTATTTATCTAATTTCTGCGGTAAATAATATGTTCCCTAGTATAGAATTGGAGTTAGATGATATTATTTCTTCTTGGGCTGGTCTTAGGCCATTAATACATGAGGAAGGTAAATCAGCTTCAGAACTATCTAGAAAAGATGAAATTTTTACTTCAGATTCTGGGTTAGTAAGTATAGCTGGGGGGAAACTTACTGGCTATCGTAAAATGGCTGAACGTGTTGTAAATAGGATTTCAACTAAAATGGAAGAAGATTATGATTTGCAATTTGCTGATTGTACAACAGATACAATTCCCTTATGCGGAAGTGATTTCAAAAAATTTAAGCACGTAAAAAAATACATTGAAGAGGTTTTTTCTAAGATTGAGCCTGATGGATTTACCTATTACGATGCTTGGTACTTGACAACTAATTATGGTAAGCAAACTGAGAGTATACTTGCTTTGTATAAAACATTTAAAGACAATGATGTTTATTTAAAAATGCTTCGCGCAGAATTACAATTTGGAATAGAAAATGAAATGGTTTTAAACCCAATGGATTTCTTTATCAGAAGAACAGGACGTTTATATTTTGATATAGATAGTATTAGGACTTATATGGAACCAATCTTGGCTGACTTTAAAAAGGCATATAATTATGATGATACCAAAATCCAAGATTTTAAAGAAAAGTTGGAAGCTGAATTAGATTCGCATTCTAATTTTTCTTTGGAGAGGGATTAATCAATTTTATCGGTCAGTTTTTTAAATATCTTTTTAGGATTTTTATGCTCGTATAAAATTTCATAAACTGCATCCATTATTG
>CAYTRI010000087.1:0-3026 GCA_964440105.1 uncultured Flavobacteriaceae bacterium
CCCTGTTACCAGGATGAAAACCTGGCGTCCTAACCCCTAGACGAACGGGCCATTACAATTAGAACGTGGGTTGCATTGCTGCATGCCTCTAATAAAAATTATATAATTTATTCTAAAGGCGGGTGCAAAAATACAACTATTTTTAACTATTGCAATAGGTAACTATATTTTTTAATATGCTTTGGCAAACAATACACGATAAGGAGAAGGTTTTCCTGTAACCATACATGTTCCAGCTTCTTTTTTAACATCTATTGGAATGCAGCGAATTGTAGCTTTTGTTTCTTCCTTTATTCTATCTTCAGTAGCTATAGTGCCATCCCAATGCGCCGAAACAAAACCACCCTTTTTTTCTAATACTTTTTTGAATTCCTCATAGGACTCAACCTCTGTAATATGGTTTGCTCTATGCTCTAAAGCTTTATTATGGATATTTTCTTGAATTTCATCCATAAGAGATACTAACCTATCTACTATCTCCTCCGAAGGAATCGTTTGTTTTTCTAGAGTATCACGCCTAGCCACTTCATAAGTTCCATTTGCCAAATCTCTTTGTCCTATAGCCAAACGCACAGGAACTCCTTTTAGCTCATACTCATTAAACTTAAAGCCAGGCTTATGGGTATCTCTATTGTCATATTTAACTGTGATTCCTTTTGAACGCAATTCCTTTACTAAGGGCGCCACTTTTTCAGAAATAGCATCTAACTGTTCTTGTCCCTTATATATCGGTACTATAACAACCTGTATTGGAGCTAATTTTGGAGGAAGCACCAGTCCATTATCATCGCTATGTGTCATAATTAAAGCTCCCATCAATCGTGTAGAAACTCCCCACGAAGTCGCCCAAACATAATCTTGCTTTCCTTCTTTATTAGCAAATTTTACATCAAAAGCCTTAGCAAAATTTTGTCCTAAAAAGTGCGATGTACCAGCTTGCAATGCCTTACCATCTTGCATTAAAGCTTCAATACAAAACGTTTCTTCCGCTCCTGCAAAGCGTTCGCTTTCTGTTTTTGTTCCTTTAATAACAGGCACTGCCATATAATCTTCGGCAAATTCTGCATACACATGCATCATCTGCTCAGCTTCTTCCATAGCTTCTTTTTCCGTTGCATGCGCTGTATGTCCTTCTTGCCATAAGAACTCAGCGGTTCGTAAAAATAAACGTGTACGCATCTCCCAACGCACCACATTCGCCCATTGATTTATAAGTAATGGTAAATCTCGATAAGATTGTATCCATCTGCGATAGGTATCCCAGATAATCGTTTCTGATGTTGGCCTAACTATTAACTCCTCTTCTAGCTTTGCGTCTTCATCAACCACAATTCCACTTCCATCCTCTGCATTTTTAAGTCTGTAATGCGTAACTACAGCACATTCCTTGGCAAAACCTTCAACATGGCTTGCCTCTTTACTTAAATACGATTTAGGGATAAAAAGTGGGAAATAAGCATTTTCATGACCAGTTTCTTTAAACATTTTATCCAGCTGCGCCTGCATTTTTTCCCATATGGCAAATCCGTAAGGTTTAATAACCATACAACCACGTACTCCAGAATTTTCAGCTAAGTCTGCTTTTACAACGAGTTCGTTGTACCATTTGGAATAGTCTTCCGCTCTGCTTGTTAAATTTTTACCCATTAATTATAGTTTGGCACAAAACTTGTGATTATGTTAACAGAAAAATAGAGCGGTAAAACTAACTATTTTTCCTATGTTCAACAATAAAATTTAAAAAGATGGATAACACTTTACCCCGCCAAAAATTTCAAATTGCTCTAACATCCTTGTTAAGCATTCTCTTTCTTGCATCATGCGGCTCATACCAACAAGCTTCTTACTATGAAAATGATGGTATTTATGCTAATAACAATAGAACTGTTGGTGTAGAAAAAAAATCTGCAGCAGCAGTACAAACACAAGAATTAGAACGTAATACCTATGGAGATTATTTTGGTCAGAAAGCTGATCAATATGGAGAAATTCTTGATAGTGAAGTATTTACCGATGTTGATGGTTATACTAGTGGGGTAGTTAACGACACATTACAAATTGGAGAACAAACTGATTATTTTGCTTACAATAATAGTTACGAAGGCAATCCTGGCTGGGGAGATAATCCTACTAGTGTAAATATTAATGTTTATGATAACGGCTGGAACAATTGGGGCGGAGGCTTTGGTTGGGGTTGGAACGACCCTTGGTTATGGAATGGTGGCTTTGGATGGGGTTGGAACAATCCTTGGAGATGGAATCGATTTGGCTGGGGCGGCGGCTTTGGTTGGAATAACTGGGGTTGGAATAACGGCTTTGGATGGGGCTATGCAGGCTGGGGCGGTGGCTTTGGTTGGAATAACTGGGGCTGGAATGGATATAACCGTTTTAATCGCGGAGGATATTACAACAATTATGCATACAACAATAGCAGAAGAGGTTATAACAACAATCGTGTTGCTAGTAACTCCTTAAGAGGTAGATCTAATTTAGGAGCTAGAACGGGTTCTTCATCAAGAATACGATCTAATTCAGGTCGTTCTAATACGAGCAGAAGCGGTTTATCAACTTCTAGAACATCAAGAAGTCATGTTTCTGCAAGAAGGTCTGTTAGTTCTGATGCTATTGCAAGAAATAGAAATTTTAGAAGTAGTAGAAGTACGCGTTCCGTACCAAGGTATAGCGGTATTACACGTTCTAATCAATCATACAGAAGCACGAACCCAAGAAGTAGTGGGTATAGAAGTTCTGCGGGTAGAAACTCAACTTATAGAGGTTCTTCAGCTGGTAGAAGCACTTCAAGATATCAATCTTCTGGCAGAACAGCTCCAAGAAGTAGCGGTTACAGAAGTTCTTCTTCTAGAAGTAGCTCTAGAAGCTCAGGATACAGAAGCTCTGGTAGTAGCTCTAGAAGCTCTGGTTATAGAAGTTCTGGAAGCCGATCTTCTTCAAGAAGTAGCGGAAGTTTTAGAAGCTCAGGGGGTTCTTCAAGAAGCAGCGGTAGCGTTAGGAGTTCTTCAGGCGGT
>CAYTRI010000087.1:3126-10429 GCA_964440105.1 uncultured Flavobacteriaceae bacterium
GGTAGGTCTTCTGGAGGCAGAAGTAGTGGTAGAAGAAACTAATCGCATCTAATTCATCAAACAAATTTTAAAGAATGAAAAAGCTATTTATTTTAAGCATGGGAATGCTATGCACTTTTGTGAGTGCTCAAAACATTAATGATGCTGTGCGTTACAGTACTGATAATTTACAAGGTACTGCAAGGTTTCAAGCAATGGGAGGTGCATTTGGAGCACTCGGCGGCGATTTATCTTCACTAAATATTAACCCAGCTGGTTCTGCGGTATTTAATTTTAGTGAGTTTACCATAACGGGTTCTAATTATAATAGAAATAATGATGCTTCTTATGGAAATAGTATTAGAAATACAGATGTAAACTTTCTTGAAATCAATCAAGCAGGTAGTGTTTTTGTATTTAACGCTTCTGATGATAGTCCATGGAAAAGAATATCATTTGCTGTTAATTATGATTTGGTCAAAAATTTTGACAATCAGATTTTTGCTTCGGGTAGTTCAACCCAAGGAATAGACAATTACTTTCTAAATTTTGCTCAAGGGCAGGAACTTAGAAACCTTAGAACATTAGATGGGGAACGAATCGACGATGCCTATCTAGATATCGGATCTTCAATTGGTTTTGGAGCACAGCAGGCATTTTTAGGTTTTCAGTCTGGTTTAATTGAGCCAAACGAGGATGTAGATGAGAATACAGCTTATTTTTCTAATGCCCAATACACAAATCTTAATCAAGAATACAATCAAATTACTAGCGGATACAACAGTAAGTTTACATTAAACCTAGCTGGGCAATACCAAGAAAATCTTTATTTAGGTGCTTCACTAAACTTTCATACCGTATTTTATGAAAAGTTAACCACATTTGATGAAACTGGATATGATGCCGCTTCTGACATTCAATTCACCACTTTTGATAACTTTTTGCAAACAGAAGGTAACGGGTTTTCATTTAGCCTTGGAGCCATTGCAAAATTAAATGATAATATTCGTGTTGGAGGTAGTTACCAATCTCCAACTTGGTATAGGCTTACAGATAATATCTCTCAACGAATCAATACCGATTCTGATGTAGCCAATTCAAACTTGAGCTTAATAGACTTCAATTTGATAAGCTTTTTCCCAGATTATACTATTAAGACACCATCAAAACTAACTGGTAGCGCGGCAATTATATTTGGAAAAGATGGTTTACTAAGTTTTGATTATGGGTATCAAGATATGTCACAAGCAGAATTAAAACCAACTTCAGATACAGCATTTGCTAGTGAAAACCAACTTATTTCTGAACAACTTGGCATTGTGAATAGCTACAGAATTGGTGGTGAATACAGAATAAATCAAGTGAGCTTAAGAGCAGGCTATAGATTCGAAGAAAGCCCATATGAAGACCCTTCCATAATTGGAGACCTTACTGGGTATTCTGGAGGAATTGGTTATAGTTTTGGCGCTAATCGATTAGATTTAGCTTATAGTAAAACTGAACAAGATACAAATGATTTATTATTTGATTCAGGAGCCTCAAATTCCACATTAGTGAACCGAATCAATACTAATATAAGCTTAGGATTTACAATGAAATTTTAAGAAAAAAAAGGTGTTAACAATTAAGGCTAGCAATTTGCTGGCCTTTTTTTATCGTAATAATGTAAAATGTTTTCTAGTGGTGCTAGCAACTATTGTTGCTTGGTCGTTTCTATCGTATTCTAATTTAAACCAATAATCAGAAGATGGTAATGCTCTGCCGTTAAATGTACCGTCCCAACCGGGAGAGTTTTCATCTATTTGCTTTAATAGTTTTCCATAACGGTCAAAAATAAAAATATCTGGATTTGTCAATTCAGAAATACCCAATATCTGCCATTCATCATAAATACCATCACCATTGGGAGTAAAGAATTTTGGATAACCAACAACTAAAAATTCCTCTTCTATCATTCCACATCCATTCTTGTCATTAATTATGACAGTATTTAACCCTGGCGGAACGTCAAGAAAAATAGGGTCGTCTTGAAAATCTCCTCCATTTATGGCATATTCATAATTACCGTTTGTTAGCGTAACAATTTCAACATCATAAGTCTCAACATTAGGGTTATCTCTTAAATCTTCAACAATGATTACCTCATCCAATACGGGTATGGGGAAATATGTAATTAAGATATCATCCTCTGTAACCCCAAAAGGTGTTTCAATGGTTACAAAATAACGACCCGAGTTTGGGCTTGTTACTGTATATTCAAATTCTGTGGGTCCACTTAAAAGAACGGTATTTCCAGCAGCTGTTCCGTCACCATCATCATCTACTGACCATATTATATTAATAACATCAGCACCTGCAGGAGAGTTTTGAGCACTTAAAATAATATCTGGGTCGCCCTCACAAGCAATAACATCCAATCCTAAAAACTCATCTCTAAGCGTACAATCTAGAGCAGTATTTTGATCTGCATTAACAGAAGTGCCAGTAAATGTTAAAGAAAAAGGTTCTGGGTCACCATCAAAGTTAGTGTTGTAGTTGTTAATAAATAGATAGTAAAGTTCACCCGCAACTACATCTAACCATTCATCATAAGTGTTTTGGCTTCCTCTTACAAAAGGGGCTCCAACTTGGTCATTTTCTGGGTTAACTCCAATACCAGTAAATCCTGTAGTGTTAACCTCGTAGTTACAACGAATAGGTTGTGCAGTTCCATCGCCAATTATTGTACAATAGTTTTGACCATCAGTCTGATCAAAAGGACCATAAAGTGCAAAATCCCATTCTGCAGTGGCCGATAATGCCTCAATATCAAAACCTATTTGGCCATCTGTACCGGCTCTAAACACAAACCAAGAAGTGTTATTTTCAATATTTGCTGAGGATACACTTCCTTTTTCAAGGCAACCAGTTTGGCGAATAACATCAGAATCAAATTCATCAATATCACCGTTACCATCTACAAATGGCATTATAGGCTCGCCGTCTGCACAAATTGGAATAGCCGTACGGCAGTCTCCAGAATTGGCGGTCTGGGCAGTTAATCCCATAGAAAAAAGAAACAAAAAGCAAGTAGCACTAAATAGTGTTCGCATAGTAGTGTGGGGCTAATGTTATGCTTTAGATATGATAGATAACTACCAAAAAGGAACATTTAGTATGTTTAAACCGAAAAAAAGTACAGTTAATCGATAAAATGCAATTTTACCTATAATTGAATCTCTCTTTTTATCTGTGAAGTGCGAAATTCTTTTGTAAAAATTTATCTACTAAACGAGTGCCATTGTCATCTACATAACTCAACTTAAACCAATAATCAGATTCTGGCATTTGTTGTCCAGAAAAAGTACCATCCCAACTAGCATCATTATTGTTTAATTGCTTTATTAACTTTCCATATCTATTATATATAGATACTACAGGTTCGTTTAAATATTCCATACCTTCAATATGCCAATTATCATTAATACCATCTCCATTAGGTGAGAAGTACGCAAAATAACCTACAACTGCTATTTCTTCAGTAACGACACCACATCCATTTATATCTCTCATATAAACAGTGTGATTTCCTGGCAATACATCTTCAAAAGTTCCTTCTGCCTGAAATTCTCCATTATCCAATCGATATTCAAAGTCTCCTTCAACTTCAGTATTAACAATTACGGTACTACTAAAACTAAAACCTTCGATGTTAACAGTGCTAATTTCTGGAGAAATAGACATTATAACTTCAATAGTTCTTGTACGAACACAATAAACACTGCCTTGTGATGTGGTGGCAGTAAGAACATAAACACCAGCTTCTGAAACTGTAATAAAAGGTGTTGTTTCTCCAGTATTCCAAGAATACTCATAATTTGGATTTGAAGTAGCTTGACCAATAGTGGCGGTAGAACCATCTTCACACAAGAAAATTTGTTGGTCTATCCCTAATATTGGAGCTGCTATTCCTGTTAACTCAAAACTTTCAGATGCATCATAACAACTTGGGTTCTCTAAAGAGCTAATTCTTACATATATAGTTTCTGTACCTTCCATCTTTGGGTAAGACTTGGGGAGTCCATTTATACCTGTTTGCGCATCTGATAAAGAACTGTAATAGCTTACTACAAATAGATTGGGGTCCTGGCTTCCTAAAGCTTCAGCATCTTTTTGACTTAAATCGTACGGCACATCAACACTACTACAAACTACCTCATCTTCAACTGTTTCGGCAATTGGAGCTAAAGAGAATGCAACTTGTACATCACTAATAATAGTTTCTGTAGTAGTAACTACTTCAACACGATATAATGCACTTAAATTAGTTGTTAAAGTAGCACCTGATTGACTTGGTATTAACTGAAAACCGCTTCCAATATCTCGATACCAACTATAACTTACTGTATTTGCAGTAGTCGCATCTAAAACAACCGTCTCATTCTCACATGCGGTTATTGGAGCTCCTAAAAGATTACTAATTATTGAACAATCTAAAGCATCATTTGGATTAGATTGAAAAATATCTCCAGTAAACTGTATTGAAAAACCAGAATCAGAACTTGTGAAATTGTTAATCAATAAGTAATAGTCTTGGCCAGGCTCAACAGTAATCCAATCTTCATATTGCAATGAATCTGTATTACCTGTAGGGTCCATTCCTACTCCTATATATCGATTTTCATCACGATTATCAAAGAAGTTGCAGCGAATTGGGTCACCTAAATTATTACAGTCACTGGCAAGATAAAGGGCAAAATCCCAATCTTCTGAAGCATCATGACCAATATTAAAACCTAATTGACCTGTTGCATTAGTTCTAAAACGATACCAAGATGAGTTTGATTCTATAGCTCCAGTCGTTGTTGCTTCCAAGCAGCCACTACTTGTTGCTCCATTAAAATCATCAACACCAAAACCACTAGCACCACCATTTATTGGTGTATTCGAACAAATAGGAACTGCATTGGCGCAGTCGTTTGAAACTTGCGCATTCAAAAGACCACCAACAAGAACTAAAAAAATAAAAAACAAACGCTGTATTGGCATAAGTACTTGCGTATTTGGGTATTACAAACTTAAAAACCCACTTGCATTAACAAGAATTTATGTTGTCAAAGCCTAGAACAGCGATGTTAAATACTGCATTAATGTATATCTTTGCAACCTTTATTAGGTGTGAAATGAAAATAGAGGAAGTATTGAAAGATAACTATGAAGATATTGGCAATGACCATGTTGGTTCGTCGGCTGAAACTCCTATGCGTAAAGATGCTTTTGAGTTAAGTGATGATGAAAAAATAGAGCGCATAAAGAAAAATGTAAGCGAGATTATGGACACCTTAGGTCTTGACTTAAATGATGATAGTCTTAGCGGCACACCTAAGAGGGTTGCCAAAATGTATGTTAAAGAAATTTTTGGAGGTTTAAACCCTGATAAAAAACCCAAATCGTCAACCTTTGATAATAAGTACAAGTACGGCGAAATGTTGGTTGAAAAGAATATTACACTCTATTCTACTTGCGAGCATCACCTGCTTCCAATTGTAGGAAGAGCACATGTTGCCTATATTTCTAAAGGAACTGTAGTTGGGTTATCAAAAATGAACCGTATTGTAGATTATTTTGCAAAACGCCCTCAAGTACAAGAACGTTTAAATATACAGATTGTAAAAGAGCTTCAAAACGTGTTGGGCACGGATGATGTGGCCTGTGTAATTGATGCTAAACATTTATGTGTTAATTCTCGTGGTATACGTGATATTGAAAGCAGCACAGTAACTGCAGAGTATGGTGGGAGGTTTAAAGAAGAATCTTTACGCAGAGAGTTTTTGGATTACATTAACCTTGATACAGAATTTTAATGCAATTATACAAAAGCCAAATCCTTAAAGTATATAATTCACTTGCTGGAAAAAAGGAAGAATTTAAACCCTTAAAAGAAGGTTATGTTGGCATGTACGTTTGTGGCCCAACGGTATATAGCAATGTACATTTAGGTAATTGCCGCACATTCATGTCCTTCGACATGATATTCCGCTACTTTAAGCATTTAGGTTACAAAGTACGTTATGTTCGTAATATTACAGATGCCGGGCATTTAGAAAATGATGCAGACGAAGGGGAAGATAAAATTGCAAAAAAAGCAAAGCTTGAACAAATAGAACCCATGGAAGTGGTGCAGCGTTATACAGTTGACTTTCATGAAACATTACAGAAATTCAATTTTCTACCTCCAAGTATTGAGCCTACTGCAACTGGTCATATCATTGAACAGATAGAGATTATAAAAGAAATACTAGCTAAAGGATTCGCTTATGAAGTTGGTGGTTCTGTATATTTTGATGTAGTTAAATTCAATGAAACCAACGATTATGGGAAATTAAGCGGTCGCAAGCTAGAAGATATGATAGCCAATACGCGTGAACTTACTGCGCAAAGCGATAAGAAGAATCCGCAAGATTTTGCACTTTGGAAAAAGGCTGAAGAACAACATATTATGCGCTGGCCTTCTCCTTGGGGTGATGGTTTCCCAGGTTGGCATCTAGAATGTACTGCTATGAGCACCAAATATTTAGGTGAGAATTTTGATATTCACGGAGGTGGAATGGATTTAAAATTTCCACATCACGAATGCGAAATTGCACAAGCTGAAGCCAGTAATGGTCATACACCTGTCAATTACTGGTTGCATGCGAATATGTTGACTTTAAATGGCAAAAAAATGTCTAAGTCAACTGGCAACAACATTTACCCTAATGAAATGTTTAGTGGTGACAACAACATTCTCAGCAAAGCATTTGCTCCTCCAGTAGTTCGTTTTTTTATGCTACAGGCACATTATACTAGTATTTTAGATTTAAGTAACGATGCACTTTTAGCTTCAGAAAAAGGGTATTATCGCCTAATGGAAGCCTATAAAACACTAGAAAGTCTCGAAACTGGAAGATCTGGTTTGTTCGATTATAAAGCATGGCAACAAAAATGCTATGATGCGATGAACGACGATTTTAATACACCAATTTTAATTGCACATTTATTCGAAGCTGTCAAGCAAATTAATCTTGTTAAAGAAGGAAAAGAATCAATTTCTGAAGAAGATAAAAAGTTTCTTCAAACCGTCTTAGACAACTTTATTTTTGATGTTCTTGGCCTAGAAACACCAACTTCTAACGATGGTAATTCAGATGCATTATCTGGGGCTGTGCAATTGTTAATTGAGCTTAGAAATAAAGCTAGAGCAAATAAAGATTTTGCTACTTCAGACAAGATTAGAGATGAGTTGGTTTCTTTGGGAATTCAATTAAAGGATGGAAAAGATGGCACAACTTTTAGCGTAAGTTAG
>CAYTRI010000088.1:0-10024 GCA_964440105.1 uncultured Flavobacteriaceae bacterium
GGAGGTCCCAAACTTATTTGGGATGCACAGAATCCGGCTTATGACCTGCTTTTTTAAATGAGATAGCAAATTTGGAATTTGCGTAATCGAATTAACCCTTAATAAAATTTCAAAAACTTTGCAATTTTATAAATAGGTGCAAGCCTCTTGAAAAGGCTATATTACTGCATTTTTGACATTAGTGCTTTTCTGTCCAGATTGTTTTAAACTGTACACAAACTATTAGCATTTCTTCTGACGGTTTCTCTCCGCTCTCTGCCAAAAAACTCTCGAAAAAGCCCCAATGTGCTTTTTTCCATTTTTCAAGCGGTTCAATATCCGTTCCCATATCCATTTCGGCATATTCTTTAGATATTTTGTTAAACGGAATTGTATCTACACTTACATTTTCTATTATAGCTTTTGCTTTGCCGTCAAAATCCGTTATTATTTGTTTTGTCCCAACTTTTGGTAATTCAACATCATATTGCTCATACAAACTTAACAATCCAGAAGAAGCTTTCTTTTTTCCGTTTATTGTTAATTCGGCCAATCTTTTTGCGTCCTCTTTGTTGTTGTGAAAGAATTCGAATTCTGGGATTTCGTCATCTTTAAATTCAGGATTTGCTTTTACATATTTGTTCCACATTTCATAAACAGATTTGTCTACTTCGTTTTCATTATCCATTTCAGTTTCTGCTTGCGTTTCCGTTTCTGTATCCGTTTTGGTTTTAGGGTCGTTTTTACAGCTTATAAAAATCAAAAAAAGAAGGATTGTTAAATGTTTCATAGTTTTTTAAGCATAAAATAATTAGAATTCAAAAAAACTAAAAACGCTACTACCATACTTTCGTTTTTCAGTAAAATTAGGTAGCTCGCTTAAATCCGTTTGTTCTGCATGTTCTACAATTAGTAGTCCGCCTTCATGTAGTAATTCGTTTCGGAAAACCAATTCGGGTATTTTTGAGAATTGTGCCAGTTCAAAATTATAAGGGGGGTCAGCAAAAATAATATCATATTTGCCTTTGGTGCGTTCTAAAAATTTAAACACATCGCTTTTCATTATCGATATATCAAAACTTAATTCTTTAGAAATTTTAGAGATATATTGCACGCAGCCTGAATGAGCATCTACAGCTGTAATGTTGTTCGAACCTCTCGATGCAAACTCAAAACTTATATTTCCGGTTCCAGAAAACAAATCTAACACAGCCACATCTTCAAAGTAATACTGGTTATTTAAAATATTAAATAAGGCTTCTTTAGCCATGTCAGTAGTTGGTCTAACAGGTAGTTTTTTTGGTGCTGTTAGCCGTTTTCCTTTGTATTTTCCTGAGATAATTCGCATTAGCTAATTAAGCATTGTAAAGTCTATAGAAGAGTTGTCTTCTTCTTCAAAACTATAGGTGTTATGCTTGGGTATAAACACAGCTACTTTTTCAATATAGGTATAACAAATATCAAAGATTTCATCACCTTCTTCTATTTTTCCAAAAAGTTTAAGTTTATTAGTTTCAACATCCAGTCCCAACTGTTCATATGTAAATAGAATATAGTATAAGAAATCTTCTTTTGTACGGTATTGAAATTGATTATGAAGTACTACTTTTTTTTGATTTAATACTACGAGCTCTAGTTCTCTTTCTGCAACATGAACATAACAAACAGATTTAGAACTTGGTTTTTGTTGTAAGAGTGTTTGTAATAAAGCGGTGCTGCTGTGTCTAAACTCAAACTCACCAAAATTTTCAAAAATATAATTATTGATATTGGTAAAAGGAACAAAAACACAAACCATATCTTGGTTATCTAATTCATCGTAAACAATATTGTCGTTTGCTAATATTTTGGTGTTGAACTTAAGATAATTAGCCAACTCATTTTCATCAAACAAAGTTTTTGGTACTAGGCTAAATAAGTTGTTTTTGTGGATTACTTGGACTTCAGAAAATTGCTTTTTAAGAATGTTATGCTTTTCTAGCAAAGTCTTCAATTCTTTTAGAAGTAGGTAAGGAGTAGATGCTATCTTAAAGTTAACAGCATCTGATAAAATAATTTTATTGACAATTGTATCTGCGATACAAAAAGAAAGTCCATTCAAACTAATTTGAATGGACAGTTTCTTATAGGAGTTTAATAAACTTTTTTCTTCTGTATTAGTTGTCTTTTCTGTCATAAAGTACTGGCCAATTACCATTGGTACTAACATCGGTTAATGAACCTACTTTTATTTCTGCTCCATTTACTTCTTCTACGCTATTGTATGAGTTCTCTTTTGAAAGTAAATCCTTTGGTTGGTCATATAAAACAACATCTTTTTTAACCTTTACTTCAAAAACTGGTGCTTTGTAACCACTTTTATCAATAATGTCGGCCTTCATCTCAAACTTTTCTCCGTTTTGACCATGTGGTACATTCATCATTGTCTTGTAACGGGTATCTGCTTTAAAAAGTGAATCTTTCACTTTTACCCTACCAAGTGTATCTATAATAACAGAATCTTGTTGTAAATCAATTTGATAAGTCTTATCAAAACGCATAAAAGAAGTATCTCGCTGTTGCGTAATGACATAATCGGCTGTATCTACAAATTGAATAAGACTGTTAAAATTACCAGCATACCTGCCATTAACGGTTTTGTAGGCATCTTGAGAATCTCTAATATCTTTTAAGTTACTGATTACATCAGCAAAACGTTCTTCACGAACTTTATTAAATTCAATTGGTGCATTGATAGATTTGTAAATTAGATATCCTAATCCGATACATACAATCCAAAGAACTAATTGTAAAATGCTTTTCATTAGTGTACGAGTTAATTATTTTAGTGGTTTAGACAAATCTACAATTTTTTTTGAATCACGAAAGTTTTTGCATTAAAAATCATCCCTATATTTGGGGCTTTATGACCCAATTTACACCAACAGATTTTCATAAGGTTTTAGTAGAAAAATTTCCGCATTCACCCACTGAATTACAGGATGTTACGCTACATAAATTGGCAGATTTTGTTTTGTCTAAAGAAAAAGAACGCCTTTTTTTGTTAAAAGGGTATGCAGGAACTGGAAAAACTACAATAATAGGTAACGTTGTAAAAAACCTTTGGCATGCTAAAATGAAATCTGTTTTAATGGCGCCAACAGGTAGGGCGGCAAAAGTAATGTCTGTCTATTCCAAGACGAAAGCTTTTACCATACATAAGAAAATCTATTTTCCTAAAAAGCAAGCAAGTGGTGCTATTCAATTTACATTGGCACCCAATAAGCATAGAGACACCATATTTATAGTTGATGAAGCCTCAATGATACCTGATGCTCCAGCAGATTCTAAGCTTTTTGAAAATGGCTCATTATTAGACGACTTAATTTTTTACGTGTATTCTGGTCATAATTGTAAATTAATTTTGATTGGTGATACTGCACAATTACCTCCAGTTAAACTAGATATAAGTCCAGCATTAGAAGAGAATAAGCTAGAACTACATTATAATAAAGATGTTACTAAGATGGAGCTGGATGAAGTAATGCGACAAACTAGTGACTCTGGTATTCTTTTTAATGCAACCAACCTAAGGGAACAATTACAAAGTGAATTCTTTGAGGAGTTTAAGTTTCATCTAAACTCATTTACAGACATAGTCCGTTTAGTTGATGGTCATGAAATACAAGAAGCAATAGACACCTCTTATTCCCAAAACGGAAAAGAAGAAACAGCCATTATTGTTCGTTCTAATAAAAGAGCCAACCTGTATAACGAGAATATAAGGGAACGAATACTATTTCTAGAGAATCAGATTTCTGTTGGTGATTTTATGATGGTAGTAAAGAACAACTATTTTTGGTTGAAACCAACATCTGAAGCCGGTTTTATAGCAAACGGTGATATTATTGAAATTTTAGAACTCTTTTCCATAAAAGAATTATATGGATTCTCCTTTGCAGAGGTAAAAGTGCAAATGGTGGATTACCCTAATCAAAAACCATTTGAAACCGTATTACTTTTAGATACTATTAAAGCCGAGACTCCATCATTGCCATATGAGGAAAGTAATCGATTATATCAAGAAGTTTCTAAAGACTTCGCTCATGAAAAATCTAAATACAAAAAGTTTTTAGGGGTTAAGAATAATAAATATTTTAACGCTTTACAGGTTAAGTTTTCTTATGCTATTACTTGTCATAAATCACAGGGAGGGCAATGGAATACAATTTTTGTAGAACAGCCTTATTTACCAAATGGTATTAATAAAGACTATCTGCGTTGGCTTTACACTGCAGTAACTAGGGCTAAAAATCAGCTTTACCTTATTGGTTTTAAGGATGATTTTTTTGTTGATTCGGAATAGTCTATTTTAGTAGAAATCGTTTCAAAAATGACATCAGAAACAGTTATAAGTATTTTTTTAGGAATTGGACTAGCTGCCTCCACTGGCTTTAGAGTATTCTTACCCTTGTTTGCATTAAGTCTAGCTTCATATTTTGGAGTATGGGATTTAAATGAAAGTTGGGCTTGGATAGGAAGTTTAGCTGCAGTAATTACTTTAGGTGTTGCTACTCTAGCCGAAATTTTCGCTTATTTTATTCCTTGGGTAGATAATGCATTAGACGGTATTGCCATACCCTTGGCTGCCATTGCAGGCACAGCAGTAATGGTTTCCACCATAGCGAATCTAGATCCAGTCGTTACATGGTCATTGGCTATTATTGCTGGAGGTGGAACAGCCGCGGCAATAAAAGGTGCAAATGCTACCGGTAGGTTAACATCTACTGCAACAACAGGAGGTTTAGGTAATCCAGTAGTGTCTGCTGCAGAGACTGGAACTGCTGTAGTAGTTTCTACTGCGTCTATTTTTGCACCAATTCTAGCTGCAGTTCTGGTAATTATCATATTAGCTATAATTTTTAAAATTTACAGAAAACTACGCCCAAAGGCTAAAACCTAATCTAAACCAATTTCTACTAAGTGAAAATAGTTTCAATGATACCAGCTCGTTATCAGGCTTCTAGATTTCCTGCAAAATTGATGCAAGATTTAGGTGGCAAGCCAGTTATTTTAAGAACGTATGAGGCCACTGTAAACACACAGCTTTTTGATGACGTTTATGTAGTTACCGATAGCGATATTATTTTCAAGTTGATTGAGGATGCTGGAGGAAAAGCAATTATGAGTAAAGAGAAGCATGAGAGTGGAAGCGATAGAATTGCTGAAGCTGTTGCCAATATGGATGTAGATATTGTAATTAATGTACAAGGAGATGAGCCTTTTATTGATAAAGTAAGCTTAGCTAAAACAATTGAGGTATTTAAAGCTGATAGTAAAAAGGAGATTGATTTGGCATCTCTGATGACTCCAATTTCTGAGTGGGAAGAAATAGCTAACCCCAACACAGTAAAAGTGATTGTAGATAATCAGAATTTTGCGCTCTATTTCTCTAGGTCGCCAATTCCATTTCCAAGGGATAAAGAAATAGATACAACCTACTTTAAGCATAAAGGAATTTATGCTTTTAGGAAAAGGGCTTTAGTAGATTTTCAAAGATTACCAATGCTTAAGCTTGAAGCAACCGAAAAGATTGAAGCAATTCGTTTTTTAGAGTATGGTAAAAAAATTAAAATGGTGGAAACTGATGTAACAGGTATAGAAATAGATACTCCCGAAGATTTAGAAAGAGCAAAAAAAGCATGGAAGTAGATTTTTCTAAAATAAAAGTTATTGGTTTTGATGCTGATGATACGCTCTGGGTTAATGAAACTTATTTTAGAGAATCTGAGGAACGTTTTGCAACTCTATTAGAAGGCTATGAAACCAAAAATAAAATTGACCAAGAACTGTTTAAGATGGAAATGAAGAATCTTGAAACTTATGGTTATGGAGTAAAAGGTTTTATGCTTTCCATGATAGAATCAGCAATTGAGTTATCTAATAATACTATTTCGCTTGATACTATATCAGAAATTCTGAATCTTGGTAAGGAAATGATTTTAAAACCAGTTGAGCTTTTAGATGGTGTTATAGAAGTCTTAGAGAAGTTACAGCACAACTATCGACTCATAGTTTTAACAAAAGGCGATTTGTTAGACCAAGAGCGGAAGCTAGAAAAATCTGGCTTATCACAATATTTTCATCATGTAGAAGTACTGAGTGATAAAAAAGAGGATAACTATAAAAAATTACTCAAGCATTTAGAAATTGATAAAAAAGAATTTTTGATGGTAGGGAATTCACTAAAGTCAGATGTTATACCTATATTAAACATTGGTGCGATGGCTATTCATATTCCCTTTCACACAACATGGGCACATGAAACCGTGTCAGAAAAAGAAGAAAAAATAAATAATCACTTGAAGCTGAATAGTGTACGTGATATTTTGAAGTACTTATAGTATTAATGAAGATAGAAAAACAAATAGAAGACATAAAAAAAGAGGTTTCATCAACTGATAAGACTTTTAGAAACTTTCCTATGGTTCCAAAAGTAGTTTTTGGTAGAGGTAGTTTTAATCAGCTAGGAGAAATTCTGTTGCCAAAAAGAAGAAATTCAGATGCGCCATTTATTTTTCTGGTAGATGATTTTTTTCAAGGTAAAGACTTAGAGCGTCAGATTCCTTGGTTATTTAATGATCAAATCATTTTTATATCGGCCAAAGAAGAACCAAAGACAGAACAAGTAGATGCTTTAGTAAAAAAAATTAAAACTGATTTTGATGAGTTACCTTCTGGTATTGTTGGAATAGGGGGTGGAACACTTTTAGATTTGGCAAAAGCAGTCGCAATTATGTTAACCAATAAAGGCGGCTCAGAGAATTATCAAGGTTGGGATTTGGTATCGAATAAATCTATTTATCATGTTGGAATCCCTACAATAAGTGGTACTGGGGCTGAGGTATCAAGAACTGCTGTATTATCTGGACCAGAAAAGAAATTAGGAATCAACTCAGATTTTACTACCTATGACCAGGTAGTTTTAGACCCAAATTTACTTGGAACGGTTCCTAAAGAACAATGGTTTTACACAGGTATGGATTGTTTTATACATTGTATAGAATCTTTAAATGGCACTTATTTGAATGCTTTTAGCCAAAGTTATGGTGAAAAGGCTCTTGACCTATGTAAAGAAGTATTTCTTGAAGATTTAGACAAAAAAGAAGCTGAAGAGAAATTAATGATGGCTTCGTGGCATGGAGGTATGAGTATTGCATATTCGCAAGTTGGTGTTGCACATGCCATGAGTTATGGGCTTTCCTATTTATTAGGGGTTAAACACGGTATTGGTAATTGTTTAGTTTTTCAACATTTAAGAGAGTTTTATCCAGAAGGAGTAAGCTTATTCAATAAAATGAGAGAAAAACATAATATCGTTTTTCCTACAGGTATTTGTGCTAATTTGAGCGAGGCGGATTTTGATATTATGATTACGGTCTCACTTTCTATGGATGCGTTATGGGAAAATGCATTAGGCTCTAATTGGCGTGAAAAAATTACTCCAGAAAAGCTGAAGTCTATCTATTTAAAGATTTAGAGCACACATACATATTAAATCAAAAAACATAAGATGCACGGCCTTGCAAAATTTATTTATTTTAAGCTTTTAGGCTGGCGTCTCGTTGGAGAGTTCCCTAAAGTATCTAAAGCAGTAGTAATTGTAGTACCGCATACAAGTTGGGTAGATTTTTTTTTAGGTCTATTAATACGTAGGGTTTTAAATGAGGAAATCAATTTTATTGCCAAAAAGAGTCTTTTTAAATTTCCTTTTGGATGGTATTTTAAATGGATGGGTGGTGCCCCAATTGACCGAAGTAAGAATAACGATACCGTTTCCGCAATAGCTACTATTTTTAATGAAAAAGAAAAATTTAGATTAGCACTTTCTCCTGAAGGGACTCGAAGAAAAGTTACGGACTGGAAAACTGGGTTTTACTATATTGCTAAAGCAGCAAATGTTCCTATCATAATGGTGTCTTTTGATTATGATAAAAAACTTATTGAAGTATCTAAACCTTACTTTACAACAGATGATAAAGAGAAAGATTTTAAGTTTTATAAATCCTTTTTTGAAGGAGCTATAGGAAAGATTCCAGAATATAGTTTTTAATTTTTTTTTTATAAAACCAAACCCTATTGCACAAAACTCCGTAAGTAAGGGAAATTCATAGTTAAGTATTATTTGGTAAAAAAAGGTTCACGTGGGGTGAGCCTTTTTTATGTCTTTTTAAGAACTTTAGGGAGCGTTTTCTCTTTCTTCTTAGTATTTCCTGGAAAAACAAGATTAGTACTAGAATAAGAACCTCCAAAAGTTATTGCAGCTGTGTAGACCTGTTTTATAGCATCAATTACTTGTTCTTCAGAAAGTTCTTTTAATGGATGAATAAAGACAGACCAGATAACTTCATCACTCAAGGCGTATTTTACATCTAAAGCAGAATGAAAATTTGCTACTAAGGCATTTAATAATTCTTCTTCACCTAATTTTTCACGTTCTACGATTGGAGAGACAATACGCATGCGATTCGCATTTTCATCATAAACACAAATAAGCATTACATCCTTAATTAAAAATTGATAGGAATTTCCGTTTGCTTTTAGTGTATCTGATTCTTGTTGCAGTATTTCTAATAGTTTATCTGGATTCATTGCTTGAGAGAAACCAGTATTAAAAATCAAAAAGGTAAAAAAGGAAACGAATAAAAAGCGCATGATAGAAAGGTTTAGAAATAGGTCGGTATTAATTAGACTTATTTACATAATGCTAGATTCTATATCGATAAAATGCATAAATTTTTAACTTTTATTTAAAAACCTCAGTTTTAAAAATACCGTTAGTATAGGGAAACAATAAAAATTGTACAATTATGAATAAGCGTATTTTAAAATTAGGATTAGCCATTACTATTGGAACAACTTTAATGTTTTCTTGTAGTAAGGATGATGATAATCAAGAAATGCAAAATTTAGAAAGCACACAATTATATGCTTCAAATAACAATGATGGTAATATTACCGTGTATGATATGGTTTCTGGTGATGTAAGAACCTTAACAACAGCTTCAACTGCTGCAGAAGGTAATTTACTATGATGCAAGTACAGATGAAATTATACAGGCATCTAGATCATCCAATCAGTTAAACGCTTATGGTAGTATTTCTACTTTTTTGGCAAATGTTAGTGTCTCTGCATCATTTTCTAGCTCATCAGATGTTTCTAGCCCAAGGGATATTGCAGTTAATGACAATTTTGTAATTGTTGCAGATAATGCAGATGTTGACGGAAACCCGGATACAGCAGACGGAAGAATATTTATATACTCTCGTACTAATGGGTCATTAACACTTAGAAATACTGTAGTTACAGAATTTGCTGTGTGGGGAATAGAATTAGTGGGTAATGATTTGTATGCTGTTGTAGATAAGACAAACCAATTAGCGGTATTTGCTAATTTTACAGTAACCAATACAGCAGATGCTACAGTAAGTGCTACAAAAACAATTGCTATAGAAGGTATCGTTAGAACTCATGGTCTTGCTTATGACAATGGTACTATGATTCTAACGGATGTTGGTAGTGCAATGGATGATGCAGATGGAGCGTTCCACATTATAACAAATTTTGACAGTAAGTTTAACGCAGTGGCAAATGGAGATACTTTAATAGTTGCTAACAATCAAACAAGAATTGCAGGATCTGCAACATTATTAGGCAATCCGGTAGCGGCAGAATATGATGCCGCTTCAAATACAGTTTTTATTGCAGAAGCTGCAAATGGAGGTGGTAGAGTGTTGGCATTTTCTAATGCGGATGCGGGTGGTAATATAACACCATCTGTAAATAATAGTTTGGCAAGTGCTTCATCACTATATTTTTATAGTAATCAATAGAAAGTGTAAGATTATATAACTAGTAATTTTTGGATAAAGAGGTTCGCTGTGTGTGAGCCTCTTTTCTATTCTTTCATAGAATGATACACATTCTGTACATCATCATCCTCCTCTATTTTTTCAAGTAGTTTTTCTACATCTGCAACTTGTTCTTCGTTTAGTTCTTTAGTTA
>CAYTRI010000089.1:0-5664 GCA_964440105.1 uncultured Flavobacteriaceae bacterium
AAGAAACATTCTCTAGATGGTTTCTACCCAAAAAATATAATATGATTGTTGAACATGGAGTATGGATTTCTAGAGGTGGTGAAGAATTTAAAATGTTGGAACAAGTTAAGGGAGATTGGATGGGTAAAATCAGACCTGTACTAGAGTCTTTTGTAGACAGAACACCTGGTTCATTTATTGAAGATAAAAACTATTCCCTTGCGTGGCATTATCGTAAGACAGACCCAGATTTTGGTCAAAAACGCTCTGTTGAGCTAAATACTGTCCTAACCAGCTTAATTGCTAATGATGACCTAAGCGTTTTAAATGGCAATAAAGTCATGGAAATTAAAAGTAGTAATGTAAACAAAGGCCGCGCTGCAATGCGTGTATTTTCTGAACAGGAGTATGATTTTGTATTTGCTATTGGCGATGATTGGACAGATGAATTTATGTTTCAAGAACTACCAGAAGACGCTGTAACCATAAAAGTAGGAAGACAGAAAACGCAGGCCAGATATTTTGTAGACAACACTAAAAATGTACGTGATATTTTAGCTCGCTTTGCAGAAAAGCGTTAGCCTTACAGCGTAAGTAAAAATCAAATAAGTCTTATTAAATTCATGAGAACAAAAATTACAATTCTTTTTCAATTAGCGATACTTACAATTTTTGCTCAGCCAAATACAGATGTATATGTTTTCGATTTAAATATTGAGGGCAATGAAGTTCAACTTACTAATCCTAAGAATATCTCTAATAATGATGGTTATGACAATCAACCCTCATTTTTAAATAATACATCTGTTCTATTTGCTTCTACTAGGTCTGACCAAACAGACATTCGTTTATTCGACATTGATGCAGGTAGTACAAGCTCTTGGATTACCGATACTCCAACTGGCAGCGAGTATTCCCCACTAAAAATCCCAAACAAAAAGGCGGTTTCTGCAATTCGTTTAGATTTAGATGGATTACAAAGGTTGTATGAATATGACCTTAAAAATGGAAACTCAAAACCTATTCTAAAAGATTTAAAAGTAGGATATCATGTTTGGTATAATGACCATATTTTAGTTTCTACAGTTTTAATAGAAAATAGAATGGATTTAGTAGTGAGTAACTTAAAAGATAAGACCAACTATACTTTTCAAAAAAATGTGGGGCGGAATTTGTCAAAAATTCCTAATACCGAATTAATCAGTTTTATAAGTAAAGAAGGAAGTTACGCGGAGATAAAATCTCTAAATCCAGTTTCTGGAGCAATAAAAAGTATAGCAAAAACCTATAAAAATTCTGAAGATATCTGCTGGCTTAAAGATGGAAGTATTTTAACTGGAGATGGTAAATCAATCCTTAGGATTAATCCTAAATCCGACCTTCAATGGTTACCAATACAATCTTTTAAAGAAGATGAAATTAATAATATTACGAGAATTACTGTTAGTGAAGATTCTAAAAGATTAGCTTTTGTAGCTGAAGAATCTCCAGCAAAAATCGTTCAAAAGCAATTAGATGCATATAATGCTAGAGATATTGATGGTTTTATGGCAACCTACACTAATGATATTACACTCATAAATTTCCCAAATAAAGAACTTCTCAAAGGACAGGAAAAAATAAGAGAGAGTTATGCTTCCTATTTTGATGCTACTCCTGATTTAAATTGTAAAATTAAAAACCGAATTATAATTGGAAATAAAGTAATAGATGAAGAATATATTACAGCAAACGGGCAAAATTTTAGCGCAGTAGCAATTTATGAAGTAGAAAATGGTAAAATTGCCAAAGTCACTTTTATTCAATAAATTTCCATAGTGAAATTCCCACATAATATTTCTAGAATTGAAGCCTTTAGTGATGCTGTTTTTGCATTCGCAGCCACTTTACTTGTAGTTTCTTTAGGCACAGATAGTTCTGATTCTATTATTGAAGTAGATATAAAGTCTTTTATTGGTTTTGCTATTAGCTTTTTTGTCTTGGTTATATTGTGGTATCTACATTATAACTTTTTTAGACGAACAGATTATATGGATAATAGCATTATTGCAATTAATGCTGTGCTCCTCTTTGTAGTCTTGTATTATGTTTTTCCCTTAAAATCGTTAATAAATTCTTGGTTTATGACCCAAGGGATGACTCCAGAAAAACTAGCTGGACTCTTTGAACTTTATGGGTTAGGGTTTGCTCTTATTTTTTTGTGTTTATCGCTCATGTATTACCGAGCCTATAAAAAAACTAAGGACTTAACTAGTTCTACAAACTTACTTTTTTATGTTCGCCATTTTGCTTTATTCTTTTTTGTAGCTATACTTTCTATAATTGTAGCATACTCACAAATTGGTATAAATTATGGACTCCCTGGAATAATTTACAGTTTACTTGGTCCATTTTGTGGACTTCATAGTTATATGTTTTATAAAAAATTAAAAATTGATTAGAATGAAAAAAACACTTTTTATTGCATTGTTGCTCTTAACTATAAGCCTCTCTGGACAAACTGACACCCGTATTTATGATATTATAAGTGCTGTATCCGCAGAACGCATAGAAAAGGATATTACTACTCTTGTAAATTTTGGAACAAGGCACACATTGAGTGATACAGTATCCCAAACCAAAGGTATTGGAGCAGCTAGAAGATGGATAAAAAGTGAGTTTGAAAAGATAAGTGCAGCTTGCGAAAATTGTCTAGAAGTCTCCTACCAGAAAGACTTAGTGAAAAAAGGCACTAATGCACGTATCGTAAAAGATGTTTGGGTTGTAAACGTTTTGGCGGTTAAAAGAGGTACTAAATATCCTAACCGTTATATAATTATGAGCGGCGATATTGATTCTCGTGTAACAGACCCAGCAGATTTTACATCTATATCTCCTGGTGCAAATGATAATGCTACTGGAATGGCTGGAGCTATTGAAGCTGCTAGAGTTTTATCTAAATATGATTTTGAGAGCAGTATTTTATTTGTTGGACTTTCGGGAGAAGAACAAGGGCTTTTTGGAGGGCAAGGCCTTGCAGCACATGCTAAAGAAAAAGGTTGGGATATTGCAGGAATCATTAATAATGATATGATTGGTAATATTACAGGAGTTGATGGAGTAATAAGTAACCGTGACTTTAGAATATTCTCAGAACCGGTTCCACCAACTGAAACGGAACGTGAAAGAAGGGCGAGACGGTTTTATGGTGGCGAAGTAGATGGCATATCTCGTCAGTTAGCACGTTATGTATACAAAACCACAAAAACATACATGCCAGAAATGAACCCAACAATGATTTACCGTTTAGATCGGTTTGGACGTGGCGGACATCACAGGCCTTTTAATGATGTTGGTTTTGCTGGGATTCGTATTATGGAATCTCATGAAAATTACACCCAACAACATCAAGATATTCGTGTGGAAGATGGTATTGCATATGGTGATGTTTTAGAACATGTAAATTTTGAGTATACCAAAAAACTTACTGCTGTAAACGCAATAAATTTAGCGGCCATTGCCTGGGCTCCTGCTTCACCAGAAACTGTTGAGATTGGTGGTATTGTTGAACCATCGGCTAAATTTAAATGGAGTAAAGTTGATGGTGCTACAGGTTACAAAATATACTGGAGAGATACTACTTCTCCAACTTGGGATTACTACAGATATGTTGGTAATGTAACTTCTGCGACACTAGATGGAATAGTTATTGATAATTATTTCTTTGGAGTTGCTGCAGTTGGTCAAGATGGTCATGAAAGTATGGTTGTATTCCCAAATAAAATTTTTAGATAAATGATTAGAATTAAAAAAATTATACTCGCTTTATTTATAACAGGAAGCGTTTTTGCACAACAAGAAAATAAAGGCTATACCAAGGCTGATTATCTAAGAGGTAGTATAACACCAGAAAGAGAATGGTGGGATTTAAATTATTATCATTTAGATATTGAGGTAGAACCAGAAAAAAAATACATATCTGGTAAAAATACCATACGCTATAAGGTATTAAAGTCTAAGCAAGTTATGCAAATAGACTTGCAACCTCCAATGAAAATTGAAAAAATTCTTAACGAGGGAAAAGAAGTCGCATTTAAGAGCAGTGGTAATGTGCACTTGGTTTTGCTTGATAAAAAGCAAAATATTGGAGATTTTAATGAAGTTGTTGTTTACTATTCTGGCAACCCCAAAGAGGCAATTAGAGCACCTTGGGATGGTGGGTTTTCTTGGAAAAAAGATGGAAATGGCAATGACTTTGTTGCTACTTCTTGCCAAGGATTAGGAGCTAGTGTTTGGTGGCCAAATAAAGATCATATGTACGATGAAGTAGATAGTATGGCTATTAGTGTCAAAGCACCTAAAAACCTAATGGATGTGTCTAACGGTAGGCTTCGTTCGGTTGAAGGTCATGGAGACACAAAAACCTATCATTGGTTTGTAAGTAATCCTATAAACAATTATGGTGTAAATGTTAATCTTGGAGACTATGTACATTTTGGAGAAAAATACCAAGGGGAAAATGGGGAGTTAGATTTAGATTATTACGTGTTAAGAGATAATTTGAACAAAGCTAAAAAGCAGTTCAAACAAACCGCCATGATGATGAAGGCTTTTGAGCATTGGTTTGGTCCTTATCCTTTTTATGAAGATGGTTTTAAATTGGTAGAAGTACCCTATTTAGGCATGGAACATCAAAGTTCTGTTACCTATGGAAACCAGTATCAAAACGGATATTTAGGGCGAGACCTTTCTGGTTCTGGCTGGGGACTAAAATTTGATTTTATAATTATTCATGAAGCAGGCCATGAATGGTTTGCTAATAGTATAACCTATAAGGATATAGCTGATATGTGGATTCATGAGGGTTTCACCGCTTATTCTGAAAACCTATATCTAGATTATCATTTTGGAAAAGAAGCGGCAGCAGATTATGTCATAGGGACTAGGGCTAATATTAGAAATGATAAACCTATTATTGGACGTTATAACCTAAACAAACGTGGCTCTGGTGATATGTACTACAAAGGAGCTAACATCTTACATACATTAAGACAGTTATTAGAGGATGATAATAAATGGAGGCAGATTCTTAGAGGTATGAATAAAGAATTTTATCATCAAACCGTTACTACCCAGCAAATAGAATCTTTTCTTTCTAAAGAAACAGGTATCGATTTAACTCAATTTTTTGAACAATATTTAAGAACCATAAAAATTCCAACATTGGAATACAAAACAGAATCTTCTAAACTTAAATATCGTTACACAAACATAGTTCCAGGTTTTGACATGCCCATAAAAGTAACTATAGCCAATGAAGAAAAATGGCTATATCCAACATCAGAATGGAAAGAGATTGCTAGTGATGGTATATTGGAAGTTGACCGTAATTTTTACATTAAAACTAAAGCACTCTAATGAAAATTTATTTTCCGCAATGGCAAGGTTCCGGAACAGGCACTACTATTGAACCTGGAGCCAAAGCGGTATTAAATTATTTAAATGACCCTAGTTTTATTAAAATTCCATTATCTAAGTTAGACTCGGGCAATGAAACCTTTCGGTGCTATAACATCAATAATTACGAAGCCATTGTAGAGCAGCTGACACGTCTTAAAGAAACCATAGGAGTTGCTAATCCAGAAACGCTTAAAACTATAGGTGGAGATTGCGGATTAGAAATTGTACCTGTATCCTATCTCAATA
>CAYTRI010000089.1:5764-10021 GCA_964440105.1 uncultured Flavobacteriaceae bacterium
AAAACTATAGGTGGAGATTGCGGATTAGAAATTGTACCTGTATCCTATCTCAATAGCAAATATTCTAATCTTGGTGTCATCTGGTTCGATGCTCATGCGGATATTAATAGACCTTGTGATTCTGCCAGTTGTAACTTTCATGGGATGCCATTGCGCACACTTTTAGGAGAAGGAGAGCAGTTAATGAATCCCTTATTAAGTTCTACAATTAATGCTTCACAAATTCATTATGTGGGTTTACGAGATATTGATAACGCAGAACAAATGCGCATTAATGATGATACTATTTACGCTCCCAAAAAGCTAAATATTCCAGAACTAACAAACACACTAAAAGAAAAAGGAATTACACATCTATACCTGCATTTTGACTTTGACTGTTTAGAACCCTCGGATTATGATAAAACCTATTACAAGGTGCCGAACGGGCTAAAAATTAAAGAGGCAGAAGAATGTATCGTTGCGTTACAAAATCAATTTAAAGTAGTTGGTAGTAGTGTTTTGGAATCAATTACTACTATACAAACAGAATTGCGACCTATTTACAAAATCATAAAATTATTAATGACATGAGAATAAGCACTTTACTTTTTTCTTTAATGGTTCTATTTTCTATGATTAGTTGTGGGGAAGTATCTAACAAAAAAGAAAGCAATTTCAAAAATGAGGTTTTAGTATTAGGGACTATTCATGGAGGACATCTTACGGACAGCATATACAATATTGCATATTTAGACAAATTAGTAAGAGAAATACAACCTGATTATATCTTGGCAGAAATTCCACCAGACAGAATGGAAGATGCTATGAAAGGTTTTAAAAGAGATGATAGTATTTCTGAACCACGGGTAAAGCGTTTTCCAGAATATGTAGATGTAATATTTCCTTTAACGAAGGAACTAGATTTTAAAATTATACCAACTGCAGGCTGGACAAAGCCAATGGCAGATGAGCGTAGCGCAAAACTAAGAGCAATAAGTAAAGATTCTTCTAGGGCAGCAGACTGGAAGGAATATATAGAAGCAAATAAGCATTCAGATTCCGTTTATAAAGCAACAGGTAAAGTAAATAATCCTTATTTTATTCATACACATACTTACGATAGTATTCAAGATATTGCCTTACAGACCTATAACAGTTTGTTTAATGTAGAATTAGGTTTAGGTGGATGGGAAAATATCAATATCGCACATTATTGGAATATCGAAAAAGCTATAGAAAAATATCGTAACCAAGGAAAGCGATTTTTAATAGTTTATGGTGCAGGCCATAAAGGTTGGTTTTTACGTGAGCTTCGCAAGCGCAACGATATTACACTTTTAGAAATGGAACCTTTCTTAAAAAAGATAGACGCTAAATGAAAGTAAAAGTAGGTTTAGTACAAGACAGTCCAGTGTTTTTTGATAAAGAAAAGACATTAGACAAAATGGAAGTTCTTATCAAAGAATACGCTTCTCAAGGTTGTGAACTGCTTGTGTTCCCAGAATCTTATATCCCAGGGTATCCAAGAGGATTTTTATTTGGTGCAAAAGTAGGTAGCAGAACTCCTGAAGGAAAAGCCTTATATGCAGAATATTATAAAAACAGCATGTCTATCGAAGGAAAAGACATGAACCGATTAATAGCACTTTCAAAAAAACATAATGTATACTTGATTGTTGGTATTACCGAAAAACAAGAAAATAACAATAGTCTTTACTGCAGCATGGTTTACATATCTCCCACAGATGGTTTTCTGGGAGTACATAGAAAAATTAAACCTACGGGAACTGAACGTGTAATATGGGCAGAAGCTGCCGGGGAATCTCTAGTCACTTTTAATACAAAAATTGGAAAATTGGGTGGGCTTATCTGTTGGGAAAATTATATGCCTTTGGCACGAATGTCTATGTACCAAAAAGGTGTAGAAATTTATATAGCTCCAACAGCTGACTCAAGAGAAGAATGGACTACAACTATGAAACATATTGCTTTAGAGGGTAGATGTTTTGTTTTAGGATGTAACCAGTACTTTACAAAATCCATGTATTCAAAAAAATATCAAGAGTTAGCAAAAGATGAGCCCGAAGAAATGTGTATTGGAGGGAGCATTATAGTTTCTCCGCAAGGAAAAATTCTTGCAGGTCCATTATTCGGAAAAGCTGATGTTGTAACTGCAGAAATAGATTTGGACGAAATAGTAAACAGTAAAATGGATTTTGATGTTAATGGACATTATAGTAGGAATGACATTTTTGAATTTGATGTGAACAATCAACCAAAAATCCAAAAAGAAAACACAGACTAATGGTAAATCTGCAACCTACACTTGAGAACAACCTAGTTCTTCTTAGACCTATCCGAATTGAAGATTTTGAAAACTTATACAAAGTTGCTCAAGACCCACTAATTTGGGAATTACATCAAAATTCAGATAGGTATCAACTATCAGTTTTTAAACAATTCTTTAAGGACGCTATTGATTCTATAGGAGCTTTCGTAATTATAGATAAAACAACAGAAAAAATTATTGGTAGCTCTCGTTATAAATTGACTGAAAATTCAGATGATGCGGTTGAGATTGGATGGACCTTTTTATCAAGAGATTTTTGGGGCGGTACTTATAATAAATCATTTAAAAATCTCATGATTAATCATGCTTTTAAGCATTTTGATTATATCCTATTTCATGTAGACCAAAATAATTTTCGTTCTCAAAAGGCAGTTAAAAAGTTAGGAGGCACCTTAATTGACAAAAATGGAACATTAAGCCATCTTCACACTCCTGTTGAGACAGGACTTACCTTTGTATTATACAAAACAGATTTTGCCTAAATGTCTGATGTAGTTCCAGAGTTATATTTTAAGAGTGATGCCGAGTTTAGAAAATGGTTGCACAAAAACCATAATTTTTCAGATGGAATATATCTTATCTTATACAAAATAGAACACCCAATGCCCAGTATGCGTTGGGAAGAAGCCGTAAGAGTAGCATTATGTTATGGCTGGATTGATAGCACAGTCAAGAGTTTAGGCGATGGAAAACGCAGACAATACTTTTGTCCAAGAAAACCAAAAAGTGTTTGGAGTAAAGTAAATAAAGAACATTTAAAAGAATTGCATGCTGCTGGATTAATGCATAAAAGTGGGCTTAAATCTATTGAAGTCGCGAAGGAAAATGGTTCTTGGACTTCTCTAGATGATGTAGAAAATGGAGTTGTTCCAAAAGACTTACAAAAAGCTTTTGAAAAGAATAAAGCGGCTTGGAAAAACTATCAAAACTTTACACGTGGGCAACGCAAGAGCTATTTGTATTGGTTAAACCAAGCTAAACGCCAAGAAACACGTGAAAAACGAATTGCAGAAATTATTAGACTATGCAAACAAGGAGTAAAATCTAGAAATACACGTTAGCTATTTTTGATATAACCTGTAGTATATAAAAGCGGCAATTGCTCCAACTGTAGAAAATCCGGCCAGCATCCAAAATACATATTGATACCCCTGTTGTCCAGGATAGGTGTCTAAAAAATAGCCATAGGCTGGTCCTGCAAAAATATCTGGAGTATAGCCTACTAGAGAAATTAAACCGACGGCTGTACCAGTGTATATTAAAGGAATTTTACCTTCTTTCATTACCCCGAAGTATAAAGCTCTAGCCGCGTAAACACCAACCGCAATAATAATTACCGACATAAAAAACACCATGGTAGTTGAAGGCGTTATTACCCCTGAAGCAAATAATAATCCTGCAATTATGGTTAATACTAAACTTAAAAATAACCAAAGAGTAATTTTAAATCGGTCCACAATTAAACCAACTAAAATACCTGTAGCTGGTCTAAGAAATTGCAAGAAGGTACCCACTTGAGCAGATTTCACTTGGTCGTACAGCATTACTTCGTTTGCAAATTGCGAAACGACATCTGTTATTTTATAACCCACATAAGCACACAAAATAATGACCATTAATAGCCATATCGCAGGTAATTTTAAAACCTCTTTAATTTGAGAAAATGTGATCTGGTCAACCAAAATCTCTTTTTCATTCACCCCAGATTTCATGAAAAACCAAACTAAAACACCAACAAACATTATAATTGCTATTGCAGCGTAAATAACAAAAGAAAAAGCTTCTTGACTTTCTTGTAAAGAGGCTTCCGCCACTTGTTCTCCCATAATCAGAGAAAATATAAATACACCCAGCAAACCAAAAAGAAAACCAGTTAAACCTCGACCACCGTCTAAAAAGCCAAAAGCTTTCCCTTGCGAAGTATT
>CAYTRI010000090.1:0-2690 GCA_964440105.1 uncultured Flavobacteriaceae bacterium
CTGAGCGCAGTCGAAGTGCTAAACCATCCATTTGAAGAGTAATTTTGCCAATAAACTTAAAACTGAATACTTACCACTTACAGCATTGCCTTTTTGCCTACTTTTGAAGTACAAACCAAACCCGTCTAGTCCGACTTTTTAATTGAAAATTGTAGCACAAATACGTGAGCCTATAGAAAAAGAGATGGAACTTTTTGAAGAGAAGTTTCGTAAGTCAATGTCTTCAAAGGTGGCACTTTTCAATAGAATCACTTATTACATAGTAAACAGAAAAGGGAAGCAAATGCGCCCGATGTTTGTCTTTTTAACTGCCAAACTTATAAATAAGGGTGAAGTTGTGGAGCGTACATACACTGGTGCTTCAATCATAGAATTAATACATACCGCTAGTTTGGTGCATGATGATGTTGTAGATGATAGTAACAAGCGGCGCGGATTTTTTTCTATTAATGCCCTTTGGAAAAATAAGATTGCTGTATTGGTTGGTGATTTTCTATTCTCTAAGGGTTTACTTACTGCCCTAGAGAATAAGGATTATGATTTACTAGAAATTATATCTAAATCTGTCCAAGCAATGAGTGAGGGTGAATTGCTGCAGATTGAAAAGGCTAGACGTTTAGATATTACAGAAGATGTATACTATGAAATTATACGCCAAAAAACGGCTAGATTAATTGCTTCATGTTGTAGCATGGGTGCAGCATCTGTTAAACCAGATTCTCCTGAAGTGGAAACATTTAGAAGGTTTGGAGAGTTATGCGGTATGGCATTTCAAATAAAAGATGATTTGTTTGATTATGGAAGTGAGCGAATTGGTAAGCCCACTGGCATTGATATAAAAGAGCAGAAAATGACTCTTCCACTTATTTACGCTTTAAACAACAGCTCAAAAGAGAAAAAGCGTTGGCTCATAAATTCAATTAAAAACCACAACAAGGATAAGAAGCGGGTTAAAGAGGTTATTGCATATGTAAAAGAAAAAGGTGGCTTGGATTATGCAGTAACAAAAATGTTAGAATTTAAGGATGAAGCCCTGTCTTTATTGAATAATTACGAAGATTCTGAGTATAAGGCTGCTCTCACTTTAATGGTTAATTACGTTGTAGAACGAAAAAAATAACCTACTTAGACAACCTTTTTACTTCTTACCTCGTCTATCTTTATAGAAGGCTTCTTTTATGAGGCTTAAAACAAACCGAGAACATTGAAAATTATTTCATTTTATACTAATGAGAAGCAATTGCATAAAAAAGCCATAGCTGGTAATAGAGATGCCCAGCGTACTATTTATGAAAAGTTTGCGCCTAAGATGCTAAGTGTTTGTCGACAATATATTAAAGACATTCATTTTGCGGAAGATGTAATGGTAAATGGATTTGTAAAGGTCTTTAAAAATTTAGGTGCTTTTGAACATCGAGGAAGTTTTGAAGGATGGATTCGAAAAATAATGGTTCGTGAAAGCATATCGTACTTACGAAAGCAACAGTTTGTAGTATTTGATGACGAAATAGTTGAAAGGAAAGAAGGATTTGAAGAGGCAACCGATTCAGTGTTAGATGTGGAGTATGTGCAGCAATTGATAGATGCTTTGCCAGAGGGATATAAAATGGTTTTTGTGCTTTATGCAGTTGAAGGGTATAAACACAATGAAATTGCAAAAATGCTAGAAATATCAGAAGGCACTTCTAAGTCTCAATTATTTAAAGCACGAAAAATGCTTCAAGAAAATTTAAAATTAAAAGGGGTTTCTCCAAGATTGAAATCTAAATAGTATTTGAAAAAGAATATGGAAAAGCTAGAAAAACATATAAAGGAAAAGCTAGAAGAGCGAAAAATCTCTCCCAGTGATGCTGCTTGGGAAAGAGTTGAAGCTTCATTGGAGCCAGAAAAGAAAAGAAAGGGAACATATAGGTTTGCTATTGCGGCTAGTGTAATAGGACTTTTAATAGTTTCAATCATTTTCTTTAATTCTCAAGATAAAGGGGTGCCATCACCAGAAATAGTTGACGTAGAAAAAGAATCTAGGGTAAATGAAATAGAGAAGGTGAATAATCCAGTAGTTGTAGAAACTATTTCTAGTGAAGAAAAAATTAATCTTTTACAACAAGAAAAAGACCTTTCAAAAGTTAAGAAGCACAGTTTTAAAGAAAATGTAGTTGAACAAAATACTGCGATAGTTAGAGCTGAGGTGACACCAGAAAAACGGGAGTTTATCCAAGATAGTTTTGTACCTACAAAATCGCAAGATTTTATGATTAACCAAAAGGTAAACGAGGTTTTAGCTACCGTTATTAATTTAGAGAGTGAGGCAATACAAGTTTCGGAAGCAGAAGTTGATTCTTTATTAAGAGCTGCTCAATTTGATATTCTAAAAGAAAAAGTCTTTCAAGATAATGGTAAGGTAGATGCTATGGCATTATTAAGTGAAGTTGAAACAGAGTTAGATCAGACTTTTAGAGATAAAATTTTTACAAAATTAAAAGAAGGTTTATTCAAAGCCCGAACAGCGGTAGCCGACCGAAATAATTAAAAATAAAATCCTTGTTTCTCTCCCTTTGGGAGAGGTAGGTGAGGGCTTATTCATCAATCAAAAGCTCCCAATTAATTCCTCCCGTACACTGAGGTAACTCGAAGTGTGGGGGAGGTTAGGAGGGGGTGTAAAATCAAAATCATCATGAAAAAAATTACAA
>CAYTRI010000090.1:2790-4623 GCA_964440105.1 uncultured Flavobacteriaceae bacterium
TTAAAGCTAGAGGTAGAAGAGATAAATAAGCGAGTAGAAAGAGGGTCTATTACCAGTGCCGAAGCTGAGATTTTAAAGACGGAAGCTGCTAAGAAAAGAGCATTAAATATTGAAAACAAATTAGCAATTATCGATAATAAGTTAGCATTATTAGAACGTAATAAAGATGAAGTCGTACCATTAGAATCAACTAAAGAAACTTCTTTTATTGAAGTAAATTGGGGTGATAAAGATAAATCCGGGAATAGACTTCTAGGGATCAGATATGATAACGGTGATAGGAAACGAAAAATAAAATACGATCGCCGAACGTACTCAGATTTTGTAATGGCAATTGGTTTAAATAATGCTTTAATTGATGGTCAATCTTTAGAAGATTCACCTTATAAAATAGGTGGTAGTCGTTTCTTTGAATTAGGAGTGCAATGGCGTACACGACTTTTTAAGAACTCTAATTTTATGAGATTAAATTATGGGTTTTCATTTCAGTTTAATGGATTAAAACCAAATAACAATCAATTCTTTGTAGAAAATGGAAATCAAACTGAACTGCAAGAGTTTGATTTAGAGCTCAACAAATCTAAACTTCGTATGGATAATCTTGTTTTTCCAGTACATTTTGAGTTTGGGCCTTCAAAATACCGTGAAACAGAAAAAACTATTCGCTATTCAATTTACAAGCAATTCCGATTTGGTATTGGAGCTTACGGAGGGTTTAATATTGGAACTCGACAGAAATTAAAATATAATTTTAATGGAGAGCGTGTAAAAGATAAATTTAAAAGAGACTACAATACAAGTGACTTAATTTATGGTTTAAGTGCTTATACAGGAGTTGGCGGAACTTTACTTTATGTTAAGTACGATTTAAATCCGATCTTTAAAGATGCTGCTGTGGAGCAGCGTAACATTTCTCTTGGTCTTAGATTTGATCTTTAGTATTTGGTGTTTCTAGTTTTTCAGCCTGAGCGTGGTCATTGAGCTGAGTCGAAATGCATTAGAAGGCAAAACTATAAACAATAACTTACTCTATTGCTTTAGTCATTTCGGCACTAAATTCTTCTTTATAATAAACACGTTTACAATGGGAGCATTCCGCAAAGCGGGATGTTCCTATTTTAAATAGTGGAACCCAAAACAAATGAAAATAGTTGGGTTGTATAACTGCTGTTATGGTGCCCTTTTGAGAACAATGACTGCAAGATACATTGTGCAGAGTTTTAGTAGTTTGTTTGCCGGTTTTTGTTCCAAAAAAAAGAATCATTTATCTTAAGAGATTTTAGACCTAAAAGTAATAATTTTAGAGGCTTACTTTTACGTAAGGATAATTATGATTTCAAAAACTACCATAGATAACGTATACGAAACTGCTAGGTTAGAAGAGGTTATTGGTGATTTTGTGCAATTAAAAAAATCAGGCTCAAACTTTAAAGGACTTAGTCCATTCTCCGATGAGCGCACACCAAGTTTTATGGTATCGCCAGTTAAGCAAATCTGGAAAGATTTTAGTAGTGGAAAAGGGGGGAATGTGGTTGCATTTTTAATGGAGCATGAACATTTTACGTATCCAGAGGCCATAAAATATCTTGCCAAAAAGTATAATATTGAGATTGAAGAGACTGAACAGACAGATGAGCAGAAAGAGCAAGCTAATGAGCGGGAGAGTATGTTCTTGGTCTCAGAGTATGCTAGCAAGTATTTTATAGAAACTTTGTGGGAAACAGAGCCAGGAAAAGCAATTGGACTCACTTATTTTAAAGAACGGGGCTTTACGGATGAAACTATTAAAAAGTTTGGTTTAGGATTTAACCCTAATGAGTGGGAAGCTTTTAC
>CAYTRI010000090.1:4723-9951 GCA_964440105.1 uncultured Flavobacteriaceae bacterium
CTTTATGGTATTTATTATGCTAAGCAAGCAATAGCCAAAGAAGATAATTGTTTCTTAGTTGAGGGCTATACAGATGTAATACAAATGCATCAGCGAGGTATAGAAAATGTGGTTTCTTCTAGTGGTACAGCACTTACTGTAGAACAGATTCGTCTAATTAATAGGCTTACAAAAAATATTACAGTATTATTTGATGGAGACGCTGCGGGTTTAAGAGCCTCACTGCGTGGAATAGATTTAATATTAGAGCAGGGGATGAATGTTAAAGTTTGCTCGTTTCCCGAAGGTGAAGACCCGGATAGTTTTGCTAAGAATAACGCTTATGAAGATGTTGTACTTTACCTAGAAGAAAATGCTAAAGATTTCATACAATTTAAGACATCGCTTTTAGCGAAAGAAGCTGCTAATGACCCGATAAAAAAAGCAGACACAGTCCGTGATATTGTAAATAGTATTTCTAAAATTCCTGACCAGATACAGAAGGAAATCTATATTCAAGAGTGTGCTAAGATTATGCAGATTTCTGAGGAGGTTTTGTATAATACGCTAGCACAGATTGGAAAAAAAGATGCTGCAGATGCTAATAAAAAAAGGAAGCAAGAACAGAAAGCTTTTGAAGTAGTTAAAAACGACCAAGCCGTTGAGAAAGTAGATGTTCAATATGAATTGGAACGAAAAATCATAGAACTACTGTTGCTCTATGGTAATAAAAAGGAAGAGTTTGAAGATTTGGTATTAAAGGAAAATGAAGAAGGAGATTTAATTTTGGCTCCTGAGGTCACCGAAGCTAAAGTATATGAAAAGATATATCTAGACCTTCAAGAAGATGAGATTGAACTTACTAATGATAGCTTTAGAACCATATACTATAAATTGATTGAAGGCTTAAATGAAAATGAGGATTTTTCAATCAATACCTTTTTATCAGAACTCAATCAAGAAGTTATGCAAGAAGTTTCTTCTATTTTAATGGAAGAAGAGCGCTATATATTGCATGACTGGGAGCGAAAAGATATTTATCCAAAGGATAAGAAAAATAGTATAGCGCAATTAGTTGGAGAAACTATTCTTACGCTTCGCTGTAATTTAATTAAAAATAGAATTACCAATCTCCAGAAAGATACTGAGGAAAACCGTGATGAAGAGCATAAAGAGGTAGTCGAAGAGATTATGAATTACCTGCAATTAAATAAGTTGCTAAATGCAAAATTGAATAGAGTACTTTCCTAAAAAAGAAAAACCCCAATTTCTTGGGGTTTTAATATATTCTAAGTTAAATTTCTAGTACAATTCTAAAGCTTTTGCTTGCTGTAAGAGGTCAACTAGGTTGTCAACGTTTAACTTACGCATTAATCTTGCTTTATAAGTACTTACTGTTTTTTCGTTAAGGTTTAAACCTTCAGCAACTTCTTTATTACGTTTACCACTAGCAAGAAGTTTTAAAACTTCAATCTCTCTAGTAGATAGTTTTCTAAAGAACCTTCTTGGTTTTTGCGAACCTTCATCAAAGGCTAGGCGTTGCGCTAGCTCATTAGTTATAAACATATTTCCTTCACTTACCTTTTTTAAGGCAGCTACCATATATTCAATATCTGCTGATTTAGATAAGTAACCAAAAGCACCAGCTCTAATGCTACTTAAAGCATAAACATCCTCAGATTGTCCACTAAACATTAATACTTTGGCTTCAGGAAATTCTTGTTTCATTTTTCGTAATGTGGCAATACCATTAATATCTGGTATGTCCATTTCTAACATTACAACATCAGGGGAAACTTTTTCTAAAGTTTCAAAAAGTTCAGACGTCGAAGACACATCGGCAACTACCTCAAAACCAGAAGCAACTTCTAATACTTGCTTTACTCCTAATCTTACAACAGGGTGACTGTCTGCAATTAAAACTTTAATCATTATAGTAGGGTTTAAAATATTTATTTATTAGTTAAAATTAATTAGTACATAAATCCTTACAACTAAGGGAAGGCAATATAGCTAAAAAAGTTAGACAAAGATTGCTTTTTTTTATTAAAACCATAAAATTTTATGGTTTTTATTCGTCTTACTACGCTGATTTATAGTTGAGTGGTTGTTTTTAACACATCTGGGATTAAACAAATGGGTATAGGAATCATCTTATGTTGGTTCGCAGAATTTAGTTTTTTATAGATTTTAAAGACTACTTTTTCTCTGTCAGAAAAGTCTTCCGCTGTTTTCCCTTCATCATCCATTTGCATTGCCCATTCTAATTCTGGGTAACTAGCTCCAATTTGATCTTCATCAGTTCTGCTATCTCCCCAAAGCCCATCGGTAGGAGCTGCATCTATTACTTCTTGATTTACGCCTAATACCTTAGCTATTTGATATACTTCAGATTTTAATAAATCTGCAATTGGGCTTAAGTCTACTCCACCATCGCCATATTTGGTATAAAACCCAACGCCAAAATCCTCTACTTTATTGCCTGTTCCGGCAACTAAATAACCCTTTAAAGCTGCAAAATAGTATAATGAAGTCATACGCAGACGTGCGCGCGTGTTTGCTAAAGACATAAAGCGTTCTTCTTCATTAGCTACTTTTGGGAAGGCAGCTACCAAACTATCAAACACTGGAGTGAGTTCTACTTTTTGGCGATGAACGGCTTTAAAGTTGCCCATAAGCCAATCAATATGTCTGTCTGCTCTAGTAACTTGGTTTTGTCCTTGGTGAATAGGCATTTCTAAGCAAAGTAAATCTAGACCTGTTTTTGCACATAAAGTGGAGGTAACTGCAGAATCAATTCCGCCTGAAATACCTATTACAAATCCTTTAATATTTGCATTTTCTGCATATTCTTTTAACCAGTTAACAATATGTTCTATTACCTTTTCTGTTTGCATAGTTCTCTTTTAAAGTCAAAAATTTACCTTTGTGCTTTGTAAAATTAAACCCTGAAAAGTAAAAAATGAAGCTCTTCCTTAAATACTTTCTTTTAATTGGCTGTTTAAGTCTGTTTTTTTCATGTAAAGAAGAAGATAAAAGCGCCGAAGCAATTAGTAAAGTAGAAATAGATTTGGAAGTTGTACGATTCGATAGGCTTTTTGCTGATGCTTCTGCTGACAACCTTTCCGATTTAAAAATGGACTATCCCTATTTATTTCCGAAACAATACCCAGATAGTGTTTGGATTGCTAAACTTACAGATACTTTGCAGCTAGAACTAGAAGAAGAAGTAGACAATGCATTCAAGAATTTTGATGAAGAATCAGAAAATATAGCATCGCTTTTTAAGCACTTTAAGTACTATTTCCCAAAATTTAATTCCCCTAAGGTTATTACACTAATTAATGAAGTAAACTATAATGATAGGGTAATCTTAGCAGATTCACTATTACTTATAGGTCTAGATAACTATCTAGGTAGAGAGCATCGTTTTTATGCTGGCTTACCTAATTATGTCTCAAAAGGATTAGATAAAGCATATTTAACTGCTAACATAGCAAGCGCACTGACTAAGCGAGTTAATAAATACCCAAGAAATCGCTCGTTTTTATCGCGAATGGTCTATTATGGTAAGGAACTGTATTTGATTGATAAGTTATTGCCTAATAATGAGGATTTCCAAAAGATAAATTATACTAAGGATGAACTAGATTGGTCTTTAGCCAATGAGGAACAGATTTGGCGTTATTTTGTTGAACAAGAATTACTTTACAGTACAGATGCTAAGTTAGACCGTAGATTTTTAGACCCAGCTCCTTTTTCAAAATTTCAGCTAGAATTAGATAGCGAATCCCCTGGTAGATTGGGTCGCTACATAGGGTGGCAAATAGTAAAGGCGTTTATGGCAAAAAATCCAAGCATAACTCCAGCGCAACTAATAAGTTTGCCAGCGGATGACATTTTTAAAAAATCAAATTACAAACCAAAAAGATAATGGCAGTAGCACATACTTCAGAAATAAAATTAAAGGTAGGATTAGATGAGAATCGAGTTCCAGAAGAACTTACATGGTCTGCAGAAGATGGAGGTGTAGATAATGAAAAGGCTAAAGCTATGATGCTTTCGGTTTGGAATAGTGAGAATCAAGAGTCATTAAAAATCGACTTATGGACAAAAGACATGCCTGTTGATGAGATGAAAACATTTTTTCATCAAACCTTGGTTACCATGGCAGATACTTTTATGAAAGCGACACAAGATGAAAAGATGACTGCTACTATGAAAGACTTTTGTGATTACTTTGCAGAAAAACTAGAATTAAAAAGTTAAAGCTCTTTATTGTACCGATAGTGTCCAATAATTTTATAATCAAACAAACAGTCTTGTAGTACTTGGCCAGCTCCAATATTATGGATAATAAGATGTCTCTTAGAATTGCTTGATTTTTTATTGCTAACTATTCCAATATGAGTGATTGCACCACCAAGGTTCCAGCAAACAATGTCACCGGGTTTATAATCTTCAGGTTTATTAGAAATAGTTTTAGTTTCGCCATAGCGCTCAAAAAAGACCATTAAATTAGGTACACGCCTGTGGTCAATATTTTTATCTGTACGTTGCAATCCCCAAATCTTTGGGTATTTAGAAAAATTTGTAAGCATATCTTCATGTACTTCTTTTTGAAGGTCGATGTTTAATTTTCGATAGGTTCTTATGATTACATCAGTACAGACCCCTTTATCTTTTGGGACATCGCCATTGGGATAGGAGATGGAAAAGTAGCTAGGGTCATATGCTACATTATCTTCTGTGAGTGTTAATGCAGCATCTGCTAGTTTTTCGTAAAAGTTTTCTTGTGCATTTAAGCCAGTAAAAGCTAGAAAAAAAGTCAGTATGCAGATAAAGTAAATCCTCATACTATAAAGGTTCATTTCCTTTGTTAAACTGTCTTTTATGCTCGCCTTTTAATTCTAAATCATTTTCAATTTTAGTTTTGGTAGGCCTAAGGGTAAAAAGATATATAAGTAAGACAGCTCCAATAGTTAAGTACAAAAGATTTCCTGTTTGGCTAAACCATATAATATTAAGAAAAGCAGGTCCTTCTATTAAAGCGTATTGAATAAAAGAAGCCGATTGCAGTCCAGCTAATTTATCTTGCAACTGCTCTTTTTGTTTTAAAGGATTTAAAAATAAACGGTAGAGTACTTTACTGGCAAAAATTCCTGCTAGTGCAATCACAGGAAAAATATAAATAAAAATATCGTTTTGAGTGCCATTGGTATTTAGTTCAGTGTTCATGTAAAAAACAG
>CAYTRI010000091.1:0-9837 GCA_964440105.1 uncultured Flavobacteriaceae bacterium
TATTGGACACAGCGGTATCACGAAGAACGGACAGGTTGGGATATAGGGTATCCTTCCACCCCACTAAAAACCTATATAGATCAACTTAAAGATAGGTCCGTGAAAATTCTAATACCAGGCGCTGGCAACGCCTATGAGGCAGAATACCTTTGGCAACAGGGTTTTACCAATGTCTTTGTTATGGATATTTCTGCTGTTCCCTTGCAGGCTTTTAAAAAACGTAATCCAGATTTCCCTACTTCGCAATTACTACAAGAAAACTTTTTTAACCATAAAGCTCAATACGACCTAATTTTTGAGCAAACCTTCTTTTGCTCTTTTATACCAACAGATGAGAATCGTTTCGCTTATGCCAAACACATGAATTCTTTATTAAAACCTACAGGAAAATTAGTAGGCGTTTGGTTTAATATTCCTCTTACAGGAGATATGGAAAAACGACCTTTTGGAGGTGATAAAGATTTGTATTTAAAATACCTCGGCAAGCATTTAAAAGTGATTTGTTTTGAACACTGCTACAATTCTATACCAGAAAGGCAAGGCAATGAACTTTTTGGAATTTTTACCAAAAAATAACTCGCTAATTTTTAGTTTTAAATAAACTACCTACTCCACTACCAATTTTGTAAAAAATAAAAAAGAAAAATATTCACTATAAAAATTACAAACAGGCCTTAATCCAAGTTAAGTCACTTAGGGAATTCTGTTCTTGTAGCGGGAGTAGTTTAAATCCGTTTACCTTAACTTCTATAATTTGAAAAATATTCTCCTTTTCTTTCTGTGAAGTATTAAAAACTAAAAACACATTTCCTTTTATGGTCTTTATGTACCAATAGCCATTATCTCTTTCACTAAAATTTATAAATTGATATCTACTAGTTGGTTTCTTAGCTTTCTTGTCAAGAAAAAATTGTTCTTTGGTAAATTGCCCCTTAATCTCACCTACTAAATCACACTGCTGTTTAATTAAAAAATCGCTAAGCTCTTTTTTGCTCATGTTAAGCTTGTGTGTGAGGTCTAATCTTTCAAAAACATGACTTGAGTTCTTCGAGGTTATCAAAACCAATTTGTTCTGACCTTGTTTCTGAATTCTAAACTTCCCTCTTACACCTTTAATCTTAAGCTTAGTCTTTTTTCGATTGCTACTAATATCAATTTTAGTATCAGCATTAATATATTCTATTTTATTAATGCCTAAGTCCATTAGTATTTTACCCTCAACGCCATTTTTAGTAGTATTTCCATTTTGTAAAATAGTACTATTAGATATCCATAAATCATTCATTTCTTGAGCCCTAACTAGCATGCTGCCAATTAAAAATATAAAGATGATTATTACTTTTTTCATAATCTATATAACTCATTTTCCCTGCTTTTGTTGTGTCTTTAACCAAGAACGCAAGGCTTTATTTATAGATTTAGTGTTATAAGTTTAGCAAAATATTTAAAGCTACGTTATTTGCTGTAAATTCAAAAACACCTCTTAACACCTTTTTAAGAAATCGCACTAGCCTTTTCTTTATCTTTAGGCGACTAATTAACTTTCCAACAAATGAAGAAATTACTTTCCCTTTTGGTGCTATTCGCATCAACAAGTTTATTTGCTCAAAATTTTAATATGGACTTAATCCAAGACCTAAAACCGCGGAACATTGGCCCTGGTGGTATGAGTGGTCGTGTTACGGCGATAGATGTGGTTACGGAGAATCCAGATGTAATGTATGTAGGTACGGCTTCTGGTGGCCTTTGGAAATCTACCTCTGGAGGTATAAAATGGAACCCTATTTTTGATAAAGAGCTAACAGCTTCTATTGGAGCAGTTGCCATTCAACAATCTAACCCATCTGTAATTTGGGTAGGTACTGGTGAGGGTAACCCTAGAAACAGTTTAAACGGTGGTTTTGGTGTTTACAAATCTCTGGATGGTGGTAAAACATGGAAAGCCATGGGTTTAGAAAAAACCCGCCATATTCACAGAGTAATTATTGACCCAACTGACCCTAATACGGTTTATGTAGGTGCCATTGGTTCTCCTTGGGGTATTCACCCAGAACGTGGTGTTTACAAAACCACAGATGGTGGCATTACTTGGAATAAAATCCTTTTTGTAAATAACAAAACTGGGGTTGCAGATTTAGTAATGGATCCAAACAATCCTAATAAATTAATTGCTGCTATGTGGGAGCACAAACGTGATCCTTGGTTCTTTAAATCTGGTGGAGAAGGCAGTGGAATACACATGACTCATGATGGTGGTAAAACATGGAAAAAAATCACTGATGAAGACGGACTACCAAAAGGAAATCTTGGTCGTATTGGACTTACTATCGCCGCTAACAAACCAAATATTGTTTATGCATTGGTAGAAGCTAAAAAGAATGCACTCTATAAATCTGAAGATGGTGGTTTTAAGTGGAAGAAAATTAATGATAAAAGTGATATCGGCAACAGACCTTTCTACTACTCAGATATTCACGTAGACCCACAAAATGAAAATAGATTGTTTTCTGTATTCACTTACGTTAACGTATCAGAAGATGGCGGAAAGAATTTTAAACAGCTTATGCCAGCATATGGAGTAGATAATGGTGTTCACCCAGATCACCATGCGTGGTGGATTCACCCAAATAATGGCCAATTTATGATAGATGGTAATGATGGTGGTATGAATATTACCAAGGACGGTGGTAAAACATGGCGTTTTATAGGGAATTTACCTGTGGCACAATTCTATCACATTAATGTAGATAATGAATATCCGTATAATGTTTATGGAGGCATGCAGGATAACGGTTCATGGAGAGGACCGGCTTATGTTTGGAGAGCGCAAGGTATACGCAATAGCTATTGGCAAGAAATTGCATTTGGTGATGGTTTTGATGTAGTTCCGGATTTAGATGACAATCAATTTGGCTATGCGATGAGTCAGCAAGGTTTTGTCTCTCGATACGATTGGAAAACGGGTAACAATTATATTGTACGACCTACTCCTCCAGATGCTGAAACTAAACTTCGTTTTAATTGGAATGCTGCAATTGGTCAAGACCCTTTTGATAATAGCACGGTATATTTTGGAAGTCAATTTGTTCATAAGAGCACCAATAAAGGCTTAACATGGGAAGTCATTTCGCCAGATTTAACCACCAACGACCCAGAAAAGCAGAAACAAAGTGAAAGCGGTGGTTTATCTATGGACGCTACTGGAGCTGAAAATCATACCACGCTGCTTGTTATTGAGCCTTCAACCATTGAAAAGGATATGCTTTGGGTTGGGTCGGATGATGGACGCGTGCATATCACGCAGAATGGTGGCTCTACTTGGACAGACGTTACTAAAAATATAAAAGGCTTACCTGCTGGCAGCTGGATTCCACAAATAAAAGCTTCCAACAAGAATAAAGGTGAAGCACTACTAATTGCCAATGATTATCGCAGATTTAACTATACTCCATATGCATACCGCACTAGGGATTATGGTAAAACATGGACACGAATTGTTGATGGAAACGATGTGGAAAGCTATACGCTTTCAATTGTGGAAGACCCAGTAAATTCTAATTTGATCTTTCTAGGAACAGATGATGGTTTATACATTTCTTTTGATGGTGCTAACAACTGGCAAAAATGGACGGAAGGTTTTCCTACGGTTTCAACGAAAGATTTAGTAATACAACCGAGAGAGCATGATTTAGTTATCGGAACTTTTGGTCGCGCTGCATGGGTCTTGGATGATATTAGGCCTTTACGCGCTTTAGCATCAAATAAATCAATTTTATCAAAAAACATTAAACTATTTGATAGTCCAGATGGTTATCTAGCCGCTTACCAACAACCAACAGGAAGTCGTTTTGGAGGTGATGCTTTATATAATGCTGAGAATAGAAAATATGGCGCAATGATAACCTATTACCTAAAGGAGGGTAAGAAGGATATGAAAGCTACTAAAAAAGAAGATGACGAAAAGGATAAAGAGGAAAAAGAGAAAGCTGAAAAAGTGGATGATAAAAAAGAATTGACAGGTGTTCAGAAAAAAGATTCTGTACAGTTTGATTTTTATGATGGCAATCGCTTAATCAGAACCTTAAAATATAAAACTCCCGAGAAAGCCGGTTTCCATAGAATTTATTGGAATATGGATGAAAAAGGTCCAGATAGACCAGCACGTAAAATTAGTAAGAGCAAACGCGAAAGAGGCGGAACCGAAGTTAAACCAGGCACATACAAAGTAAAAGTAAGTTTTGGCGATACTGCTGATTCTACTATGGTAACTGTGAAAACTGACCCAAGGTTAGATATTTCTTTAGCTTCAATCAATGAAATCTATGAACATAGTAAAAAGCTTGAGGGCTATACACAAATTGCTGCTGATGCTGTTAAGCAATTAGTAGAGAGCAAAAATTTAGCAAACAAATTCTCCAAGGAAATGAAGACTCTGGATAAGGATAAGTACAAAGACCAGATTAAAGCCTCTGGTGCTATTGTCAAAGCATTAGATTCTGTTGTTGCTATTTATATTGGCAAGGAGGACAAGAGACAAGGAATTACACGTAATCCAGAAATTAACGTCATGCAACGTATTGGCAATGCTAGTTACTATGTTGGCACAAGAAAAGCTGGTCTTACAAAAACAGAAAAAGACCTTATTAAATATGCTGAAGATGATTTAAAATCTGCTTTAGATAAGACAAATACATTCTTTTCAGAGAAATGGAAAGGATATCGCGATGCAATTCAAGCATTGGATTTATCACCTTTTAAAGACACGGAAACATTCACAATCAATTAAAAGACAACAAAATGAAAAAAACACTTTTAGCACTTCTTTCAGTCTCCGTATTTTGGAGCTGCAAGGAAGAAAAAGCGCCACCCTCGGTTGCAGACACGATGAAGACGTATACCATCGCACAAATGATGGATAACGAAGCTATTGGTGGAGGCAGTTTTTCTCCAGACAAATCAAAACTATTGATTTCTAGCAACCGTTCAGGCATTTACAATATGTATACCGTACCTACAAGCGGTGGTGATATGATGCCAATAACCAAGTCTGATAGTTCATCGGTGTTTGCAATTTCGTATTTCCCAAATGATGAGCGCATGTTGTTCCGCATGGATGGTAATGGCGATGAGATTTATCATATTTATTTAAGAGAAACAGACGGAAGCCATAAAGATCTTACTCCTTTTAAAGGTTCAAGAGCAGGGTTTTCGGGTTGGACAGACGATAAAAAAGGCTTCTTATTCTCATCAAATAAAAGAGATGCTAGATATAGTGATTTATATGAAATGGATTTGGAAACATTTACGCCAAAAATGTTATACAAAAACGAAGATGGGTATTTTGTTGGCGGACTTTCTAAAGACAAAAAATATTTATCCCTTATAAAACCAATTAACACCAATGATGCTGATTTGTTTTTGTACAATATGGAAGATAAATCACTAACTAAAATCAACACTAATCAAAGTGCTAATAGTCCAGAAGATTATTCGCCAGACGGCAGTTCTTTGTACTATACTACTGATGATGGCGGTGAATTTGCGCAATTAATGAAATATGATATTGCGAATAAAACTAGTGAAAAAGTACTTTCTAAAGATTGGGATATTATGGGTAGCTATTTTACAGAAACAGGTAAATATAGAGTGACCTATATTAATGAAGATGCAAAAAATACTATTGAAGTAATGGATGTTTCTTCTGGTGAAAATATTGAATTACCATCTTTTGAAAATATGAGCATAACTAATGTATCATTTTCTAGAGATGAAAATTCCATGCGCTTTTATGCTGGCGGTTCACACACACCTTCCAATTTATTTATTTATGATTTGGAAAGTAAAGAACAAACTAAACTGACCGATGTATTAAATGATGATATACAAGCGCAAGATTTGGTAAATGCTGAAGTTATACGCTATCCATCGTTTGATGGCTTAGAGATTCCAGCTATTTACTACAAGCCGCATCAAGCTAGTGCTGAAAACAAAGTTCCAGCATTGGTTTGGGTACATGGTGGCCCTGGTGGGCAATCTAGACAAGGGTTTAATTCGTTTTTACAATATATGGTAAACCATGGTTATGCAGTTTTAGCCGTAAATAATCGCGGTAGTAGTGGTTATGGAAAAACCTTTTACCAGATGGATGATTTAAACCATGGGGATAAAGATTTAAAAGATTGCGTTGAAGGTAAAAATTGGCTTGCAAGCCAATCTGAGATTGATGCTGATAAAATTGGAATTATTGGTGGTTCTTACGGTGGTTATATGACTATGGCGGCATTAACTTATACTCCTGAAGAATTTAACGTAGGTGTTAATCTATTCGGTGTCACAAATTGGATACGTACACTGAGAAGTATTCCACCATGGTGGGAGGCACAGAAAGAAGCCTTATATTTAGAACTAGGCGACCCAAATAGTGCAGATTCTGTTCGTTTAAGAAAGATATCTCCTTTATTCCACACCGATAAAGTAACAAAACCCTTAATTGTTCTACAGGGTTCAAAAGACCCTAGAGTTTTACAAGTGGAGTCTGATGAGATTGTAGCCGGAGTTCGCAAAAATGGTGTTCCAGTGGAATATGTCTTATTTGAAGACGAAGGTCATGGTTTTGTAAAAAAAGAGAATCAAATTACTGCATATAGTAAAGTGCTAGAATTTTTAGATACCCATTTAAAAGGTGAAAAAATGACTCCTATAAAAGATGGCGATGTAATTAAAACTAAGGAAAAACCTAATAGTTCTACTGCACAAACAAGAGGAGGTATTTAAAATAAAGTGTGATTTAAGATTCACCCTTCTTACTTTGTAAGCGGGGTGATTTATTTAAGAAGATTATGAAAAGAATTTTAATTTTTTGTTTACTTGCAACATTAAGTCTTGATGCTCAAGAATTCGCTACCGAACGCACGGGTGAAGATGAAACTGGTATTTGGTATATGTACTTTGGCATGAATAAAATTGCTGAACGCTGGAGTTTGCATACCGAAGCACAATTTCGATATTATGAAACTTCAGGCAACTTTAACCAGCTTCTTCTTAGAACAGGTGCCAACTATCATATTACCCCGAATGCTATTGTTACAGGAGGATATGCTTTTATAAACACCGACCCAAATTTTGAAGATTTTAGAGCTTTTGGAGACATTCTTGTAGAGGATATAAGAATTAAAGAACATCGTATTTTTCAACAGTTCATTTTAAAAAATAAAGTTTGGGAATTTCTTTTTGAACATAGGTATCGCCTAGAGCAGCGCTTTATAACATTTGGAGAAACTGGTGACTCAGATTTCAGCAAAAGCACACAACATCGTGCTCGATATCGTATTCAAGCAACATTACCGCTAACAGACACTTTTTTCTTAAACTTTTATGATGAACTTTTTATAAATCTTCAAGACAACTTGTTTGGTCAAAATAGACTTTATGGAGCCTTAGGAGTTCATATAACTGATAATAGTAGTTTACAAGTTGGTTGGCTTAGAAATCAGTTTTCTAATGCAGTATTTGACCGCCTCCAGATAGGATTCTTTTTTAATCCCGACTTACGTAAAAAGTCAAAATAATCTACATTCAATACGAGCATGTCTCACTGAGCGGAGTCGAAGTGTAATCGAGAACTAAAAAAACTCTTGATTGTAATTAAGTAGATTTTAAAATACTTGGAAATCATGAATCTTCAAAAAATAACATTTCAAAACAAAAATGGACAATCACTTGTTGGACGTCTAGAATTACCAGCGGATAGACACCCACATAACTATGCATTGTTTGCGCATTGTTTTACGTGTAACAAAAACTTATTGGCTGTAAAAAATATAAGCAAATCACTTACTGCTAACGGTTTTGGAGTTCTACGTTTTGATTTCACTGGTCTTGGAGAAAGCGATGGTGATTTTGCCGACACCAACTTCTCAGGAAATGTTGAGGATTTAGTAGCAGCTGCAGATTATTTACAAGAAAATTATAATGCCCCTACGCTATTGATAGGGCATTCATTAGGGGGTGCGGCAGTTGTATTTGCCGCTGGCGAAATTTCTAGTGTACAAGCTGTAGTAACAGTTGGCGCTCCTTCGAACCCAGTCCATGTTAAGCACCTATTAAAAAGTGGTCTAGAAGAAATTAAAAGAGAAGGTGAAGCAGTAATAAACTTAGGAGGTCGGGATTTTAAAATCAAAAAACAGTTTGTTGATGATTTGGAAACCAAGTCACTCCCAGAAACAGCAAAGAATCTTAGAAAACCATTACTCGTTATGCACTCACCTCAAGATGACACCGTTGGTATAAAGAATGCTGAGGAAATTTACATTGCTGCACATCATCCCAAAAGCTTTGTCTCTTTAGATGGCGCAGACCACTTGCTATCTAGAAAGGAAGATTCAATGTATGTAGGCGATGTGATTGCAACATGGGCTAAACGTTATTTAAACTGTGATGTAATTAAGACCAATTTAAAAACTAAACATCAAGTAGTTGCAAGTTTAGATGCAGAAGATGGTTTTACCACAAGACTTAAGGTTGGCAACCATTACATGACTGCAGATGAGCCAACAAGCTTTGGTGGCAATGATTTTGGCCCCTCCCCTTATGAGTTTGTTTCTGCAGGTTTGTCTGCATGTACGGTTATGACCATTCAAATGTATACTAAGCGAAAAGGCTGGCAAATAGATAATGTAGAAGTACACACTTCATATAGTAAATCGCATGCGGGAGATTGCGAAAATTGTGAAGATGCAACTGCTAAAATCGATACTTTTAATCGTGAAATTAGATTATCAGGGAGTTTAGATGAAAAGCAAAAGGCAAGAATTATGCAAATTGCTGATAAATGTCCTGTTCACAAAACCCTACATAGCGAAACACAAATAATAACTAAGCTAATTGACTAATGCAAAGTCCTGTTTTTGAAGTTTCAGTTACAGGCAGTTATTATTCTTTACTATTGCCAAATGATATAATAAAGCCCTTTCTAGATAAAAATTTAAAAAGAGTAAAGGTAAAAGCCACTTTTCAAAAAAAAGAGCTTTGGTTTCATGGAGCTATTCAAAAAAGAAATGGTAACTATTACATGATGTTTGGCAAACGGTATCAAAAAGAGCTAGGTATTTTCCCTAACGACTATTTTCAATTACAATTTTTTGAAGACACCTCTAAATATGGAGTTGAAGTTCCAGAAGAGTTTGAAGCTGTAATAACAAGTGATTATGAAGCTTATCAACTATTTGAGTCCCTAACAGATGGCAGAAAGCGTGGATTTATTTATGCAATAGCTCGCTATAAAAATTCTCAAACTAGGATAGACAAAACACTTCTACTCTGCGAAAACTTAAAACGAGGTATTAAAGATCCACGTGAAATGCTAAAATCTTTTTAAAATAAGCGTATTTCTTACATTTTCTTAAGATTAACCTCTATATTGAAGCGCTAATTAAAATCAAACTATGAGACACTATCTTAACGCTTTTTGTATTCTATTTTTTGTTGTTTTTGGATTATCTGCACAATCCGATATGATTATTAAAAGTACTCCTATTCCTGAAGGGAACATCCCAGTAGATCCTAATGTAAAGATTGGCAAACTTGCCAATGGGCTTACTTATTACATTAGAAATAATGGTAAACCCGAGGATAAGGTTGAATTGCGTTTAGCAGTAAATGCAGGCTCTATTATGGAAACTGAGCGCCAACTAGGCTTAGCACACTTTATGGAGCATATGAACTTTAACGGAACTAAAAATTTTAAAAAAAATGACCTAGTAGATTACCTACAAAGCATTGGAGTAAAATTTGGTGCTGACTTAAATGCATACACTAGCTTTGATGAAACCGTATATA
>CAYTRI010000092.1:0-3357 GCA_964440105.1 uncultured Flavobacteriaceae bacterium
AGCGTTTCATACTAGCGACTACTTTGTTACCAACTACGATAATCCGTATATCTTCTCCATTAGCCTCTTCCACATAACGTTGTAAAAGAATACTGGTGTCCATTTTATAAAAAGTATCGATAATCGATTTAGCAGATTTTTTACTTTCAGCCAAAATAACGCCCATTCCTTGTGTTCCTTCCTGTATTTTAATAATTACAGGAGCACCCCCTAAAAGTCGAATCTGCTCCCCAATATTATCTGGATTAATAGAAAATAAAGTCTCAGGAATTGGAATTCCTTTTCGAGCCATAATCTGTAGTGTTCTTACCTTATTTCTTGCTCTTGTAATGCTTAAAGAACGTGCCGTGCTAAACACGCCATTCATTTCAAATTGTTTTACAATTGCTGCTCCATGACGGGTTACTTTTGTGCCAATACGTGGGATTATTGCATCAAATTCGTTTGTTACATCTTCCTCTCCTAAAAAGATTTTTGGTTTACCATCTCCTAACTTTACTGAGCATTTGGTATGGTCAATAAGTTCTACATAATGGCCAAGCTTTTCTGCTTCTTCAGCAATTCTTCTGGTAGAATGTACATTTAAACTTACCGATAACAGGGCAATATCCATATGCTTACTAAGTGGTATTTTGTTTAATTAGGCTGAATATCGGGCAAAAAAAGTAAAATCTACCCAAGCAAAGCTATTTTTCAATTGTATTATCTTGCCTTTTGTTAAAGTTTTTAGTCGTTAAACCCTTTTTTTTAACACACTTTATCAAACGTTTTCGTTGGTTGCTTATAATGCTTCTAAATAAGCTGAGTTATACTTTTGAAAGCTTGTTAAAAACTTGGCTGTGCCGTAAATTTGTGTTTAAAACCAACTACTAATGAGTGGATTGATTAAATCTTCGCTGGCCAGAAAAGTAGTGATGGCACTTTCAGGTCTTTTTTTAGTGTTTTTCTTAGCACAACATTTTACCATCAACATTACTTCTGTTATTGACCCCGAAACTTTTAATGCGTGGTCTCATTTTATGGGTTATAATCCGCTGGTGCAATATGTATTGCAACCCGTCTTAATTGCTGGAGTACTAATTCATTTTATAATGGGCTTCGTTTTAGAATTTCAAAACAGAGCGGCAAGAGGAGTTAGTTACGTAAAGTACAAAGGAAGTGCAAATGCACCATGGGTATCTAGAAATATGATTTACTCTGGCCTAGTTGTGCTTGCATTTTTAGTATTGCACTTCTATGATTTTTGGGTTCATGAAATGGCGTATAAATATGTAGATGTTTTGCCAGAAGACCCAACAAGATACTATGAAGAAACCGTAGAGAAATTTGCTCCTTTTTGGAGAACTGTACTTTATGTAATTTCTTTTGTTCTGCTTAGCCTTCATTTATGGCATGGCTTTGCATCGTCATTCCAAAGTATGGGGGTAAACAACAAATACTCTCCAGCTATACAAAAGTTTGCTAAAATATTTGCGGTGGTAATTCCATTAGGTTTTGCTTTTATTGCACTATACCACCACCTTAACCCAATAACACATTAATTATGGGAGTATTGGATTCTAAAGTTCCTGAAGGGCCGTTGGCTGATAAATGGACTAAACATAAAAATGAAATTGACCTAGTTAACCCAGCTAACAAGCGTAATATAGATATTATCGTTGTGGGTACTGGTTTAGCTGGTGGATCTGCCGCTGCGACTTTAGCAGAACTTGGTTACAATGTAAAAACATTTTGCTATCAAGATTCCCCAAGACGTGCACACTCTATTGCTGCACAAGGAGGAATTAATGCTGCAAAAAACTATCAAGGTGACGGCGACAGTCCTTATCGTCTATTTTACGATACCATAAAGGGTGGTGATTACCGCTCAAGAGAAGCCAACGTTTATCGTTTGGCACAAGAATCGGTTAACATTATTGACCAATGTGTGGCACAAGGTGTTCCTTTTGCTCGTGAATATGGAGGCCTTTTAGACAACCGTTCTTTTGGTGGAGTACTAGTTTCAAGAACTTTTTACGCTAAAGGACAAACTGGTCAGCAATTACTTTTAGGCGCATATTCAGCAATGAATCGCCAAATAAATAGAGGTAAAATTAAAGCAATGAACCGTCATGAAATGATGGATTTAGTTTTAGTTGATGGTAAAGCAAGAGGGATAATCGCTCGTGATTTAGTTTCTGGTGAGATTCAAAGACATTCGGCACATGCAGTTGTTTTAGCAACTGGAGGCTATGGAAATGTATTTTTCCTTTCTACTAATGCCATGGGAAGTAATGTAATGGCTGCTTGGAGAGCACATAAAAGAGGAGCATTTATGGCTAATCCTTGCTTTACACAAATTCACCCAACATGTATTCCTGTTTCTGGTGAACATCAATCCAAATTAACTTTGATGTCTGAATCACTTAGAAATGATGGCCGTATATGGGTGCCAAAACGTAAAGAAGATGCAGAGGCAATTAAAGCTGGGAAGCTTAAACCCACACAGCTTGCTGAAGAAGAGCGTGATTATTACTTAGAACGCAGATATCCAGCTTTTGGAAATTTAGTGCCTCGTGATGTTGCTTCACGAGCAGCAAAAGAACGTTGCGATGCAGGTTTTGGCGTAAACAAAACTGGTGAAGCTGTTTATTTAGATTTCTCTGCTGCGATTAAGCGTTACGGAACTGAAAAAGCACTTACTTCTGGTATGAAAAATGCCGATGAAGCTACCATCATAAAATTAGGTGAAGAAATTATAGAGGCTAAATATGGGAACCTTTTTCAGATGTACGAGAAAATCGTAGATGAGAATCCGTATAAAACTCCGATGATGATTTATCCAGCGGTACACTATACTATGGGTGGCCTTTGGGTAGATTATAACTTACAAACAACAATTCCTGGCTGCTATGCCGCTGGTGAAGCTAACTTTAGTGACCACGGAGCAAACAGGTTAGGTGCTTCTGCCCTAATGCAAGGTTTAGCAGATGGTTATTTTGTATTGCCTTATACGATTGGAGATTACTTATCCGACGATATTAGAACAGGACCTATCTCAACTGATTCTCCAGAATTTGAAGCTGCAGAAAAAGATGTTCGAGATAGAATGGAAAAGTTGATGTCTGGTAAAGGCGAACATTCTGTTGATTATTACCACAAGAAATTAGGTAAAATCATGTGGAACAAATGTGGCATGTCCAGAAATGAAAAAGAACTTAAAGAAGCGATTGCTGAGATTTCTGAACTGCGTAAAGACTTCTGGGAAAACGTTAGAATCCCGGGAGAATCCGGTTCTAAAAATCAAGAATTAGAAAAAGCTGGTCGTGTTGCCGATTTCTTGGAATTAGGTGAATTGTTCGCGAAAGATGCTTTAAC
>CAYTRI010000092.1:3457-7878 GCA_964440105.1 uncultured Flavobacteriaceae bacterium
ATGCAGATGATGCATTTTATGCTGCAGCTTGTATTGGTTGTGGAGCTTGTGTTGCTGCTTGTAAAAACGCAAGTGCGATGTTGTTTACCTCAGCTAAAGTATCTCAGTTTGCTTTACTTCCTCAAGGGCAAGTTGAAGCTACAGAACGTGTGCAAAATATGGTGCGCCAAATGGATTTAGAAGGTTTTGGTAACTGCACCAACACTGGAGCATGCGAAGTTGAATGCCCCAAAGGAATCTCTTTAGAAAATATAGCCCGTATGAACCGTGAATTTTTAGCGGCGAATATTAAAGGATAAGAAAAATACATTACAACGAATAGTCTAAACCTATCAACAATAAATTGATAGGTTTTTTGTTTTATTTAAACCAAACATCCCTTGTTATGAAAAATTCCCTCTTTCTCATAGCTAGTATACTATGCTTTGTTTCAGGAAATACCTATGCGCAGTTAGATGCTAATTCGGTAATGGGACTTCCAATTGCAACATTAGCAGAAATATCTTCGATAACAACAGCCCAACAGGGAGCAATCGCTTACGCCACAGATACTAATAAAATTTACAAATTTGATGGTTCTTCTTGGGAAGAAGTTGCCAATACCAATTCCCCAAACGTGTACTTGGGTGTATTCATAATTTCTGCTACTGGTTCGCAAACTATTTCTGGAATCCCATTTCAACCCTCGCAAATTAGTTTTGTGGCACATGCCAATGTGGAAACTTTAAATCTAAATTCTGATAACGGTGTTGGAAACAATACTAACACTATAGTCAACGCTTTTGGAACTACTAATGGTTTTGCTAGAGATGATAATGGTTCAACAATACAGCAGACAATTTATGTTGGTGGTAATGGTACTTCTATAAACGATATTTCTAGATATGCCTCCAGCAGTCATTGCGTAGGTATACGATATAGCAACCAAAATGGTGATTCTTTGGGTTTAACTACGGCTTCTCTTACTTCATTTAATGTTGATGGATTTACAATAAATGTAGATAACCTTTCCGATAATCTTGTCGTTCTTTATCAAGCATTTGATTAGTATCTTTAAATCTAAATTGAGCTGAGGATTTTTCCTGTAAATTCAATTCTAGAATTTTCTAAAATATGCCACATATTACTTCTAAACTACCCAATGTAAAAACTACCATTTTTACGGTTGTTGGTGACTTGGCTAGAAAGCATAATGCAACAGATTTATCACAAGGATTTCCCAACTTTGAGGCTGACCCAGAATTAATAGAATTGGCTTGCAAAGCCATGCGAGATGGGCATAACCAGTATGCAGGTATGAAAGGATTGTTACCGCTTCGCGAAATGATTTCAAATAAAATTGAAAAACAGCACGGATATCAGTATTCTCCCGAAACCGAAATTACAGTTGTTGCAGGTGCCACACAAGCTATTTATACAGCTATTACTGCATTTGTACATCCTGGTGACGAAGTTATTGTTCTAAAGCCTGCCTATGATTGTTATGAACCGGCTATAGAAGTTAATGGAGGGATTACCGTACATTTAGAATTAGATACGCCCAACTATCAGATAGATTGGGAAGTTTTCAAAAGTAAAATAAGCCTTAAAACCAGAATGGTCATTATCAATACGCCGCATAATCCTATTGGACGTATTTTTTCTGAAAACGACATGCTACAATTACAGGAAATTCTATGCGACACAGATATAATTTTACTGAGTGATGAAGTCTATGAACATATTATTTTTGATGGCGAAGTACACCAAAGTGCATCACGATTTAAAGATTTGGCATCACGTAGCATCGTTTGTTCTTCCTTTGGAAAAACGTTTCATGTTACCGGTTGGAAAATAGGATACTGTGTTGCTCCTGAAGCATTGATGCATGAATTTCAAAAAGTGCATCAATTTAATATTTTCTGTGTCCCAAGACCTGTTCAACATGCCTTAGCAACCTATTTAGAAAACGAAAATCATTATTTAAAGCTAGGCGTTTTTTATCAAAAGAAACGTGATTTTTTTCTAAATGCAATTAAGGACTCCCGTTTTAAGTTTACACCTAGCCAAGGGTCATTTTTTCAAATTTTAGACTATTCAGAGATTACAGATGAGCGTGATGATGAGTTAGTAAAACGACTTATTCTTGATTATAAATTAGCAAGTATTCCAGTTTCCGAATTCAATTTAAATCATAGGAACGATAATATGCTTCGTTTCTGCTTTGCTAAGAAAGAAGAAACTTTAGAACAAGCCGCAGAAATTTTAAATAAGCTTTAATCTAAAGCAGCATTAACTTTGGTCATAAACGCCCCAATCTTATTAGGTTCTAACCATCTAGTAACAAGCACCAAATCATTTTCTTTATCTATAACGATAAAATTACCACCAAAGCCAGCGGCATAGTATATGTTTTCTGAGAGCCCTTCCCAATGGCGATTTCCCTTTTTATTCAACCACCACATATAGCCATAATTTACATTCGGTTTTGAAGGAGTAATAGCTTTGGCGATCCAATCCTCACTAATTAATTGCTTGTCTTTCCATTTTCCATCATTAAGGAATAGTAGTCCAAAACGAGCCATATCTTCCGTAGAAATAAACAGTCCCGCCCCAGAATGCCCCCCTCCGGTAACAGATTTCATTTTAATACCATCAATTTCCGTCCAAGCATGGTCATATCCGTGCCATCGCCATGTAGTTGAGGCACCAATCTTGTCCATAAGATTGTCTTTTAAAACTTTTGGCAGTGGCTGTCTCCAAACATGGGTTAATGAGTAAGCTAGCACATTTACACGCACATCATTATATTCCATTACCGTTCCTGGTGTTTTTGGTTTTTCAAATTTCCAATCATCAATACCACCACCTTCTCTTGGCGGTCTATCTGCCCAATCTTTTCCACCCCAAAGCTCTCCTGACCATGCAGAGTTTTGTTGCAATAAATGCTCCCAAGTTATTTTTGAGTTGTGCTCTCCGCCAAAAGTACCATCCCAAATGTAGCTTTTTGCTTTGTCGTCTGTACTTGCTATTAAATTATGGTCAAGCGCTAGACCTGCAACAGTAGAGAGAAAACTTTTTGTAACGCTAAAAGTCATATCTACCCTTCTTGTATCTCCCCAAGAAGTAACTACATACCCGTTTTTCAAAATCATTCCTGCTGGCCCTCCTCGCTTTTTGGTAGGACCCAAAATCTCATGAAAAGGCTCCCTTTCAAAACCTTTTAAAATGGCAATACGTAAGTCTCTTGAGCCTGAATATTCATTACCCTCAGCAAACTCAACTGCTTCACTAAGCTTGGAAGAATTAATATTGAACTTTTCAGCAGTTTCTTGTTTCCAGATTGCATTTCTTTCTGGAAAATAATATTCTTGTGCACCAATAAAATTTAAACTCAATAATCCTATAAGGCAACTTAAACCTAGCTTACTCATATTATAATTTTTTTCTCATTAACCAATCTGTCTGTTTGTCTTTTCCAACGTAGTAGGGGTGGGTGTCAAATTTAGTAAAGCCATGTTTTTCGTAAAACCGAATAGCATCCAAATTATGTTCCCATACTCCAAGCCAAATATATTGTTTCTGTTTTTTAATTGCTGTATCCAAAACTTTCTGAAGTATTTGAGCACCTAAACCTTTCCCTTGATACTTATTAATTACATAAATGCGCTCTAATTCCACTCCATCTGCTTCTTGAAGCTCGTTCTGAGCATCAAATTCATTCAGTTTAAAATAGCCAATCAGTTCTTTCTTTAAGTAGACAAAATAGAAATGGGAAGCGATATTCTTTAATTCTGTATCAATGGTTTCTACTGAAAAGGCATTATTAATGTAGTACTCAAAATCTTCTGGATTGTTCTGCGAAGCAAAAGCGGTTATAAAAGTTTCCCTAGAAATTTGGGTAAGCTCTTTTAGGTTATTCTGATTACATTTTTGAAACTCCAATTTCATATAACTAATGTAACCTAAAAAGGGGATAACAAAAAAAGAGCAATATCATTAGATATTGCTCTTTACTAGTTTTTATAGGTAAGCCTTTAGAACATAAAAAGCTTTTTAGTTAAAACAAGTAGTGCTTTATAAAAGTGACCCTTGTTTGTATTGTTTTCTTTACCTATTGATTCTTCTTTGATTTGGGGTGTCATAATTTTTGGATTTAATTGGGATTAAATTTAAGGTGTAGTTTGGTTCGGGACTTTTTGTAAGTAATTCAATAATGTAGGTTACTAATTTCATAATTGAAAAGTTTTGGGAATACTTATTATTTTTCTAGGACTTAACCTATGTAATTAATCATTAAAAATTTCTTCCGGATATTTATCTCTAACGGCAACTACGCTACCTTCAATTGCTCTTAAAACTGTGTCTTCCATTCTAAAAGTAATGGTGCTTAATTCTCCTGCATTGTAGGTTAAAGTATAGATACCGTTAGTATTACTCCA
>CAYTRI010000092.1:7978-9673 GCA_964440105.1 uncultured Flavobacteriaceae bacterium
ATATGGTTAAATTCTGATGTCATGGGGTTAAATTTTAAAGTGGTTAATTTGGGTAAAAATTTTCTGATATCAAAACTATATCAATACTAATTAAAGTTAAAATTTATGTTGTGAATTTTATTTAGACTGTTGTAAATAGCACAACTAGTTTGTTTTAATCGATAAAACGTACATTTTTAAATACTCATTTCAGGAATCTCTCCTTCCACTATTAATCTACCTTCCGTTGCATTTTTAATATCTTCTACAGTTACCCCTGGAGCTCTTTCCAATAATTTAAAGCCTTCTTTAGTTACTTCAAGTACCGCCAGATTGGTAACTATCTTTTTTACACAACCAACACCTGTTAAGGGAAGGCTACATTTTTTTAGCAATTTTGATGCTCCTGCTCTATTAGTATGCATCATAGCAACAATAATATTTTCAGCTGATGCCACCAAATCCATTGCTCCTCCCATACCCTTTACCATCTTTCCTGGAATCTTCCAGTTAGCAATATCACCATTCTCAGCTACTTCCATTGCTCCTAAAATGGTAAGGTCTACATGTTTTCCTCTAATCATAGAAAAGCTAGTAGCAGAATCAAAAAAAGAAGCTCCTGGTAAAGTTGTAATTGTTTGCTTACCAGCATTAATAATATCTGCATCTTCTTCACCCTCAAAAGGGAAAGGTCCCATGCCTAGCACTCCATTCTCACTTTGGAATTCTACACTGATATCATCTCTTACAAAGTTGGCAACCAATGTTGGAATACCTATTCCAAGATTTACATAATAGCCATCTTGTACTTCTTGTGCAATTCGCTTAGCGATTCCGTTTTTATCTAACATAATTCTACAATTGTCAAATATGTTAATTTGAAGATTTATTTCTTTTACTAGTGCCTATAATCTTTGAAATTATCAATGTAATAGATTTTAATTGTTCAAACAGGTCTGGGTTTGGTTTGGGATAAAATTCTGAGGCTTCACATAATTTCAACCAATAATATAATTCATCTGATTCCTTTGCAGAAATCTTAAACTTGTGAATAAAATCCGCTCTACTTTCCGCGTTTTGAGCCTCTCTAATATTTGCTCCAATAGAAGTACCGCTTCTGAATATTTGAGAAGCCATTTCAAATCTATTTAAAGCTCTAACTTCCTCGGAAAATGCAATTATCTGAATAGAAAAATCAAAAGTTAAATCAATTATGATATTTTCTTTATCGTTTCTCATTTTCAAATTAAAAAATCGACTAATTTCTTAATTATATTTTCTTACAGTTAGCTGTTCTATTCTTTTTTCATACTGCTTTCCTTGGAAAATACGCTGTACAAATATCCCTGGAGTATGAATCTCGTTTGGATCCAAAGTGCCAGCAGGCACTAATTCTTCAACCTCAGCAACAGTTATTGTTGCCGCGCCACACATACATGGATTAAAATTTCTTGCGGTTCCTTTAAAAATAAGATTGCCAGCTTCATCTCCTTTCCACGCTTTTACAAAAGAGAAGTCGGCCTTAAATGCTGGTTCTAAAACATGCATTTTGCCATCAAATTCTCTTGTCTCCTTTCCTTCAGCGACTTCAGTTCCATAACCAGCAGGTGTATAAAAAGCAGGAAAACCAGCTTGCGCAGCGCGGCATTTTTCTGCAAGAGTGCCTTGTGGTGTTAGTTCTACCTCTAACTCACCACTTAGCATTTGACGTTCAAA
>CAYTRI010000093.1:0-9590 GCA_964440105.1 uncultured Flavobacteriaceae bacterium
AGTAGGATTTTTGGGTAATGTATGCATTTAGATTTAGAAAGGTTTAGGAAAACTATGTTTATTCTAATTTAGAAGCGAGTTCTATTGCCTTTTCTAAAACTTCATCGCGCCCCTCTCGAATACCACTAATGGTTGGTTTTACCTCAATATCTATTTTGATTCCTTTGCGTTGCGTTTCAGTTCCATCTGGGTAAAAAATGCCAATGCCACTGAAAGCTGTTCTAAGACCATCTAAAATTTCTAATCTAGAAACGTTGCCATCGGCACCAGATGTTTGAGAGCCAATAGTTATTACTTTTTCCCCTGTCTGTATTGCCATGGCTTGGAATTCAGCTGCACTTTGCGTTTGTTCGTTTACCAGTAGGAAAACATGACCATTAAATTTTTTACCATTGTTTCTTCCTGCCTTTTTTAATTTAATTTCTTCAAAGAGTCCTGGATGGATTAGCATAGGCTTTATTACTTTGTAAAAGAGTTTCTCCTCTTTTGATAAAACATTTGCGAAAGTCCGTCCAGAAAATGTTTTTGGGTATGTCCTTAGGTCTAATATCCATGCTTTTTTCTTATCAATTCCATCTTTTAAAGAATTCAATCTTTTGTTGTTCATTTCTTTCAGGAACATATATGATATAGATTCATCTATTTTTGGTAGGACTCTCTGTTTTGGTTTATATCCCATTTCTTTTGAGAGATATCTTGAAACATTTTTCGTGATTTTTTCACCATTTCTTAAAACCTCAAGTTCAACAGGGATATTTTTACCAGAGGTAATCATTACCCAACTTGCTAATTGCTTTCTTGCTAGGTTTGATCCATTAATATACTTTTTTCTCTTCTGAAAAATGTCCCATGGTTTTTCTCCATTGACTTTTTCAATGATATCACCAACCTTCAGCCCATTAATATTAGCGAGAGAATCATTGTAATAGTTGGTAACCACATATTTTTTATCTATGAACTTGTGTAGGTAAGGAGTATGGTATTCTCCAAAGTGTTTCCTTAAAATATCGGAATTGAAACCTGCATGACTATCATCCAATCTTACGACCAGTTCTTTAATTGCTAGATGAAAATCAAGTTCAGACTTAGAATTTTTAAATTTTGGCAGCATATCCCTTAAGGTTTTACCCCATGATATGTCCATTTGATACTTATATGGAAAAAAATATTCTACAATGTTCCAATACCTAAAAAGAACGAGTAACCTGTATTTTTCCTTAGACCAATATGATTGTTTGATAGTTTTTTCATTAATGATACTAACTTGGTCTGCCAATCCAGCCTCAACAAAAAACTTTTTTCCTAAAAACCGATTTTCTTTAATGGAGTTCAATTTTGTTCCAAGCTCTTTGTGTTTATCGTAAATAGCACCTATCCATTTGAAATTTAGGTTTTTGTCAAATTTTAAGTTCTCATCAATAGTTTTTACTTTAATGCTATTTTCATCGATTAGAGGTTCCAATTCCACTATCCAATTTAGGAGTAGTGTATAGAATTCTTGCTCTGATTTGGTATCAGCTATTTTGGGAAGCTTTTCAAACAACTCTTTATCCCAATTCAAACCTTCTTTAGCAACTTTTGGATGATAATATTTTAGGAAGCCCCAAACTTTACAGGTTTGTTCTAATTTCGAAAAAGTGGATAATTCAATTGAACTTTCCTGTCCTGATAAAATAGAAAAACAGAGAAGGAATGAAAATAGAAATTTATGCATGATACAAACATACACTTATACTAATTGGGTACTCTATTTTTAGCAAATGATTAACCTCTATTAAACTTTTACCTATGTATCGTTTGCGTTCTATCTGGTCCTACAGAAACAATTTTTATTGGAATATTCAATTCTTTTTCCAAAAACTCAATGTATGTATTTAATTCTTTAGGGAACTCAGATACGTTTCTCATCTTGGTCAAATCTTCTTTCCAACCCTTAAAATCTGTATAAATTGGTGTAACGTTTTCCTCTTCTATATTAAATGGTAAATGCGTAATGGTTTCCCCCTTGTACTTGTATGCTGTGCATACCTTTAAGGTTTTAAATCCAGAGAGTACATCGCCTTTCATCATACTCAATTGAGTAACACCATTTACTTGACAAGCATATTTAAGTGCGACTAAATCTAACCAACCACAACGTCTAGGCCGTCCAGTAACCGCTCCAAACTCATGTCCAATACGTGCCATTTCGGCACCAGTATTGTCAAATAATTCTGTTGGAAATGGTCCAGAACCTACTCGAGTTGTGTATGCTTTAAAAATGCCAAATACTTCACCAATTTTATTTGGAGCAATACCTAAACCTGTGCAAGCACCTGAAGCTGTTGTGTTTGATGATGTAACAAATGGATAAGTCCCAAAGTCGATATCTAATAAAGAACCTTGAGCTCCTTCAGCAAGAATTGTCTTATTGCCTGTTAGCGCTTGGTTTAAATATTCTTCACTATCAATAAATTGCAGTCCTTTTAGGCGCTCAACAGCGGAAAAGAACTCATCTTCCATTTCTTTTAAGTTATATTGAATATCCACATTGTAGAACCCAATCATAGCTTCGTGCTTATTTGCTAAAGCTCTGTATTTCTCTTTCCAGTTTGGTAACTCTAGGTCGCCTATTCTTATTCCGTTACGCCCAGTTTTATCCATATAAGTTGGTCCAATACCTTTTAAAGTTGAACCAATTTTTGCTTTCCCTTTTGAGGTTTCGGAAGCCGCATCTAACAAACGATGTGTAGGTAGAATAACATGTGCTTTTCTAGATATTATGAGCTTAGACTTGTAATCTAAGTTAAACTGATCTAGGCCATCTAATTCCTGAACAAAAACAACAGGGTCTATAACAACGCCATTACCAATAACATTAACAGATTCGTCATGAAAAATTCCTGAAGGGATAGTTCTTAAAACATGCTTTATTCCATCAAATTCTAAAGTATGTCCTGCATTTGGCCCGCCTTGAAAACGAGCAATAATATTGTAGTTTTTTGTTAATACATCAACAATTTTTCCTTTTCCTTCGTCTCCCCATTGGAGTCCAAGCAATAAATCTACCATGAAGTTTTTTGGTTAGTCGGTTACGTTTTCTTCTTTGTTTCTGGTTCCGTAGAAATATAATGAATGAGTATTGATTTTAATATCAAAAACCTCTTCTATCGTTTTTTTTATAGATTGAATTCGTGGATCACAAAATTCAACCACCTCACCTGTATCAGTCAAAATTACATGATCGTGTTGCCTATCAAAATAAGACTTTTCATACTGCGCCTGATTTTTTCCAAATTGATGTTTTCTTACCAATTTACAATCCAAAAGTAGCTCAATGGTATTATACAATGTAGCTCTACTAACACGGTAGTTCTTAGTCTTCATTTTAATGTATAGAGACTCTACATCAAAATGGTCATCACTTTCATAAATTTCTTGTAAAATTGCATAGCGTTCTGGGGTTTTTCTATGCCCATTTTCTTCTAAAAACGTAGTAAATACGTTTTTTACGATTTCTTGATTTTTAGTGTTTCCCATGGTGATTTCCCCAATACTATCTTGCAAATGTACAGTTAAAAATTAAATCCTACTCACTTTGTCAATACCTTCAATTTGCTTCAAATTTGCAACCAATTTTTTTAGAATAGTATTGTTTTTTACAACAACTGTAATCTTTCCTGAAAACGTCCCTCCTTCAGCACTAAAATTAAGGTTTCGCATATTTACGTGCATGTTATCAGAAATAACATTAGTAATTTCATTTACCAAGCCTAGATTGTCAATTCCAGTAAGTTCTATATCTGAAGAAAAATCTTCTTGGGTAGAATCTATCCATTTCGCAGAAATAATTCTGTACGCATAATTAGATTGTAATGAGATAGCATTTGGGCAATTTTTGGTATGTACTTTTATACCATCGGTAACGCTTACAAAACCAAACACCTCGTCTCCTGGTATAGGGTTACAGCACTTAGATAATTTGTAATTCAGTTTTTCTTCTTCACTTCCAAAAACAAGCATGTCGTATTTGGAAGTAATTTCATCTTTATTAATATCTTCTGGAACAGGGGTACGTCTTATTTTGTTCTTAAAGAAGTTTATAAAGGCGTTATTGTAGTTTGAAACAAAATCTTTTATTTTTTGATTGTCAATAGCCCCATTACCTACTCTAAAAAACAAGTCTAAACTCGTTTTTAGTTTAAAATAGATAACCATTTTATTTACAACATCTTCATTAAGAGTAACTTTTTGGGATTTTAGTTTCCTTCTTAGAATCTCTTTTCCTTCTTCAGCAACTTCTTTTTTCTCTTCTCTAAGCGATGATTTTATTTTTGCCCTAGCCCTTGCTGTATGCGCATAATCTAACCAGTTTTGGTTTGGTTTTGCAATTTCTGAGGTAATAATTTCTACTTGATCACCGCTTTGTAGCACTGTATTTAGCGGTACAAGTTTTCCATTGACTTTTGCGCCTCTAGTTTTCATACCAACTTGGGTATGAATATGGAATGCAAAATCTAATGGAGAAGCTCCTTTTGGTAATGATTTAAGTTCCCCTTTTGGGGTGAAAACAAATATTTCTTTAGAATATAGGTTGAGTTTAAATTCTTCAACAAAATCTACCGCACTAACATTAGCATTTTCTAAAGCTTCTTGCAATCGGTTAAGCCATATTTCAATACCTTGCTCTTTTTGGTCTCCATGTTTATACTTAAAGTGAGCTGCATAACCTTTCTCAGCAATCTCATGCATACGCTCACTGCGTATTTGTACTTCTACCCATTTACCTTCCGGTCCCATTACAGTTATGTGCAGGGCTTCATATCCAGTAGATTTTGGAGAAGTTATCCAGTCACGAAGCCTTACTGGGTTAGGGGTGAAGTGATCTGTTACAATAGAATAAATTTTCCAGGCTAAAAACTTCTCGTTTTTACGATCAGATTTGTAGATGATACGAATGGCGAACTTGTCATATATCTCATCAAAAGCTACATTTTGCTTTACCATTTTTCTTCTAATGGAAAAAATAGACTTCATTCGACCCTTAACAGTATAGTTTAAACCTTCAGTATCTAAAGATTCGCGAATGACTTTGGTAAAAGCATCTATATATTCTTGCTGTTCATCTTCTGTATCTACAATTTTATTTCGGATATCGTTGTAAACTTCTGGCTCAGTATATTTTAAGCTTAAATCCTCTAGCTGCGTTTTTATGTTGTAAAGCCCAATTCTATGTGCTAAAGGAGCATAAATATAAAGGGTTTCCGATGCTATTTTCACCTGTTTGTGCTCAGGCATAGCATCCATAGTAAGCATATTATGATATCGGTCTGCAATTTTAATAATGATAACACGTACATCATCATGCAGTGTCAACAGCATCTTTCTAAAATTTTCTGCTTGCTGACTTATATTTTTATCTTTTTTTAAATGCGCAATTTTGGTAAGCCCATCAACAATACGAGCTACAGTTTCACCAAACATGCGCTCAATATCATCTAAAGTGTAATCAGTATCTTCTACTACGTCATGCAGTAGAGCAGAGGCAATGGAAACTGCATCTAGACCAATTTCTGAAGCAACAATTTTTGCAACAGCTATTGGATGAAAAATATAAGCCTCACCAGATTTACGACGTTGTTCTTTATGAGCATCTACAGCAACATCAAAAGCAGAGCGTATCAGTTTTTTGTCCGCTGTGGAAAGTGTCTGATAGCTTATGCGAAGCAGTTCTTTATACTGCTTGGCAATTTGCTTGTTTTCTTTTTCTATTGCTTCTGCCGTCATTCTAGATTAAAATTACCATAATCTTTATAGGTGAGCAACAAAAATTATGCCTTTAGATTACGAATACGTTGAATTAAAGGAGGATGCGAATAGTGCATAAAAACATATGCTGGGTGTGGAGTTAAATTACTGAGACTATTCTTAGAAAGCTTTTTTAGTGAAGTTATTAATGGGGGAGCAGCAAAGGTTTCTTTTGCATAGTTATCTGCTTGAAATTCAAACTTTCTAGATAAGTAATTCATTGCTAAACCAGTCATGGTAGAAATTGGGCTATATAATAACACAAAACCTACTAATGCGGCATGAAAACTAGGTTGTGATACTCCAATTGCCAATGACAACTCTGGATTATTGATAAAAAGGGATAATATAAATAGTGTTAATCCAGTTAAACTTATCGTCGCAAAGAGGTTGAAAACAATGTGTTTTCGCTTATAGTGGCCCACTTCATGAGCTAAAACTGCAACTATTTCTTCCTCGTCTAAGTCATTAATAAGCGTATCAAACAGAGTCACTCTCTTTTGTTTTCCGAAGCCTGAAAAATAAGCATTTGCCTTTGTGGAACGTTTAGAGCCATCAATTACAAAAACATTATCAAGTTCAAAGCCTACTTTTTTAGCGTATGATTCGATTGCACTTTTTAAACTACCTATTTCTAATGGTGTTTGCTTATTAAAAAGCGGAACAATTAACTTGCTATAAAAAAGGTTCATAAACAGCATTAATAGCGCAAAAAGTCCCCAAGCGTATAGCCAGAAATTACTTCCTGTCCATTGTAAGAACAGAATCACCAAAGCTAAGATACCCCCTCCTAGAACAGCAGTCATTAATAATCCTTTAATCAAATCGATAAAAAATAGTTTTTTGGTTGTTTTATTAAAGCCAAATTTTTCTTCTATTACAAAGGTCTGGTAGTAAGAAAAGGGAATTGAAATTAGACTGCTACCAATAACAATAATTCCAAAAAAGCCTAAAGCCATTAAAATAGGATTAGTAGTAAAACTTCTTACCATACTATCGACCCATTCGAAACCTCCGAATAGTAGAAATGATAGCGTTAAAAGAATAGAGAAAGCATCATTTGCAATACCAAAACGATAATTCGTCTTTTTGTATGCTTGCGACTTCTTATATTCAGCTTCGTCAAAAACATCATTTAATTCATTAGGAATGGATTCTTGGTATTTTTTCGCATTTAGATAATCTAAAAAAGTGTCGATTAGATATTGCGCTATTAAAATTCCGATAATTAAGGTGAAGAGTAGTTTACTATCCATAGGCTATTAAAATCCGCGTTGGCGTTTTGCTTCAAAGATAAGTATTGCAGCAGAGACCGACACGTTCATAGAATCTATCTCGCCTTGCATGGGTATTATTATGTTTTGATTAGAATTAGTGAGCCAAGTGTCTGAAAGACCTGTAGCCTCTGTTCCAACAACTAGTGCCGTAGGTTTTGTAAAGTCTGATTCTATATAATTTTTTGATGCAGTTAAAGCTGCACAATTGATTACAATTTTATGGTGTTGTAGAAAAGAAATAATCTCTTCTGTTGTACCCATACCAACTTGAGTTGTAAAAACACAACCTACACTAGAGCGAATCACATTTGGATTGTATAAGTCGGATTTTGGGTTTGCAATTAAAACAGCATCTAGATTTGCGGCATCTGCAGTACGTAGTATTGCGCCTATATTTCCAGGCTTTTCTGGAGCTTCGGCGACTAAAATAAGCGGATTGTCATTTTTAAAATTAAGTGATTCTAATGTGTGATTTTTAGATTTTGCAATGGCTATGATACCTTCTGTGGTTTGGCGGTAGGCTAGTTTTTCATAAACTGGTCGCGATAGTTGAACTGTTTGATAGTTGGATGCTTGGAAGGTTTGGTTGTTTGAAACTTCTGGGCAATACAGCAAAGTTTCAATGGTATAACCTCCTTTTTGTCCAAGTTCTAGTTCTCTAATCCCTTCAATAATAAAAAGCCCCGTTTTTTTACGTTCTCTAGATTTTTCTTTTAGCTGCAAAATCTTTTTAACTAAAGGGTTTTGAAGGCTTGTGATTATTTTTTGATTATCCACCGGATAAAAATAGCCATTCTTGTAAACTTAACTTAGACTTTTCGACATAAGACCAAATTCTAAATTATGAGAAAACTACTTTTCGTTGTCTTATTAGTTCCATTTTTAGCCTGTAAACGGACACAAAAAGATACTTCTACACTTAAGAAAGAAGAAGTTAATGTTTTAGAACTTCCTAAAACCATATACCCAGAAGCCTTAGATAAAATTTTTAAAGCCCATGGTGGAATAACCATTTGGAAAGAACAGCGAACACTTTCTTATGTTTTGCCAAAGCCAAAAAATCCAGAAATGCACACCATAGATTTATGGAATAGAAACGAAAAGATTGAAGCTCCAGATTATACCATAGGTTTTGATGGTAAGCCATGGGTCTTAGATACTAATAATTCTTATAAAGGCAACCCAGAATTCTACCATAACCTGATGTTCTATTTTTATGCCATGCCTTTTGTTTTAGCTGATGATGGTATTATTTATAGCGATGCTGAAGACTTAGTTTTTGATGGTGTTTCATATCCTGGAGTTAGAATAAGTTATGATGCCGGTGTGGGTATTACTCCAAAAGACGAATATTTTCTTCACTTTGATGCTGAAACGAACCAAATGGCTTGGTTAGGTTATACAGTTACGTATCGTACTGGTGAAAAATCTGAGAATATAAAATGGATACGTTATAATGATTGGGAAATTAGCAATGGTTTGCTTTTACCCAACTCTATTTCTTGGTATACGGTTGAAGATGGGGAAATTAAAGGACTAAGAAATCAAGTAGTTTTTGAGGATATTACATTATCTAAAGAAGCAAAACCGACTACTTTTTACGATAAACCAGAAATGGGGGAGTATTGGGTGAAATCAGAGTGACCCAGCTTTAGATGAATGCCACATCATCGTCTCGGCTATGATTTCGTTGTGGACATTTTCAACGGAAATTGTCCGTATGAAATCAGCCTTTACTAGTTATTGGGTTTGAAGTTAACGAAAATGCAGCAATGAATTATAGCCAATCTTGTAGTAAGTTTTTAGTGATTAACTATATATTGTTTGATTTTCTTCCATGTATTTTTATTTCTTTCAAATAGTATATAAACTTTATCGAAAACATAATCTGTCGGCAATTGTTTTTCATGTATACTATAATTTACCAAAGCATAATTTTCACTATCATTAAAGTATATGGAGAATACTAATTCAGGCCATTCGTTTATTGTATTTATTTCTCTAATATCTTCGCCTCTTGCTTTCCGAGCTAATAATTTAATGGATTCAAAAAATTCCTTAGAGTGTGACCTAATATTCTCATTATCTATTTTAGAGAAATTGATTTCAATATTTTTTCTTTTTTGTCTGTAATTGTTTTCAAGAATAAGTTTAAGAATGTCTTTTCCATTTTCATTAAAAATTGAATTCTCTTTAAGAAAGTAATTCGTTCCTTCTCCAGGAAAAAAACCACAACAACCGAATTGATCAAAACTATAGGTTTTTTTATCTATCGACTTCAGAAATACATTTGCCACTTGATGGTAAAGTTCTGTATTATCAGATTGAGCATTATGAACATTAGAACATAAAACTAACAGTAAAATGGTTAGAGCATATTTATTCACAATCTATATTAAAATTTACTACAACTTATTTATTTGAAAGTAAAATATTCTTATAAATCCAGTTATTTAGATATATAACTAGCACAAAACTTAGTTTTACTCCCCCTCGTATTTTCCCATATAGCGCTTCCAAAGTTTG
>CAYTRI010000094.1:0-5196 GCA_964440105.1 uncultured Flavobacteriaceae bacterium
GGCTCTGCATTATAATTAATGACGTTACCATTAGACAATTGTCCATTAGGGATAATAGCTATTTGATTACCAAAAGTGGTTAGTTTGGTATTAAAAATGGAAATTTCTTTTACCGTTCCGTCAACTCCTTGAGCAGTGATAAAATCTCCTACCTTAAAAGGTTTAAATAATAAAATTAATACTCCACCTGCAAAATTTGCTAAAGACCCCTGTAGAGCTAAACCAATTGCTAACCCAGCAGCCCCTAACATTGCAACTAATGAGGAAGTCTTAACGCCAAGTTGAGTTACCACTAATACAAAAAGAATAATTTTTAAGGTAATGCTAATAAAACTCTGTAAGAATGTTTCTAGTGTTGGGTCGTAGTCTTTTTTTACAAAAAACTTCCGTACCATTCTATTTAAAAACTTAACTACCCAAAGCCCAACTATTAGTAAAAAAATGGATAAAACTAGATTGGGGAGCAGTTTCCAAATCCAATCTATGGCATTGTCAAGATGTGCTTGTAAATCGGTTAATTCTTTCATTATAATTTTCCAGTTGATTTGAGTACTACTTATGAAATTAGAGCTGTTTTAAAACTTCTTTTGCTGTTTGCACGGGTAATTTGCAAGTTCCTTCAATGCAAACATAAATTAGGGTTTCACCTTCATTGTACCTGTTTTTAAGCAAATCAATTTCTCCTTCTTTAGGTGAACCTACCAAAATACTATTTGGTAAATAGTTCTTGGATAATTCTTTACCTATAATTTTATAGTTATCTCCAACTATGGCAATTTCATGGAAGTTGAGTTTTTCATAAAGTACTAAGTGCAACCAATTTGAAAAGCCTTGGGCGCTTTCGTCAAAATTGCTTTGCACGTTTTTAAGCATTTGGCGTGCTATAGCTCCATACCCTTTATTCATATATACTTTATGTAATTTCAGTAAATTCTTCCCCATGATAGAGTTAGATGCAGATATAACATTATCATTTGTTTCTAGGGTTCTTCTAATTAGAGAATTATCTTCATCTGAAGTAAAGTAGAATAATTTACTCTCAGTATCTTGAAAATGAGAAATACTATAATCTGTGAGCTCTTGAGCTTCTTTGAGCCATTTTATATCAAAGGTAACTTCATAAAGTGCAATATAAGCTTCAATCACAGAGGCATAATCTTCTAGGAAGCCATTAATATTACTTTTCCCTTTTTTGTGGTTTCTATAAAGACCACCATCTGCTTTCTTCATTTCTTTTTGAATAAATGCAGCATTCTTCAACGCTAAGTCCAAGTAGCTGTCATCTTCCAAATAACGATACGCATCCACCAAACCTTTTAGCATTAAGCCGTTCCATGAAGTTAATATTTTATCGTCTAACCTTGGTTTTTCTCTTTTAGCACGTTCTTTTTTTAGAGTAGTCAAACTTTTTTGAATGGTAGCTTCGAGTTTTTCTAGAGAAAGACCATGTTTAGTAGCTATTTCTTCATCAGGTTTATCACGAATTAAAACATAATTTTCCTCCCATTCACCATAAGAATTAATGTTGAAGTAATCTTTAAATACTTCAAAATCAGAATCCAATAAAACTTTAAGTTCTTGTTCTGTCCAAACGTAATAAACACCTTCTTCCAACTCACCATTTTCATCTAAACTATCAGCATCTAGAGAAGAATAAAATCCTCCATTCTCATCAGAAAGCTCCTCTAATACAAATGATATGCTTTCTTCTGCAACTTTTTTGTAAAGCTCATTCTTGGTTACAGCATAGGCTTTTGAATATAAACTAACCAATTGTCCATTATCATAAAGCATTTTTTCAAAGTGGGGAACATGCCATTTAGTGTCAACAGAATACCTTGAAAACCCACCTCCAACATGGTCAAAAACGCCACCGTATGCCATGCGTGTTAGTGTTGTATTTACATATTCAAGCACTTTTTTGTCATTTTGTGAAGTGGCGTAATGCAGTAAAAAATCAATATTATTAGGCATCATAAATTTTGGTGCCTGTTTATATCCTCCCAAAAAAGTATCAAAATAAGTTGACCAATTTTCTACAGCACTGTTTAGCTGTTCCATAGAATAATTATCAACCTCATCTGAGTTTTCAACAAGGTTTATGGCTTGTATTCCTTTTTCTAAATCGCTAGCATGACTAATAATTTTATTAGGGTCTGTTTTATAAAGTTCGGTTAATTGGTTTAAAGATTTCACCCAATTTTCCTTAGGTAAATAGGTTGCACCCCAAAAAGGTCTGCCGTCAGGCAATGCGACAATATTTAATGGCCAGCCTCCATTACCAGTCATCATTTGAATAGCATCCATATAAATTTGGTCAACATCTGGTCGTTCCTCTCTATCAATTTTAATATTGATAAAGTTTTCATTCATCATTTTAGCTACTTCTTCATCTTCAAAGCATTCATGCTCCATAACATGGCACCAATGACAAGCCGCATAACCAATACTTATAAGTAATAATTTATTTTCTTCTCTTGCTTGTTCTAGGGTTTCTGGACTCCAAGCTTTCCAATTAACTGGGTTATGAGCATGCTGAAGTAAGTAAGGACTGGTTTCATTAATAAGTGCATTGGTGTATTTATGACTCATTTCTTCCTTTTTTTGGGCACACCCGTTCAATAAAAACAAAGCAACTAGCAGTATAGGAGTAACTTTTTGCATACTAATTTTTTGACATAAAAAAGAGGCCGTCTAAAAAGCCTCCTATGCTGTCATTTCGAGCGGAGTCGAGAACTTAAACTTAGTATTTTTAATGCATTTCGACTGCGCTCAATGTGACAAAAGGTATAATGAAGGACTTTTTAGACATCCTCACTAATTTTTATTAGTAATTACTTTACCTCGAAAGTAATTTTTACGTTAACACGGTAATCATCAATCTTACCGTCTTTTACTGTTGCACTTTGCTCATTTAAATAAACTGAACGAATATTTTTTACTGATTTAGATGCTTGAGCTACCGCTTTTGCAGTTGCATCTTCCCATCCTTTATCAGAATTAGCTAATACTTCTATTACTTTTAAAATTGCCATAGTTACTATTTTTTAATTTTTCTCAATTTAATAAAATAAAAGAGAAGAACTTGCTTAAAGAAAAGTAAAATTTACCCGTTTAAAGCAACAACTTCGTTTACCTTGTCACCCATCATATTCTTTAGCATGGTCTCGATTCCATTTTTGAGGGTGAATGTGGACGATGGACAACCACTGCAAGCTCCTTGAAGCACTACATTTACTGTTTTACTATCTTCTTCATAAGATTGAAAAAGAATGTTACCTCCATCACTTGCAACAGCTGGTTTTACATATTCCTCTAAAATATCAATTATTTGTTGAGAGGTGTCATCATAATTGGTTTTGGCAGTTATCTCAGAAGTTTTCTCTGCTTCTTTTGCTAATGCGTTTTCTGAAACTACTTCTTTTCCATCGGTTAAAAATTCACGAATGAATTCTCTAATTTCCATAGAAATATCCGACCATTCTGCAGAATCGTATTTAGAAACAGAAACATAGTTTTTATCAAAAAAAACTTCCTTTACGTAAGGAAAATGAAACAGCTGTTTCGCTAGCTCAGAATCTTTTGCTTCATCAATGTTTTTAAATTCGAAAATTGCTGGTACAATGGCTTTATTAGCAACATATTTCATAACCGCTGGATTCGGTGTTACCTCAGCATAAATGGTAATGGCAGATTTTTTACTAATCTCCTCTTCAATAACCACGGGTTCATGAGCGTTTAAATACTCAACTAATTGTTGTGCCACTTCATCTTTTACATCTGCCCATTCAACTATATCAAAACGTTCTATAGCTATGAAGTTCCCAGAAATATAAACTGTCTTAATAAAAGGGAGATAAAATAGCTGTTGTGCAAGTGGTGAATTCTTTGCTTCATCAATATTTTTAAACTCATAATTCTGCTTTACCAAAAAATGGTTAGCTTCAAACTTTAAAATAGCAGGATTATTAGTTTCAATTACTGTTATATTATATTCTTTCATTGCAAAAATTTGCACAAAAATACGAAGTAAAAACCACTCAAAAATATATAATAATGTGGCATTTAAAGCGTTATTTACATGATTGATTATCTAGCAACTGAACACTTAGCCCCAAACACTCTATGAAACGTCTGCTGTCACTCATACTTTTAATCTTATTTTTTTGTGCGGAATCCAGAGCTCAAGAAGGTATTCCGGTATATTTTGATTATTTATCCGATAATTACTATTTGGTATATCCCTCGATGGCTGGTATAGGAGAAGGTGGCAAATTAAGACTTACTGCTCGTAAGCAGTGGTTTGATGTTGATAATGCACCTGCTTTACAAACCTTTAATGCGCATTATAGAGTTGGACAGAATAGTGGAATTGGTGGTATCCTTTTTAATGATGCTAATGGATTTCACTCTCAATCTGGTTTTAAGGCAACTTATGCACATCACTTGCAATTAGGAGGTGATTTTAGAACGCTAAATCAACTATCTTTTGGATTAAGCGGTACAATATTGTTAAGTAGCTTAGATGAAACTGAATTTAGATCTGTAAATCCAGACCCTGCTGTTACTGGTGTAAAAAATACAGCAAGCTATTTTAATATTGATTTAGGAGTGTCTTATAATTACTTTGAATTTTACACTCATTTTACCGTTCAGAATGTATTAGCATCTCAACGAAACCTTTATAGAATTGGTAGAGCAGATCCAGATAATGTTCCAGTAATAGATAATTTAAGAAGATATTTAATCTCTGCCGGCTATGTTTTTGGAAAAGGGAGAACAAGACTTGAACCTTCTGTGCTTTTTCAACTAACGGAGTTTACAGAGGAGAAAACAGTTGATATAAACGCTAAGGCATACAGAGATTTAGGTGATGATACTACTATTTGGGGAGGTCTGTCTTATAGAAGAAGTTTTAATGGTGCTCAGTTTGTACAAAATGGAACCTTTGGAGAACAACGTCTACAATTATTTACGCCAATTATAGGGGTTAATTATAAGAATTTTATGTTCTCTTACAACTATTCATATCAGTCTGGAGATATCCGATTTGATAGTGGTGGTTTCCATCAAATTACCTTAGGTTATGATGTTGGTCAGAGCAATGAAAAGCGTTACGATTGTTATTGCCCTGCGGCTAATAATTAATAAAAAAGTTCAAGTTCAAGAATCAAACCTAAGTTCAAAACTCAAACT
>CAYTRI010000094.1:5296-9581 GCA_964440105.1 uncultured Flavobacteriaceae bacterium
GCACTTTCAAGTTCACCTTGTTGCTCTTTTTGATTTTTTGCGATGTGTGCTTCCCTTTTTCTATTCAATTCTTGAATTTCTTTTTGAATCTTAGCGCGTTCTGTTTTTTTATCGGCGATATACTTTTCAATTTGCTTATCTGTTTTTCCTTTTAATTCAGATGGTAAATCTTCTTCTTTTAGTTTTGATACTTCAAATTCTTTGTCTTCAGCAGCGTCAACCAAATCCCAACTAGAATTATTATAAAGTCTAGAACTTTTACTAACGGCTCTTTTTAATGCAACACCTTCATTAAGTTCATATGCGTTCGTGTCTTGCTCAGCTTGCGCAACTATTTTAGCAGAGCCAAGACTACCATAGCTAATATATGTTTTATTAAGTTTTCCATTTAACTGAATGATAACATCATCATAAGGAGTGGCAACATGAACTACTTGACGATTATGATCAATAGCAATATACTCCCCACCTGTTAATTCTGCACCATTTTTCCATTTGCTACCAACTCCTTGATTATAATTTCCACAGAAAATGGTATTAACAATTACATCTTTTTCTTTGGCTTGTGAGGTGGCATCTTTATAATTTAGTTTACCTTGAGTGAAAGGTTCGTTGCCTGCAATAAAAATCATTTTAAGATCATCTGCATTTTTACCCCAGTCCAGTTGCTTAAGGGAACTATTTATTACTTGTCCACAAAATTCTTCTCCACCGTTTGTAGTTAAAGAAAAAAGCTTTTCTGAAATTTCATCTAAATCGCTGCTAAAGCCAATGACCTGTCTTATATGACCTTCTCTAGAAGAAATATTGTCATTTCCATACTCGTATAATGCTATCTGTAAACTTGGTCTAGCCTCGTTACCACATCTGGCATAGGTAAATTCATTTACAATATCCCAAAGTTGGGCTTTTGCCTGATTAATAAGACCATCCATACTATTACTAGTATCTAAAAGCAAAGCTATTTTTACATATTGCTTTGCAGGTTTTTCATCTTCAGATAGTATTGCTTGAGCGACTAAAGGTTCATTTTTAGATTCTTCAATTTTTAAATTACAACCATAAGTACTGCTTATAGATAATGCAAAGAGGCCGATTACGAATGTGTGATTTAGTTTTTTCATTGTGATTTACTTTTAATTTCTGGGATAAAACTAGAATTAGGATAGTAAAAGAAAAACCAAGAATGAGTAAACTATCCGTTTAAGTGAGTAAGCTGTCTTTTCAATTTCGTAAAGCCATCATTTAGCTAATAAAACATATGGTTTTGCTGAAATAGGCATTTTTTAATACCAGTGAAATCAACTAAGTTTACTAGGATTATTAAAAGAAATGTTTAAAAAAGCACACATCATAGTATTACTATTTGTAACCACAATTAGTGGGTTTTCTCAGCAGCAGCAAATCAATGCGACTTTTGAGTTGAAGGGTTATGTAAGAGGAAAGGAAAATCATACACCTATATATGGGGTGCAAGTTTCAACAGATAAAGGAAGCTACACAACAACGGACGTGCAAGGTGAATTTAAGATAAACGCTAGTATTGGAGATCTACTTATTTTTGAAAGCCCTGAGTTTGAAACTCGACGCCACCGTATAACTTCAGAGGAGGATATAGGAGTGCAAGTTGAAAATTATTCTCCATCTTCTAGAAGTAAAATTAGTGGCTCAAGGTCTAACTCTAACTATCTTATTTATCTAGATTCTGCTGAACATTACAGAAAAATTGATATTGAAAAAAGTATTGATTTTATAACACAGTCTATTGCAGAATTAGGAAATAACCCTAATAAAACGGCTTTAGCTAAATCATTGAGTAAGCTTGGCGAAATATACATGTATCACAAGCAGTATGATTTAGCGATAACAAACTTTAAAGATTCCCAAAAAGCTCGAAAGAATACAAAAACCTCTCTATGGCTTGCTGAAGCTTATTTAAAAACCGAGGCATTTGAGCTAGCAGATGAAGTGTTACAACCTTTATTAAAAGTTCGTAAAATGGTCCCGTACCAACGAATTCAACTTTATGAAAGACTTGGGGATAGTGAAAAAGGTATGGGAGACACCAAGAAAGCGCTAGAATTTTATCAAGAAGGGTTAACAATTGCGCAAAAAAATCAGATTGCACCTAAAGTCACGGATTTAAACTCAAAAATCGCAGACACATACGCACAGGCTAATAGAAATATTGAAGCCGAAGGCTATTTTAATAATTCTTTAGAACTCTCAAGAAAAGAAACGCCTGCACGTGCAATTCAAGAAAATGAGAAAGTTGCCGATTTTTATAATCAATCAAACCGTTATGGAGATGAAATTCAATTACGTAAAAAAAGTTTGAATGAGTTACAACAACTCCCCAAAAAAGCTGTGGCTAAGAATAAAGGAATTGTAGCTGCAGATTCAATAACATCTCAACGTATAAACTATAAGATTGCAAATGCCTATATCTCTCAAGACAAGTTTAATGAGGCTATCCCTTATTTGGAGAAAAGCATTGTTGAAGCAGATAGTGAAGATGATTTGATAGTTCAAAAAGATGCGACTAGAAAATTATCTGAAGTATTTGAGTTTAAAGGAGATTTTGCCAAGGCCTATACTACGTATCAAAACTATGTTGCCTTAGTAGACACCCTGTATATTAGAAAAGAGCAAGAAATATCAAGAGCTACTCGTTTAAATCGGGAGATTACTACCAAGCAAAACAGAATCTCTAGCTTGGAGCAAGAACGACAACTATCGCAAAGCAAGTATAGTCTTGCCTTAACGGAACAACAACTTTTTGAAGAAAATAATAAAAGACAAAAATGGATTATCTATTCCTTGTTGTTAGGTATGGTGTTATTTGCTTTAGCGGCCTTCTTTTATTATCGCAGCAATAGGCAACAAAAATTGGCAAATAATCTTTTAGCGTTAAAGTCGTTGCGATCACAAATGAATCCACATTTTATCTTTAATGCGCTCAATTCAGTCAATAATTATATTGCTAAAAGTGATGAACGGAATGCAAACCGATTTTTAAGTGATTTCTCTGTTCTTATGCGTACTGTTCTAGAAAATTCAGAAGAAGATTTTATTCCTTTATCAAAAGAACTGGAATTGCTAGAGTTGTATGTGAAATTGGAACATTCCCGTTTTCCAGACAAGTTCGATTATGAGGTCAATATTGCAGAAGATATAGATGTGAATTCTTTTGATATTCCGCCCATGCTATTACAACCTTATATAGAGAATGCAATTTGGCATGGCTTGCGTTACAAAGAAGAAAAAGGATTTTTAAAGATTAATGTTAATCAGTTAACACCTACGTTACTACAAATTGAGATTTTAGATAATGGAATAGGACGAAAAAAATCTGCAGCATTAAAGACTGAGAATCAGAAAAAACAAAAGTCAAAAGGAATGGGTAATATTCGAAAAAGAATAGCTATTCTTAATGACATGTATAAGAATAAAGTAGCTGTATCTATATCAGATTTACAAGAAGATGAAACAGGTACAAAAGTAATTTTAAAGCTTAAGAAAGATTAATGCAACTAAAAGCAATTATTGTAGAAGACGAGGCTAACAGTAGGGAAATTCTAAGAAATTACTTAGCTAAATATTGCAAAAATGTGACTCTTAAAGGAGAAGCTGCTACCATAAAAGAAGGTCTTGATTTGATTAAGAGTCAACAGCCAGATTTGGTTTTTTTAGATGTAGAAATGCCTTTTGGTAATGCTTTTGATTTATTAGATCAAATTCCAGATAGAACTTTTGAGACTGTTTTTGTTACAGCTTATAATCAATACGCGATGGATGCCTTAAACAATCATGCGGCATATTATTTAATGAAACCAATAAATATCGATGAGTTGGTTAAGGCAGTTGATTACGTGGTAGAAATAAAAGAACGAGAGAATGCATTAGAAGGAAAAGTGCTAAAAACTAAACTTAAAAAAGCAGAGGGAAAGATTACCTTGCCACAACAAGATGGATTTCAAGTATTAGATGTAAATGATATTTATTTCTGCAAAGCAGATGATAACTATACCGAGATTTATTTGGAAGAAAAACGAATTGTTGTTAGTAAAACATTGAAATATTTTGAAGAGGCGCTTTCAGCATTTTCATTTGCAAGAATCCATAAGTCTTATTTGGTAAATGTAAATGAAGTACAGAAATATAAAAAAGGAAAAGGAGGCAGCGTAATACTTTCTAACGGGAAGGAGATTTCAGTTTCAGCTTCTAAAAAAGCACAATTGTTATCTTATTTTAAATAAGTTTGGTCAGTAGTCAGTAGTCAGTA
>CAYTRI010000095.1:0-9565 GCA_964440105.1 uncultured Flavobacteriaceae bacterium
CTAGTAATCCGATAGGAAAAATTATTAATAAAATTTAGTACTCAATCTCTATAGTCAAATATCAAAAAAATATGCAAAGCTTTAGAACAGAAATAGAAAATCCATTGGTTGAAAAAGACATTTTGGACTTGGAAAGAAGAATTCGAGAGTTCAAAGATGGTAATGCAGATGAAGAAAAATTTCGTAGTCTCAGATTAGCTCGGGGTATTTATGGGCAACGGCAGCAAGGGGTGCAAATGATTCGCATTAAACTGCCTTATGGTAAAGTTACTTCCAATCAACTTCTTAGAATTTGTGATGTTTCAGATGAATATTCCACAGGTCGTTTGCATATTACAACAAGACAGGATATCCAAATCCATTATGTGGATTTAGAACGTACTCCTGAGTTGTGGGCTCAGTTGGAAAAGGATGAGGTAACACTTAGAGAAGCATGTGGTAATGCAGTCCGTAATGTTACAGCAAGTGAAACTGCAGGAATTGATGTTGATGAGCCCTTTGATGTTTCTCCTTATGCACAAGCGGTATTTGAGTACTTTTTAAGAAACCCTATTGGACAAGAAATGGGACGCAAGTTTAAAGTGTCTTTTTCAGCTACAGATGCTGATACTGGTCTTTCCTATATGCACGATTTAGGCTTTATTGCAAAGATTGAGAATGAAGAACGAGGTTTTAAAGTAATGCTTGCAGGTGGACTAGGTTCACAACCAAGACATGCAGATGTACTTTATGAATTTCTGCCAGCAGACAAAATAATTCCTTTGATGGAAGGTGTAATACGTGTTTTTGACCGCTATGGTGAACGTAAGAGCAGAGCTAAAGCAAGATTGAAATTTTTATTAAAAGATTTGGGTTTAGAAGGTTTTAAAAATTTATTGGAGGAAGAACAAGATGCGATTCCTCATAAAACATATCCTATTGACTACAAATCTTATCCAGAAATTAAAGTTGCTGATGTTGAAAACACCAAAGTTGTTATAGAAAATAAAGAAGCCTTTAAACTATGGAAATCAACGAATATTATTCCCCAGAAGCAAGAAGGTTATGTAGCTATTGGGATAAAAGTTTTGCTTGGAGATTTTTATACTGATAAAGCTCGTTTGTTGGCAAATCTAGTTCAGGATTATGCCGCTGGTGAAGTTCGTCTTTCGTTAAGACAGAATATTTTAATTCCTCATGTTAAAACAGAATTGCTACCATTTTTCTATCAAGAGTTGAATAAATTAGGTTTCGCTGAAATTGGATATAACAAAGCGTTGGACATCACCGCTTGTCCAGGTACGGATACCTGTAATTTGGGGATATCGAGTAGTACTGGAATAGCTAAAGAATTAGAACGTGTAATAAAGGCTGAATATCCTCAATATATTGAAAATTCTGATGTGGTTATAAAGATTAGTGGCTGCATGAATGCATGTGGGCAACACAATATGGCACATATTGGATTTCAAGGGATGAGTATTAGAACTAAGGATAAATTGATAGCACCGGCACTCCAAGTGCTTTTGGGTGGTGGTAATTTTGGAAATGGGAAAGCACGTTTTGCAGATAAAGTAGTAAAGATACCTAGCAAAAGAGGACCCCAAGCTTTGCGTTTGATTCTAGATGATTATGAGGCTAATGGTAATGGTGTCAAATTTGAAGAATACTACGAAGATAAAGGAGAACATTATTTCTATGATTTTTTGAAACCTCTTACAGATATTGAAAACCTGACTCAAGATGACTTTATAGATTGGGGAAATTCAGAAAAATATAAAAAAGAAATTGGTATTGGCGAATGCGCAGGTGTAATAGTGGATTTGATCGCAACTTTATTTCTTGAAAGCCAAGAGAAAATTGATAATGCAAAAGAAGCATTAAACGAAGATAAATGGGCAGCTAGTATTTACTATACCTATCAATCTATGGTCAATTCGGCAAAGGCGTTACTTACTGCAGAAAAAACAAAAACAAATACACATGCTAGTATCATAAAAGATTTTGATAAGCTATTTGTTGAAAATGGTAGAATAAATTTTAAAAGTTCTTTCGCAGACATAGTCTTACAGCTAAATAAAAACAAACCTTCTAAAGACTTCGCTTTAGCTTATTTGAATGACGCTAAAGATGTTTTAAAACAATTAGAATCTTTTAGAAAGTTAGAACTTGAAGAAGTATAGTATGCTGGATTTTAAAAAAAGGTCAAGTAAGAATTCTCCGCCTTGGGGGGAGTTACAGGGGGCTGGAAAACTTACAGTTGTAGGAGCGGGGCCTGGAGATGTAGAATTGATTACTCTTAAAGGAGTAAATGCTTTGCAAAATGCAGATGTTGTTCTTTATGATGCTCTAGTGAACAAAGAACTATTAGCTTATTCAGAAAAAGCAGAGTTGATTTTTGTAGGAAAAAGAAGAGGTTGTTATAGTTACCATCAAGAACAGATAAATGAATTAATTGTATTACAAGCTAAACAAGGCAAAAATGTAGTTCGCCTAAAAGGAGGAGACCCTTTTGTTTTTGGAAGAGGCGCAGAGGAAATGGAATACGCTGCTTCATTTGGAATAGCAGTAGCAATGGTGCCTGGTATTTCTTCATCACTTGCAGTGCCAGCATCCCAAAATATACCAATAACAAAGAGAGGTTCTTCAGAAAGCTTTTGGGTGATTACGGGAACTACTAAAGAACACAAACTCTCTAAAGATATTGCTCTAGCGGCAAAATCAAATGCAACAGTTGTAATACTAATGGGTATGTCAAAATTAGGCGAGATAATGGAGTTATTTCGCTTAGAAAATAAATCTGAGACCCCAGTAGCTATAATTCAAGAAGGAACTACAGAAAGGGAAAAAATAGGAATCGGTACTGTTACTTCGATTGAATCCAAGGCAAGGAAGCAACAGCTTGTCAATCCTGCCATTATTGTTATTGGCGAAGTTGTAAATCACAGGAAAGAGTTGTTAGAATTAAAAAAGATGCAGCAATATCAAACAGTTTTGAATTAATGGAAAGAAATAATCTATATCCAATTTTTCTAAAGACATCTCAATTAGAAATTCTAATAGTAGGTGGAGGTAATGTAGCGGAAGAAAAATTACATTTTCTTACAAAATCAAGCCCAGATGTAAAGGTGACTATTGTTTCACCAATGGTTAGAAAAAACACTTTAAAATTAGCAAAAAAGTTTAAAGCGAATGTGGTATTAAAAAAATACCATCGTAAATATTTAAAAGGAAAGCATTTTGTTATAGCCACTACAGATGTTCCCAAGGTAAATGTTAAGGTACATAGTGATTGCAGAAAAAGAACTATTCTGGTTAATGTAGCAGATAATCCACCATATTGTGATTTTTACATGGGAGGTATTGTAACCAAAGGAAATGTAAAGATTGCTATTTCTACAAATGGTAAATCACCCACAACAGCTAAAAGATTACGTCAGTTTTTTGAGGAGGTAATACCTGAAGATATCAATAAAATGGTACAAAATTTAAATGATTATAGAAAGACAATAAAGGGTGATTTTGAAGAAAAAGTAGACAAAATGAATCAAATAACCCAAAAATTGGTAGAAAAAGCCTGAATTAGCAGTAAGATATGAGTAGTGAGAATCTAGAGATTGGAGCTCAATAAAACATAAATAATTGAGATAGTTGATAGAATGAATATAGTATTAATAAAGTTTTTCTAATATCTAACTACTCAATACTAATTACTTAAAATAAAATGATTAAAACTGATATATTGATAATTGGTGCAGGTCCAACAGGATTATTCACCGTTTTTGAAGCTGGACTGTTAAAACTAAAATGTCATTTAATTGATGCTTTGCCTCAACCAGGGGGGCAATGTTCAGAAATTTATCCAAAAAAACCGATTTATGATATTCCCGCTTTTCCAGAAATTCTTGCTGGTGATTTGGTTCATAACTTAATGGAGCAAATAAAACCCTTTGAACCTGGTTTTACTTTGGGGGAAAGAGCTGAAACTTTGGACAAGCAAGAAGATGGCTCTTATATTGTTACTACGAATAAAGGGACACAACATCATGCACAAGTAGTAGTAATTGCTGGTGGATTGGGTTCTTTTGAACCTCGTAAACCACAAATAGATAATATTGCAGACTATGAGGATAAAGGTATTGCTTACATAATAAAAGACCCAGAAGTTTATCGTGATAAGAAAGTAGTCATTGCAGGTGGTGGGGACTCCGCTTTAGATTGGGCTATTTTTTTGGCGGACGTAGCATCAGAAGTTTCTTTGGTACACCGCCGAAATGAATTTCGAGGGGCTTTGGATTCTGTTGAAAAAGCATCGAAATTAGCTAAATTGGGTAAAATCAAACTTTTTACAAAAGCTGAGGTTAAAGAATTACATGGTACAGACGAGTTAAAAGTTGTGGTTATAAAACATACAGATGAAGATAAAGAACCTACTTATCTAGAAGTGGATAATTTTATCCCGTTGTTCGGACTTTCTCCTAAACTTGGACCGATAGGGAATTGGGGACTAGAAATAGAAAAAAATGCCATTAAAGTTAATAATGCGAAAGATTATCAGACAAACATTTCAGGTGTTTTTGCAATTGGTGATGTGAATACGTATGAAGGTAAATTAAAACTGATTTTATCCGGCTTTCATGAAGCGGCGATTATGTGTCAATACGCATATCAAATCATACATCCTAATAAACGTTTTGTAATGAAATATACTACTGTTGGAGGAGTAGAAGGTTTTGATGGCAGTAAAAAAGAAGCAAAAAAAGAAGTAGTTCAAAGCATAGCATAAGATTTTTCTTAGCTACTAACCCTCAGATTATATGGTAGATTTGAGGGTTTTTATTTGAAAAATAAGTCAAAAAAAGACGTATTAATTTGTTTTAGTGTAATCTGTGGCTTTAATTTGTACTTAGTTCTTATATAAACTGAAATTGTTATCAAGAAAGGTGGAGGGATTAGACCCAGTGAAGCCTTAGCAACCCTTTAACTTTAAAGAAGGTGCTACATTCTACCCAATTTGGGATTAGATAACCAAGACCTAAGCTAGTCTTACCTTTTCCTTACTTGATATATAAAATTTTATAATTACGCTATTAGCGTGAATATTGTAACATGATTAAGGAAATACTGCACAAAAGAATATTGGTTTTAGATGGAGCTATGGGCACCATGCTTCAGCGTTATAAATTTAAGGAAGAGGATTTTAGAGGCGAACGGTTTGCAGCTTGGGAACATCCTTTACAGGGCAATAACGATTTATTATCACTAACCCAACCAGAGGCTATTGCTGAAGTTCATCGAAAGTATTTTGCAGCTGGTGCGGATATCGTAGAAACCAATACTTTTTCAGGCACTACTATTGCTATGGCTGATTATCATATGGAAGAATTGGTTTATGAGCTCAATTATGAATCTGCCAGAATAGCCAAAGAAGTTGCTGAAAAGTTTACTAAAAATGAACCTCATAAACCACGATTTGTTGCTGGTAGTATTGGGCCAACCAATAAAACAGCAAGCATGTCACCAGATGTAAATGATCCAGGTTTTAGAGCCGTTTCTTTTGACGAATTACGAATTGCATATAAACAACAAGTTGAGGCTTTGTTAGATGGTGGCGCAGATATTTTGTTGGTTGAAACCATTTTCGACACTTTAAATGCGAAAGCTGCATTGTTTGCTATTGAAGAGGTTAAAGAAGAGCGTAATATTGATGTTCCTATTATGGTTAGTGGCACAATTACCGATGCTTCAGGTAGAACATTATCTGGTCAAACAGCTGAAGCATTTTTAATTTCAATTTCACATATTCCAATCTTATCAGTAGGCTTTAATTGTGCTTTAGGCGCTAAACAATTGGTGCCACATTTAGAAGTGATTTCTGCAAAATCTAATCATTTCACTTCAGCCCACCCTAATGCTGGATTACCAAATGCTTTTGGAGAATATGATGAAACTCCTGAGCAAATGGCAGCTCAAATAAAGGAATACGTTGAAAAAGGCTTGGTTAATATTATTGGAGGATGTTGCGGCACTACCCCAGAACATATTTCTGCAATTGCAGAGGTTGTAAAAGAATTTGAACCTAGGGCGTTGTCCGCTAATCGTTAATCGTTTTTGGTATAGAATCATATGGATTATAAAGAATTAGATGTTTGGATTCAAGCGAGAAAATTAGTTAAGAAAGTATATGTTTTGACAAAGTCTTTTCCAAAAGATGAGCAGTTTTCGCTTACCTCTCAAATGAGAAGATGTGTAATATCAGTTTCGTCAAATATAGCGGAAGGATGTGGGAGACAAACTGCCAAAGAAACTATTCATTTTTTACATATTTCAAGAGGTTCTCTTTATGAATTGGAAACACAATTAATTCTTGCCAATGATTTAGATTATATCAATGCCGACATAACAATTATTTTAGAAGAAATTGAAAGAGTGAAAAAATTGATAAACGGATTCATTAATTACCATAAAAAATTATGAATCAGAATTACGAACAACAAACAACGAAAAACGAGCAACGTTTTTTAAAGCTCTCGGGCCTAGAACCTTTGGTGATAACTCCTGAAACCAATTTTGTCAATGTTGGTGAACGGACAAACGTTGCTGGTTCAAAGAAGTTCTTAAGACTTATTAAGGAAGAAAAATTTGATGAAGCTTTAGAAGTGGCTCGGCATCAAGTTGAAGGTGGTGCACAAATCATTGACATTAATATGGATGATGGTTTGATTGATGGTAAACATGCCATGGTCAAATTTCTGAATTTAGTTATTGCAGAACCAGACATCGCCCGTGTTCCAATTATGATTGATAGCTCTAAATGGGAGATTATTGAGGCTGGTTTACAAGTAGTTCAGGGAAAATGCGTAGTGAATTCGATTAGCCTTAAAGAAGGCGAAGCAGCGTTTATTCATCATGCAAAATTGATAAAACGTTATGGCGCAGCAGTAATTGTAATGGCTTTTGATGAGGTTGGTCAAGCAGATACTTATGAACGCCGTATTGAAATAGCAGAAAGGTCTTATAAAATATTGGTGGACCAGGTGAAATTTCCACCAGAAGATATCATATTTGATCTCAATATCTTCCCTGTAGCTACAGGAATGGATGAGCATAAACTAAATGCCCTTGATTTTATTGAAGGAACACGCTGGGTTAAAGCTAATTTGCCGCATTGCAGCGTAAGTGGCGGTGTTAGTAATGTTTCCTTTTCTTTTAGAGGAAATAATCCTGTTCGAGAAGCCATGCATTCTGTTTTTTTATATCATGCTATCAGTGCAGGAATGAATATGGGTATTGTGAATCCGGCTATGCTAGAGGTCTACGATGATATTCCCAAAAACCTTTTGGAACATGTTGAAGATGTTATTCTTAACCGTAGAGATGATGCCACAGAACGATTGCTTGACTTTGCAGAAACAGTTGTTGGTAAGGCCAAAGAAAGTACGGTTGATTTGTCTTGGCGTGAAGAACCCTTACAAAACAGAATCACAAGAGCTTTAGTAAAAGGTATTGATCAATATATTATTGAAGATATTGAAGAGGCACGCCAAAAAGCTTCAAAAACCATAGAGGTCATTGAAGGAAATTTGATGACTGGTATGAATGTGGTTGGTGATTTATTCGGTAGCGGAAAAATGTTTTTGCCCCAAGTAGTAAAATCGGCAAGGGTCATGAAAAAGGCTGTAGCGTACTTAGAACCTTACATTGAAGAGGAAAAATTGAAATCAGCCCCCCAATCCCCAAAGGGGGAGCAATATTGGAGAACTGCTAATCCTGTTTTGTATAAATTACTTAAGGAGTATGCAAAAAAAATGCGTCATAGCCCAACTCCTTCAGAAGAAATGCTATGGAATGCCCTTAGTAATAAAAACTTAGATGGATTTAAATTTAGAAGACAGCATATTATTGGGGAGTTCATAGCGGATTTTATTTGCTTAAAACAAAATTTAATTGTCGAAGTTGATGGGCTACATCATCAATTACCTGAAAATAAAAAGAATGATGATCAACGAACCACTTGGCTAGAGGATGAAGGATACAAAGTAATACGATTTACTAATGATGAAGTTTTAGAAAATCTTGAAAAAGTTCTCGAAGAAATACATGAAAAACTTTTAAGTCCTCCCCCTTTGGGGGAGTTAGAGGGGGCCGGAGCAGGAAAAATATTAATGGCAACCGTGAAAGGAGATGTTCATGATATTGGTAAAAATATTGTGAGTGTGGTATTGGCTTGCAATAATTATGAGATTGTAGATCTAGGGGTGATGGTACCTCCAGAAAAGATTATTAATGCCGCTGTAGAACACAATGTTGATATTATTGGATTAAGCGGACTGATAACACCTTCACTTGATGAGATGGTGTTTTTAGCCAAAGAAATGGAACGGCAGCAGTTTAAAGTACCCTTGTTAATTGGCGGTGCAACAACCAGTAAAGCACATACAGCCGTAAAAATAGACCCTCAATATCATAGTGCTGTAGTTCATGTAAATGATGCGTCAAGAGCGGTGACCGTTGTGGGCGACTTACTTAAAAAAGAAAGCTCCGATACTTATAAAGAAAATTTAAAACTCGATTACGAAACGTTTAGAGATAAGTTTTTAAAAAGAACTAAGAAAAAAGAATATAAATCTATTGAAAAAGCGAGAGCCAATAAGTTTAAAATTGATTGGACCGCTGCGAAGCTATTTAAACCAAAGGAACTAGGTATTCAAATTATTGAGAATCTAGAACTGGAGAAATTGGTTGATTTTATCGACTGGTCACCCTTTTTTAGGAGTTGGGATTTGCATGGAAAATATCCGCAGATATTAAAAGATGAGGTTGTTGGCGAACAAGCCACGGAATTATTTGCCGATGCCAAAGTAATGCTCGATAAAATTATTGCAGAGAAACAACTTAAGGCCAAAGCTATTTTTGGTTTGTTTCCTGCAAATTCTGTTAATGATGACGATATAAAAGTCTCCCCCTTGGGGGGAGATTTAGAGGGGGCTATTTTTAGAACCCTCCGACAGCAATTGCAACGTAGAGATGGAGTTGCTGATTATGCTTTAGCAGACTTTATAGCGCCCAAAGAAACTGGTCTTCAAGATTATATGGGTTGTTTTTGTGTTTCAACCGGTTTTGGTACTGCGGAGTTAGCCGCTGAATATGAAGAAAAACTAGATGATTATAGTGCCATTATGATTAAGGCATTGGCAGATAGACTTGCTGAGGCTTTTGCCGAGTATTTGCACAAAGAAGTTCGTACCAAGCATTGGGGTTATGCTGCTAACGAAGACTTAAGTAATGAAGATTTAATTAATGAATCGTACAAAGGTATTCGTCCGGCCCCAGGTTACCCTGCATGTCCGGACCATTTAGAAAAACTAACCATTTGGAAATTGTTGCAAGTAGAAGAAAAGATTGGAGTTAAGTTAACAGAAAGCTTGGCCATGTGGCCAGCTGCTAGTGTTAGTGGGTACTACTTTGCTAATCCCGAGGCAAAATATTTTGGTTTAGGAAAAATTAAAGAAGACCAAGTAAAAGACTTTGCAAACAGAAAAGATATTGAACCAGAGATGGCTAGAAAATGGCTAGCACCTAATAT
>CAYTRI010000096.1:0-9048 GCA_964440105.1 uncultured Flavobacteriaceae bacterium
GAATGCGAAGTAATACTTTTATCTTCTTCACCATTATCATTAAAGATTTTTAGCTGGCCCATCCAGTAAACCATTGCTACAAAACCGATAATCATAAATATCCAATTAAGCGTATTTGAACCCCACCAGTTTTCCATAAAACGAAAAAAATCAAAAGGAGCAAAAAGTACGTTTACAAATAAGTCTTCTATCCAATAAAAAAATGCACTCATCTTAGCTATATTTACTATGCAAAAATAGTAAAACGAAACATGATATCAAGTTTTTTTAGTAAAACTAAACCAATCAACTATGCAGTAGCACTGTTTTTTTTACTAGTATTTTATCTTTCAAACTTTTTTATAGTAAAAGATGAGATTGGCAATCTGGTCACCATTATATTTTTTTTCATGGCGCTTTTGCTACAAGTTTTTGTGGTTCAAGAAATTGTTAGAACTAGAAAGACGACCAACGCTACCTCTTTTGCTATGCTGTTTTTTGTTTTGTTATGCATGGCAATACCAAAAGTTATAAGTGCTAAAGAAGTGGTTTTTTGTAATCTTTTTTTAATCCTAGCTTTAAATAGACTTTTAGCTCTAAAGTCATTGACGCAAGTAAAACAAAAGATTTTTGATGCCTCGCTTTGGATTTGCGTTGCTAGTATATTTGACCCTTGGGCATTATTTTTCCTTGTAGTAGTTTTTTTAGCAGTGTATGTCTATGGAACAAAAGAGTTTAAAAACTGGCTTATCCCTATTGTAGCTATTTCTTTTTTTACGCTTTTAATCACTTCTTTTTTAAGTGTTACTAAAAACTTAGAATTTCTGCAAAACCATTATCTAATTACTGTAGCTCCTGATTTTTTTCAAGATTTTGTTGCCAACTTTAGTTTAAAGCCATTTTTATACATTGTAGCAATTCTTACGGTAATCATTGTTGTATTTATAAAACAGGGTTATCAAGGTGTTGGTAGAATAGTTCACTTACGTTTGTTATTGATTTATTTCTTATTGAGTGTTTTAATTTTTTGTATTCAAAATACGACATCAAATAATTATATGATTTTGATGTATTCCTTTTTCCCAGCAGCTGTATTTGCAACTAATTTTTTAGAAACTATTAAAAGAAAACGTTTAAAAGAGGTAGTGCTTTTAGTTTGTCTAGCTGTCCCTTTTACTTTACTTTTTATTGATTTAGTAAAAAAATAGACAGATAGGGTATATTTGCCAAAACTTCTATCATGTTCAGCAAATCAGCTTTTAACATATTCGAGGAAAGCATAAACAAGTATCACGTGCTTGATGATGTAAGTCAGCCTTTTTCCAACCCTTATGATAAGGATAAGATTGAACATTTATTATATCGTAAAAACTGGATAGATACGGTACAATGGCATTTTGAAGATATTATTAGAGATCCAGAAATAGAGCCAACGGCTGCTTTGGTTTTAAAACGTAAAATTGATGCTAGCAATCAAGATAGGACGGATTTAGTTGAATATATTGATAGTTATTTCTTTAAAAAATACCAATCGGTTCAAATACAAGACAATGCCACAATAAACACGGAGAGTCCAGCATGGGCAATTGACCGACTTTCGATTTTGGCATTAAAAGTGTATCATATGGAAGAGGAGGCTAACAGAACTGATGCTTCTTCTGAACATATCAAAAAGTGCGCAGCAAAACTTCAGGTTTTATTAGAACAGAAAAAAGACCTTTCTACTGCGATAGACCAATTATTAGCTGATATCGAAGCTGGTAATAAATACATGAAAGTCTACAAACAAATGAAGATGTATAATGATGAGGAATTAAACCCCATCCTTCGTGGGCAAAAATAAATCTCAGCATATTCTGGTAATCCGACTCTCTGCAATGGGAGATGTTGCCATGTTAGTTCCCATATTAGTAAAACTAATAAAATCAAATCCTCAAGTAAAAATAACACTACTCACACAAGGTCATTTTACTCCTATTTTCAGCTCATTTTCCAATATCACTATTGTTGAAGCAGATGTAAAAGGAAAACATAAGGGCTTCTTAGGATTATATAGGCTTTATAGGGAATTAAAGCTGCTAAATGTTAACCATATTGCAGATGTACACAATGTTTTACGAAGCAATATTTTAAAACTATTTTTTAAGATTAATGGAACCCCATTTGTTCAAATAGACAAAGGACGAAAAGAGAAAGCAGCTCTTACAAGAGCTACAAATAAGGTTTTTAGGCAATTAAAAACTACACACCAACGCTATGCAGATGTGTTTGAAAAGCTTGGGTTTAAAATGAATTTGAATAAGGTAGAATTACTAGAAAATAATGAGCTAAGCAGTTCAATAAAGATTATTACTGGAGAGAAAAAGCAACATTGGATTGGTATTGCTCCTTTCGCAGCTCACGAGGGCAAAATGTATCCTTTAGAGTTGATGAAAGAAGTGATTTCAGCATTAGTAAAAGATAAAAAGCAGAAGGTTTTGTTATTCGGTGGTGGTAAGAGTGAAGTTGATAAACTTATTAATATAGAAAGTAGATTTGATGGTGAAGTGGTTAATTGCGCAGGAAAATTATCGTTCCAAGAAGAGCTAAACTTAATTTCCAACCTTGATGTAATGCTTTCTATGGACAGCGGTAATGGACATTTAGCGGCAAATTATGGAGTTCCAGTTATTACATTATGGGGGGTAACCCACCCATATGCTGGGTTTGCACCTTTTGGTCAACCAATAGAAAATGCATTACTAGCAGATAGAGAAAACTACCCTTTAATACCTACTTCAATTTATGGAAACAAAGTCCCCGAGGGATATGATAACGTTATTAAAACTATTTTACCAGATGATGTAGTTCAGAAAATTCTAGAAGTGATTAAATAGCAAATTCTATCTGATTATTCTTAACTTAAACGGACTAAACAACAATAAGATGGCCAAGAATACTTCACGAAGGAAATTTCTAGAGTTCGGATTAAAAGCAGGACTTGTAATTCCATTTGCAGGCACTGCATTGTACGGCTGTATTCCAAAAGCTAAGAAGAATGATATTAATGAAACTTCAAAAAAATTAAAAATTCTTATTCTTGGAGGCACAAGTTTTCTGGGGCCACACCAAATTGCTTATGCATTAGAAAGAGGACATTCCATTACAACGTTTACCAGAGGCAAAACAAAACCTACTGTCCATAAGGCTCTTTTTGATAAGGTAGAACAACTTGTTGGTGATAGAAATGATGATTTAACAGCTTTAGAAAACCGAAAATGGGATGCCGTAATTGACAATTCTGGACGTAAAGCGGATTGGACAAAAAAATCTGCTTCTTTGCTGAAAGAAAACTGTGGTCTTTATCTATATACTTCCTCAACAGGAGTATACTATCCTTACATAGATAGTGATTTTAAAGAAAGTTCAAAAGTGCTGCAAAAAGTTCCGGATGGAATAGATGAGGAATTGCTACTTGAGTATGATTATGGGGTAATGAAAGCAAATTCTGAGCAAGAAGCAATTGATCAATTTGGATTAGATAGAACCATTATTGTAAGACCCACTTATATGTGTGGTCCTGCGGATAGAACAGACCGTTTTATACACTGGCCCTTACGTTTAAAAAAGGGTGGCGAAATTATGATTCCTGGTAAAAAGGAAGATCCAGTCCAATATATAGATGTTAGAGATGCTGCGGAATGGATGATTCGTTTACTAGAAGAAAAGAAAAGTGGAACTTACAATGCTGTCGGCCCTAAAAAGGCTCAAGGAATACAAGATTTTGTAATAAAGGCTCAAAAAACTTTTGATGTAGAATCTTCTTTTGTGCAAGTTGATGATTATGAATTTTTAAAAGCTAATCAAGTATATTATACAATACCATGGATAATGCCCTCAGAAAATAATGTAGGCTCAGCATTAATCAATAACCAAAAGGCAATTGAAAATGGCTTGGTATTTCGCCATTTAACCACTTCAATAAAGGACATATATAATTGGTGGTTTTCTGATGCAGTTAGTGAGGAACGGAGGAAAAAATTTGAAGCTAATACAAATTCTGTTTTAGCGAGAGAGCAGGCTATTCTTAAAAAATGGAAAGAGCGGAAATAAATGATATAAGACAAAAAACCCCTATCTAAAATTAACTTTGGATAAGGGTTTTAATTAAGATTTAACAACAACCGCCACCATCGTAGTGGAAAGTAGATTCGCTAATAAAAATATCATTTCTACCAATTGCGCCAAGTGCACCTGCAGTTTTATCGCAAACAGCTAATGGCTGATTTTTTAATAAAACGTGCCCTTTTTTATCATCAAAGTAATCTTCATCTCCATAATATATAGCTGCTTTACCTGTAAAAACACAAGGGCCATCTTCTGGCATTGGGTCTTTAATAGCAGCAACTTCGATAGATTCAATGTAAATTAATTCATCCGTAGGGTATGCTCCTGGTGCTAAAACTCGGTAAGGTTTTCTTGCACGGATTTCAATAGTTCCAAAACCTACATCAGTCAAAGCTTTTACATATTGCTCAATTGGCAGACTTCCACTAAGGCATAATGCTCGTAATCTATCATCATTCCTAAGGGTGGTATTCATTTCCTGTTCACAAGTTGGGTCACTCATTACAAGTTTACCATGAGGTTTTAATACACGATACATTTCTTCAATGGCACGTTTTAAATCCTCTTCTTTAAAGATGTTGAACAAGCAATTTTGAGCAGCTACATCAATACTATTATCCTCAACAGGGAGATTTAAGGCATCTCCTTTTTTAAGGTCCACAAATTCCGATTTAAACCAATCATTTTCTTCTTCGGCAATTTTAAAATTATTTCTACTAGCCTCTAACATTTCATCAACAACATCAACGCCGACAACACCACCTTTCTGGCGATTGAAATACGAGAATTGTAGTAATTCCATTCCACCGCCAACACCAACATAAAGCATTTTTGGGTTGTTAGATAAATCCCTAGCATGAACGGTGCTTCCACAGCCATAGTTCATCTCTTGCATAATTTTAGGAATTTTTAGTCCTGGTAACTCCCAAATAGGATTGGTTGTGCAGCAAAGACCAACATCTGGGGTTAAAGCTGCTTCTCTATATAAATCGTTTGTTGCTTCTAAATAACTCATAATCTTTTAGTTAAATATTGATATTTAATTTTTGCACCCTATTCAAGGCACAGTTATTTTTTTAAACAAAAAAGGTCTATGACCCTTAGGCTACTGTCCCTTGACAACTGCTACCTGCGCCAGCAGTACAACCATAACAATGCTGTGAAATAATAATATTTCTATCATTCAATAAATCCTCGTTATAATCTTTAATGTGCTTTACCTTGCTAGCTACTTTTAAATCTAGCATCTGATTAAAATCACAATCATATAACCAACCATCCCAACTTATGGAAATGGTGTTGGTACACATTACATTCGCAACCGCAGAAGGATTATAGGCTTCTACTAAAGCATACATATAGTCCTCATAATTTTCCGAAGCTACCAAGTAATCTAGAAAACGTGCAATGGGTAAATTAGTAATTGCAAAAAGATTGTGAAACTGAATTCCAAAATCTTCATCCAAAGCTTTTTTAAAGTCTTTCTCCATAGCAGCTTGGTCTCCTGGTAAATAAGCTCCAGAAGGGTTGTAAACCAAATCTAGTCTTAAATCACTGCCAGGCATTCCATAACCTCTTTCGTTGAGTTCTTGCAATGCTTTTATCGACTTGTCAAAAACTCCATCTCCACGTTGTTTATCTGTCTTACCACGAGTATAATGCGGCATAGAAGATATTACGTGTACATTGTGTTTTTTAAAGAAATCTGGGAGGTGATAGTATTTCTTGTTTGCTCTAATTATAGTTAGGTTAGACCGCACGATAAAATCTTTAATTCCTGCCTTGGCAGCTTCTTCTACAAACCACTCAAAATCAGGATTCATTTCTGGTGCACCACCAGTTAAATCAAGCGTGTGTGCTCCAGTGTTCTTTATAACTTCTAAACACTGTATCATGGTCTCACGAGTCATGATTTCTTTTCGGTCAGGACCAGCGTCTACGTGACAGTGTTCACAAACTTGGTTACACATATAACCAACATTGATTTGTAGAATTTCTAATTTTCGAGGACGAAGTGGAAAATGACCTATTTCTCCAATTTTGTCTTTAAAATATGGTAGTTCTCCTTCAGCAAATATCCCTCCGTTTAAAATATCAAGTTGTTTGTTGCTTTGTGCTAGTTCGTTTCCTTTTGCTTTCAATGATTTTGTAGCCATTTCTTTTTTGTTGTTCGTTGTTCGTTGTTCGTTGTAGGGAAACCCATAAACAAACTAGAGCCAACATTGTGTTTCATCTAATTTTTATAATCTCCTATTGTTACCCTTTTGGTGACTAGAGGGCTTTTACATCGATAATTTATCATATTTATTCATCATTTGTACTCCATGTACAAGGGTAGCTCCAGCTTCGATAGAAGCGCCAACATGCACAGCTTCCATCATTTCTTCTTTGGTAATGCCTTTTTGCAGCCCGTCTTTGGTATAAGCATCAATACAATAAGGACATTTAACCACATGTGAAACTGCCAATGCAATTAAAGATTTCTCTCTAGCACTTAGTGCACCTTCTTCGAAAACCCTACCATAATAATCAAAAAATTTAGTACCAAGCTCTTCACTCCATTCTGTTATTTTACCAAATTTTCTTAAATCTTTTGGGTTGTAATAAGAATCTGCCATCTTTTTCTGTGTTTTAGGTTCTATATTTTGTTTTGTATTTGTATCTAAATAAATAGGTATACCTTGACCCATTTTTTCTACTTCTGGAAGGATTTCCATATTATCCCAAATGCCCGAAGATAAGGTATCTGCATATTCCTCTGGCAAATGATTTTTAAACATTAGTTGTTGTGCAGTTGCGTAATCGTATTCAAAAGACCGATGAGTATATTTTAACGCTCCACTCTCAATTTCTAGTGTCATATACCAAACCCGTGTAGTGCCATCATTTGCTGGCATACCAATAACACCAGGATTTAACCAAATTTTTTCTTTTATAGATTGATGAAATGGCAATCCGCAATGCCCTGCGATAATAACATCACTGTCTGTCTTTGCAAGGCACTCTTCTTTGCTTGAGTTTGCGTTAGAGGCAAAAATAAATTCTGAGGTGTTTCCATAGTTTCCATGAACTACAGTTACCTTTTTCCCCCCATAATCAAAACTAATATTTTCCGAAATTTCCGAAATCCATTGTAAGGATTCTTTGGATAGATGCCCTTTGGTAAAAGGAAACCAAAGTTTAGAAAAATCATCACACCTGCTACCAGCTTTAAAATCGCAGCCACAATCCTCACTATCGTTAGCTAGTTGCAGTTCTACATTGCCAGCAATGCTAATTGCCCCCCATTTTCTAAAGCTTTGGATAGTTTCTTCGGGTTGCGCGCAATATCCAGTAATGTCACCAGTACAAATACAATTTTCAGGTGCAATATCTTCGGCTTGAGCAATAGCAATCAATTTTTCTAATGCTTGTAGATTACTATACACTCCTCCAAAGAGTAATAGCTTACCGTTTTTTGTTCCGATATGTTTTATATCCTTATCCATTTAGGTATAAAATAGAGTAAAATACAACTTAGAATTCCCCAGAAATTAATCCAAAGTAAATCTGCGTATTTCCCTGTTGTAAAAATCAATGATTTTGGAAACCAGTTAAAAATCAGTAAAAATCCGAATAATATGCCACAAAATATGCTTAGATGAAAACTAAGCTTAGGTGCGTTACTTCTCCAGAATAGAAAAATGGGTGTTAAGCCAATAACCATAGTTCCACTTATTGTTGTTGCAGATAATATTTCTGCATCTAAAAAAACAGGGATTGTACCCAAAACTGTAATAACGACCATAGACCAACGACCAAATTTTAAGGTATTTCCAAGTTTTAAATCGATAGCTAATAATTTTGAAAATGATGAAAACGTAGAATCCAATGTAGATGCTGCTGAGGTAATCATTATAAAATTGATAATCAACAGTAGTATAACACCAAAAGCCTTCCCTACTTCCACCGCGGCTTGACCCTGCATATTCTGCGATTGTGCATAAACACCAATTATACTGAATAGTATAATACAAATTCCACCGACTAAGCTAGCCCATAAAAAGCTTCTAAGAGTCACTTTAGGGCTACTTAGAAAGCCTCTATCTGTTAATACAGGGTCGTGAAATGGGTAGCTAAAAGATTGTAATACCGCTGCAAAAAGTAAATTTAAACCCATTTCAAAGGACCAAACTCCAGAGCTAATAACTTGTGTTGGCGTAAATGTTTTTTCTGATGAAAATATGGCTCCCAAAATAACGATTAGTAGTATACCGAATAGTCCCATTTGTATTATATCGGTAAATATGGAACTGCTCATTCCTCCTTTTAATACGTATGCCAATGTTAATGCAGTAAATACAAGAATTGACCAGTAGTAAGGACTTGAACCTATATCGCCAAAATAGGTACCGATAACCATTGTGTTACTCCAAACTTCATTAAAGAGCCGAATAGCAATTAAAACAGAGAATACGGCAACGGCTCCCTTACCGAATTTTGAGGTTAGGAACTGGTGGATACTTGTATATTTTCCGTGTAGGCGCATTTTATAAATTACGATGCCCGCCACCGCAAATGACAGGTAATAAGCTGCGTATGCCACTCCGCCCACAATGCCATAATCCAGCCCTAGGTTTGCAGCATTGGTAATACTTTTGGCAAATATCCAAGAGATTACCAAACTCCCCATTAACATAAAGGTATTTGGAGCTTTTTTCTTTTGAATTGCTTTAAAAAACTGATTGGTATTCTTTGCTAATGGAGACAAGAAGAATAGCACCAAACTTGATGTTATTACCAATGCCCATTGAAGCCCCCCAACCTCTAGGGAGAGAGTTTCTATTAGCGTTATGTTAGCAATACAGTTCATTAATATTGTATATCATCTAGGTCTCGACTCCGCTCGACCTGACATAAAATTTTATTTTCCATCAACCATCAACCATCAACCATCAACCATCAACCATCAACCATCAACCA
>CAYTRI010000097.1:0-4753 GCA_964440105.1 uncultured Flavobacteriaceae bacterium
TACAAGAAGGTACAGAATATATGAGTCCTTCTTTTAAAATGATGTTTGGATATGAGGATGATGAAGTTGAGAACGTTCCTGAAGCTTGGCAAAAATTAATTCACCCAGAAGATTTACCTGAAGTTCTTAAAACTTTTGACAAACATTTAAAAGAAAAAGACCCTGAGCCTTTTGATATTGAGGTTCGTTATTACCATAAAGACGGCAATGTTGTTTGGGTTTGGTGTAAAGGTCGAATCATTGAATGGGATAATAAAGGTAATCCAGTAAGAATGGTGGGTAGTCATGTAAATATCACACACTTAAAAAATATCCAACAACGTTTAAGTCAAAGCAATAAAGCGTTAGAGCGTTTTGCTTACATAGCGAGTCACGACTTGCAGGAACCCCTGCGCACTATAAATGATTTTATAGACCTTTTAAAAGAGGATTATACTAGTAAACTTGATGAAAACGCAGATACGTATATGCGCTTTATTTCTGAAGCTTCAAATAGAATGGGGCAGCTTGTAAAGGGAATATTGGCTTATTCTAGAATAGGAGCTATAGGGGAAAACAAAAAAGTAGATTTAAATAAAATTCTTGAAAATGTAAAAAAAGATTTACGCCTAAAAATATTAGATAGAAATGTGGTTTTTGAGAACGATAAGCTTCCAAAAATAAATGGCAATGAATACGAATTGCATTCCTTGCTTTTAAACATTATTGGAAATGCAATCAAATTTGTTCCTCCAGAAGTAAATCCAGTAATAAAAATTAGTTCTAAAAAAGAGGGGGTATTCTATTTAATTTCAATTTCTGACAATGGAATTGGAATTGATAAAAAGCATAAGGAGCAAATTTTTGATATCTTCAAAAGATTGCATAATTCTGACAAGTATGAAGGCACCGGTATTGGTTTAGCTCATTGTAAAAGAATTATTGAGCTTCATGGAGGAGAAATTTGGGTAGACTCTGAACTTGGTAAAGGAAGTAGTTTTCATTTTACCTTAAACACACAACTCTAATTTATGGTAAATACCATATTGCTTTTAGACGATAATACGGCAACAAACTACATTCATAAAAAGTTTATTTCTAGGTCTCCCTATGATGCAGAGGTGGTTTCTTTTGAAATGGGAAAAGATGCTATCGCTTATTTAGAAGACAAAGAGAACCCTTTTCCCGAACTTATTTTTGTTGATATTAATATGCCAACTATGAGTGCTTGGGAATTTTTTGGCAACTTTCGTCAAATAAAAAGGAAAGAAAAAGAGAATACTATCTGCATAATTCTTACTACATCGCTTAGCCCAGAAGACACAGAAATTGTCAAAGATTTTGAAGAAGTAAATGATATTATGATGAAGCCTTTAAATCTAAAAGCACTAGAGCAGGTATTCTCTAAGTTTTTTACTTGATTTTATCGACCAAATACATATAAAAAAATTCTCACAACAGATAATCTTTTTCTTACAACAAATATAGCTATTCTTACAACATTGTTGTGCCGTAGTAGTTTCCTTACTTTAAATTTGAGAAAAATAGTTATAGTATGGACAATCTTACAACAAATCAACCTACGGCAACCAAATGGATTACACAATTACCGTCTTCCACTGCACTTTTAGATGCAGACCTTAAGCTTATAGATGCTTCCGCTGGCTGGTTCAAAATTTTTGACTTTAAAAGAGAAGATGTTATTGGGAAAACATTCCTAAATCTTTTTCCTAGGTTTTCAGAATCTTGGGAGGATAGTTTAGAGTATGCTCTAGAGGGTTTAACCGACATTAAGGTAATTGATAAAATGCCTCCTGAAGAAGAGCCAGAGCAAGACTTTGTTTGGCACCTTAATCCATGGAAAGATGGTTATGGAAAAACAGTTGGTGTTATATTAAATGTAAAAGACGTTACTGAAAAGAAAGCGCTAGAATTAGAGCTTAAACAAACTCAGATTTTATTAAATGAAAAGAGTCAAATTGCCAAAATAGGAAGCTGGGAATATAAAATCGATAATGAGAAAATGTATTGGTCAAATGAGATTAAATCAATCTTTGGTGTTCCTGAAAATTACAAGCCAACATTTGATGCTTCCATATCATTTTTTAGCGAAGGTGATTCTAGAGAAGCTATCAACGCTTTAGTGCAAAATGCTATTGAATCTGGAAAACCGTGGAATAAGAATTTAGAAATAAAAACTTTTGATGGTAAAACTATATGGGTCAATACTATTGGTCGCCCTAAATTTAAAAACGGTCAATGTGTTAGAATCATAGGCACTGTTCAAGATATAACTGAGAGCATGCCAAAACAAGAAGAAAAGCTGCCTGCTGTTGAAAATATTACTTCGCTACAACCTATTTTTGATGTAGCACCAACTGGCATGGCTATTATAGATTTGGCAAGTGAAACAATTGTAGATATAAACACACACTTGTCGCAACTACTTAATAAATCTAAAGACCTGTTTATTGGTAACTCCTATAAATCATTTCTTTCTTTTAGTAGGTTGGAAATGGTTCAATTAGCTAAAGAATTGGAACAAAATCAAATGTTTGGACCAATTGAAAAGGTGCTTGATTTTGGAGATAACAAAAAAGTTTATTTAAAATTAAAAGGAAAAAAGATAAGTTCTGGAACGGCAGATACTAAAATCCTTTTAAGTTGTGAAAATGTAACTAAATATAAAGTACAAGAAGAGGTAATGGCTTTAGGGTTTAAAAAGGCTGAAGAAGAGCTAGATAAGCTTGTTCATTTTTCTCACATGGTTTCGCATAACCTTAAGTCTCACGCTACCAATTTTGATTTATTATTAAATTTCTTAAATACTGAAAAAGATAGTGATGAGCGTGAAAACCTTTTAAGAATGCTTTTTAAAGCAACTGAAAACTTAACCGGAAGCATAAAAGGTCTTAGAGAGTTAGTTGACATCAGATATAAAATTGATGATGATAAAAAGACCTTGAAACTCAACGACTATGTGTATAAAATTTTAGAAAATTATAATGGTCTAGTTAAGCAAGAGGGTGTGAAAATATTTAACGAAATATCAGATAACGTTACTGTTCAAGCTATACCTAATTACTTAGAAAATATATTAAGCAACTTAATTGTTAATGCCATTAAGTTTAGAAAACAAGATCAAAAGCCAATTCTTGTAATTAGCGCCAAGAAAACAAAAAAACATACTATCTTCTCCATAGAAGATAATGGTATGGGTATGGATTTGTCTCAAGTAGGAGATAAGCTATTTGCGCTTTACAGAACTTTACATAGTATAGATCGTTCTAGGGGCATGGGGCTTTATCTAACCAAGTATCAAGTAGAGCTTATGAAGGGTAAAATTGAAGTTGAAAGTATGTTAGACAGTGGAAGTACCTTTAAAATATATTTTCCTAATAATTAAATCTTATCATTCATATATATTTTAAGAAGCGCCAGACTTAAACAGTCTGGCGCTTCTTTTTTACAATGATTTCAAATCATTATTTTTGAGAATGCTTCTATCTAAAGCTTGTAAATTATCGAAACAAAAATCGTATTGTTTCTTTGTGTTTCTTTGTGTTTGCTTAAACTTATTTTCTCAAGATGTTTTAACTAGGGGAAAGATTAAAGATTCTATCTCTGTTTTAAATACAGACAATGAAACTTTTGCACTTTATCTACCCTCAACATTTAAAAAAGACGTACAAAGCCCAATAGTTTTTATTTTTGAGCCCGCAGCTAGAGGAAAGGTTGGTTTAACTCCTTTTATAGAAGCTTCGGAAAAATTTGGGTATATTTTGGTATGTTCTAACAATAGTAAAAATGGCCCCTATAGTCGTAATTTTGCTATTGCAAATAATTTATTTAGCCATATTTTCAAAAAATTTATAATAGATAGAAACAGCATGTATTTGGCGGGTTTTTCCGGTGGATCTAGGCTAGTTTCTGCAATTGGGGTCTTAACCAATACCTTTGCTGGTGTAATTGCTTGTGGCGCGGGTTTTTCAAACCATCTTTCTCACCTTCCTTCTGCTCAAAAGTTTTCTTATGTTGGTCTTTGCGGAAACGAGGATATGAATTACAAAGAAATGCTTGGTAATTATAACTTTCTTCAAAAAAAAGGCTTTAGAAACACCTTAATTACATATAATGGCAAGCATAATTGGCCCCCTAAAGAACAAATTAATAGGGCTTTTCGTTGGTTGGAGAATATAAAGGGAAATGACAGCATAGCCGTTATAGAAAATTTAAAAATTGACTTAAATGAAACAGAACGTTTTATTGGTTCTGGAGAACTTCTTTTAGCAGCAGAAAATTATACTAGAATTTTAAAATCATACCCCTCTTTTTCAGAAGAAGATGTGAAAGATGCGTATGAAGATTTAATAATGTCAAAAGAATACAAAGATCAGTACAAGTCACACCAAAGAGCTTTAGAAGAGGAAGATAAAATCGCAACAAAATTATTTAATAGGCTTCTAGAGGATTATCTTCTTCCACAAAAAGCGGATTTAAATTGGTGGAAAAAAGAACTAGAAAAATTAGAAAGAAGAGAAAGTAATGGTTCCATGCAGCAACAGAAAATGATTGCTAGGGTTAGATTTAGTGTTTTTGCTACGGTCTATTCAAGAAAAAATAAAAACCTTTATAAATCTAATCCAGAGCAAATAGCAATAAGCAATAAAATTCAAAAACTCATCTATCCAAAATAAATTCTATTTATAAATGAAATTGAAGGTTTGTGAGCTTTTTGCTGGGGTAGGGGGGTTTAGGCTTGGTCTAGAAAAAA
>CAYTRI010000097.1:4853-9034 GCA_964440105.1 uncultured Flavobacteriaceae bacterium
AAGGTTTGTGAGCTTTTTGCTGGGGTAGGGGGGTTTAGGCTTGGTCTAGAAAAAACAGGTCATTATCAGGTGGTTTGGAGCAATCAATGGGAGCCATCCACCAAAACACAACATGCTTCAATGGTTTATGAAGCTAGGTTTGGTTCACAAAACCATTCAAATGCTGACATTGAACAAGTTCCTACAGAAAAAATTCCAGACCATGATGTGTTAGTGGGTGGCTTTCCTTGCCAAGACTATTCTGTTGCTACTACTTTAAAAAACTCTAAGGGATTACTGGGTAAAAAAGGTGTGCTTTGGTGGTCTATCCATCGTATTCTTTCAGAAAAAAAGAACAAACCAAAATATTTAATTCTTGAAAATGTAGACCGCTTACTAAAATCTCCTTCTACGCAACGTGGGCGAGATTTTGCGGTTATGCTAAAAAGCCTTTCCGACCTAGATTACGCCATTGAATGGCGCGTTATTAATGCTGCCGAATATGGGATGCCACAACGTAGAAGACGGGTTTTTTTAGTTGGCATTCATAAATCAGCAGAATTATATTCAAAATATATTACTAGTAGTCCCAAAGAAATACTACTAGAAAAAGGAGTTCTTGCAGATAGTTTTTCGGTTCAAAAAAACATTTTAGATTCAACAAATGTAATCCTGGAAAAAAGTGTTTTAAAAATATCGGAGTCCTTTAATAAAGATAAAAAGTTATCTCCTTTTTTAAATAGCGGTATTTGTTTAGAAGGCATGGTTACAACACTAAAAACTAAGCCAAATTATAGCGATAGTTTCAGTTTGCTTTCAGAAGTTTTACAAAACGGAGAAGTTTCTGAGGACTATTTTATTTCTGAGGCCGACTTACCAAAATGGGAATATTTAAAAGGGAGTAAAAAAGAAGTGAGAACCACAAAAGCAGGTTTCCAGTACAACTATTCTGAAGGCTCAATGACCTTTCCCGATGCCTTAGATAAAGCTTCGCGAACCATAATTACTGGAGAGGGAGGCAAATCTCCTTCACGTTTTAAACATGTGGTACAAACCAAAAAAGGGCTTCGTAGACTTACGCCTGTTGAGCTAGAACGTCTTAATATGTTTCCAGACAATCATACAAAGCTTGAGGGGGTTTCAGACACCAAAAGGGCTTTCTTTATGGGAAATGCCTTAGTGGTTGGCGTTGTAGAAAAAATTGCCTGTTCGCTCATTGATAAAATAAATTCTTAAATGAGTTTAAAAAGTAGCTTTAAAGCGGACCTTAAAAAAGAAAAGCAATTATCACTTCTTTTAGATTCCCAATATCAATCAAAACTAAAGCACTATTCTTTTGAGCGAATTACAGATTTAGACCAACAACTTAAGGGTGTAGATGTAATCTTTACCCATAAAGAAAAAGGCGACTCTTATTGTATTGATGAAAAAGCACAGCTAGACTATATAAATGAGGACTTACCCACTTTCGCTTTTGAAATTAGTTATCAAAAAAACGGGGAAGAAAAAGAGGGTTGGCTTTTTAATAAAGCTAAAAAAACTGATTTCTATTCTCTGATCACCGCTATTTATTCCGATGCGCCTGATGCTTACACTTACTGTAAAATAACTTTAGTAAATAGAGTTAAGCTTCTTGCTTTTTTAAACACTAGGGGTCTGGATAAGAGCTTATTAGTCTCTAAACCTCAACAGCATGGAAAACATGTAATTAAAGCATTAAACGAAAAGAATGAGGGTTATCTATATTTTTCAAAAGACAACAAGGCCGAACAGCCTCTAAATCTAATTTTACGTTTAGACTTTTTAATAAAAAATAAGCTTGCCAAGCGACTTGTTTAATTCGGTTTTTTTAACATTCTAATATGCGGAATGCCATCTTCTAAATACCCCTCGCCTATCTCTATAAAACCTAAATCATTATAAAAACGTTTTAAATAAACTTGCGCAGAAAGTTCAACTTTAACTAATCCTATTTCTTCTTTTATTGCTTTTAAAGAACCCAACATAATGTCTTTTCCAAAACCATATTTGCGTTCTTCTTTTTTAACCACTACCCTTCCTATACTTGTATTTTTAAAGTAATCTCCTGGCTTAAAGATTCTGGCATAAGCCACCAACTTATCATCTTTTATCCCTAAAACATGTAAGGCTTTTTGGTCTTTGTCATCTACATCTTGGTACACACAATCTTGCTCCACTACAAAAACTTCGCTCCTTAGCCGCAATATATAATAGAGCTCTTTGGTGGATAATTGTTCGAAAGTTTTAATGGAAATATTCATCGCTATACCTTACTTCATTGTGCCTAAGAGTGTCGCCAATTGTTTTCCGTAATCTATAAATGCTACTGTTTCGTCTGTTCGGGCTAATTTTATTTTATCAAAAATGATTAGCGCTTCTCCATTACTTTCTAAATGATAAATCTGATGATTATCAAAAAAATGAATGATTTCATCTGTAAAAAACGCTCGAATCTCAGATTCCTTATTTCCTGTAATTAAGAATTTTTTAGAAAAGTCTGGATACATCTCAAAGTCGATGTCTTTATAGCCCGTATACGCCATTACCCGGTCAAATAATTTTTCTAATACACCTTCTTTTTCCATAGTAAAAACGGGTATTTTCTTATTCAACTTTAAAATCATCAATGTTGTATTAAAAGTCTCCGCTGTAAAAGTAGCGCCTTCGCTAAAAGTTACATCTGCAATTTCCCAAGACACATTCACATCTTTAAATGTTCCTTTAAGACAATTAGATTTACGGTCGATGGGTCTAATTTCAAAAAAGTGAAAATTCTTTAGATAGGTAGTATTCCAATCTACTTGATTAGCGAATTGATACTCATTTTCATTAGCCAAATTTTGTAATCTATTTTGTCTGGGCGAAAGTTTTGCAACAGAGCGGTTTAAAGAAATTTTAAGCCCTCTATTGTGTGTAGAAGATGAAACATGAGAATCCAATCCTTTTATGATGACTTTACCCCCTGTATCTTTTTGTATTTTCAAGTAATCTACTAGGTAATCCATATAGGTTAATCCTACCAACCTTGTTTCGCCTAAATTAATATTGACATCTGCTCCAGAAGGAATTTGACTTACTAGTTTATCCACTTTTAAAATGCCTAAAAAATTTGCAATTCCTTTTATGTTTAAATCGTAACTGCCATTTGGTTGTTTAACCAGATTTGAACCTGATTTATAAACCATTTTAAAGAATTGAGGAATAGACACTTTTGCTAAAAGCATGTGACTAACCATTGCTAATAGTAATCCACCAAGCAACCCTATTAATAAGTTGGTATAAAGGGTTAATACCATAGTTGCTAAAAAGAATATTAATTGCTCTGTTCCTTGATTATAAACCTGTTTAAAAACAGCAGGAGAAGCTAATTTAAAACCAGTAAAAACCAGTAAAATGGCAAAAGCGCATAACGGTACTTGTCTCATTATTGGGCTTAATACCACAATAAAAATTAACAACAAAAGACCTTGATACATATTGGACCACTTTGTCTTGGCGCCATTATGGATATTGACCGTACTTCTAATAATCACAGCAATAATGGGTAAACCTCCAATCATACCAGCTGCCATAGTACTCAGGCCAATACCTGTTAAATCTTTATTTAAATCTGTTTTTCTTTTATATGGGTCAATTTTGTCAACAGCTTTCGCAATAGCTAAGGATTCAATACTAGTTATTATTAAAATAGAAACTACTGTTATCCAAAATTCTAGGGTATCGATCTTACCAAAATTAGGGTGCATTATGGAATCCATAATATTATCAGGAATATCTAATAATAGTTTAGGCCCTACTTCGTAGGCTTTACCAAAAAAGGAAAGCGAATGTTGCTCAAAGAAATTGAATGCATAAACAAAGGGTATAGAAAGCCCAATAACCCACATTGGTGCAGGTAGTATATGAAAAATTCGATTTGATATTTTGGAATGAAATATTAATAAGAGTAAACCTGCCAAAGCAATAATAACCACAAAAGGATTGGCTTGTGGTAAAAGCACAACAGCATCAATAAGGTTTTGTATTATGCTAGGACTATCTGAATGTGTGCCTAAAGCAACATGGATTTGTTTTGCAAAAATGATAATCCCAATAGCGGCCAAAATACCGTGAATTACCGAAGAATGAAAAATATCAGCTAGTCTACCTAATTTCAAAAGCCCCAATAAAACTTGTATCGC
>CAYTRI010000098.1:0-5167 GCA_964440105.1 uncultured Flavobacteriaceae bacterium
GACTAGGAGCTTCATACGAGAATTATGATGTTGAAGAAACTGAAGATCGTTTTATTGAAGATTTTTTTTCAGGGAACAATCGAGACACGCAACAGGACTTTTTTGGAGTTGATGCCGAATACAGCTATGCTAACTCAGATAACGAAGCTTTTCCTACCATGGGTATGGCTTTTTCATTGCATGGTGGTTATAAAACCAATTTAAGTGAATCTGGTCGAGCTTTTGGTTTTTTTATCCCTAGCCTTTCTTTTGATTATAAACTAATTCCAAATGGTCGTTTGGTCTTAGCAACTAAGTTTAAAGGACATTTTAATATTGGGGATAATTTTGAATTTTATCAAGGCGCAACTATAGGAGCTAACAACGGCTTACGCGGATTCCGTTTCCAACGTTTTAATGGTAAAACAGCCTATTTCCAGAATACAGATTTAAGGCTAAGTTTTCGTAAAAGAAAAACTGGAATTTTACCCATAACACCTGGGATATATGGTGGCTTTGATTATGGTCGTGTTTGGTTGCCAGGAGAAGATTCTAATACATGGCACAACTCATATGGCGGCGGATTTTTTATCAACGGCTCCAATGTGCTTTCCGCAAACTTTGGACTATTTAATAGTACAGATGGTATGCGATTTGCTTTTGGTGTAGGTTTTGGCTTTTAAAGTTGGTTAAGGTCTAAGCTATATAGATTGCCACCTTGACCATGAGAACGCTCATCAGATAATAGTAGGGTAGATTCATTTAAAAAGCATACAGATTCTAATTGTGTACGAACTCCTAAATCTATTTGTTTTAAGTTTCCTATTGAAAAATCATCTAGTTCAAAATCATTTATTGTCCAAAGCAAACCGTAGCTAAGTAGCACAATGGTTTTTCCATCTGAAGAAATAGCAGCAGAAGTTACAGAACACGTATTTTGATTGTTGCACAGAAATAAAGTACCTACTAATTGTGCTTCATACTCTCCTTTAGTATCTGGCACTTTATAAATCATAGCTTTTCCATCATATGGTCTTGTGCGGTTTTTTGTTATCAGATAAAGTGAATTTCCCCAATGAAAAAATGCCTCTGTATCATAATAAAATTGGGATTTTTTTGGAGGATAATCCTTTTGCTCAGGATAATTAAATTTAATTTTTTCAACAGCTATTTTATCCCCTTTTTCTTTTTCTGGGTTGGGTAATTTGTAGATTGCTAAGTCTTCTCGGTTATTATTATTATTACCAAAATCACCTATATATAGATTGTTTTTAAAATCCTTTGTTAAATCTTCCCAATCTTTGTTTTTAGCATTTTTAACATCAAAATGCTTTATAATTTTACCCTCAAAGCTAACTTTAAATATATTGTCGTTATTACCACCATCTTCTATAACCCAAACAGTTTTTCCATCAAAACTCTCTAAACCAGAATTTTCATCTAAGCTTGAGGGCATATCAGTTATATTTTTTAAAATACCGAGGTTTTGACAGCTACCCTGTGAAAGGCAAAGAATTAGAAGTATACAAAGCTTATTTTTCAAAATATTAGACGAATTATTTGTTATCAGCAGCTATAGGCAAGTAAATTTCAGCTTTCCAGTTTAGTTCATCTCCACCCATATTTGGATTGTTGTAGAATACCTCTATTGGTAGTCCTTCTACATCAATATTGTTTTCTTCAGCATAATCAGTTAAAGCATACCATGCGCGGTCAGAAGTAATGTAATTGCCATTATAAATAGCTTTTAATGCAGGAAGTGCATAATAATTTCGGTACTCGACTTCTGGGTGCTCTGGTAAGATATCAATCTGTTGAATGGGTAGACAAAATTTGAATTCAATACTATCTTTTTCTTTATCCCATTCTGTCAATTTTAAAAAAGGTGGGCCATTAGGCTCCATATTATTCTGATTTACAATACTAGTAAGTAATGGTAAATCTCTCATCATACCGTCTGCTTTGCCAAACTGAGTAGTTTTTAAATTAGTGCAAGCACAAAAGGTTGTTTTTGTAGATTCTTCTCCAATAATTTCAACTTTAATTTTTGCCAGATGCTCATTCAATGCTCTTCCAAAATCTTTTAAAGTTTTTCTAGTATTTTTTTCAAAATCAGTATCTGAAAATAATATTTGAAACTTGTTTTTAAAACTATAATCTTTATCAGAGGCATAAACACTTATTTGAGATAAAGAGTCATGTACTTTATTTATTTTCCAGGTATAAATATGGGTAGAATCACCAAATTTTAGACTTTGCGTAAGTTCATTTATATCTTTTTGACTTAGAATTTTAGAGCCTTCTTGTGTATGGCCCCATGCTTTGATTATTTGATTTATAGTCCCCGGAAAAGTTTTGGCCTTAAAATTTACTTGGTAGTCATATGATTTAATGAATAAATACCAAATAGACAAAGCAATTGCAACAAACCCAATACCTAGTAATACTTTTTTCATTTAATTGAGATTTTCTTTCATTTTTAAATTATCAGTTACAAAATCACCTAAATCTCTACCTTGCTTGACACCTACTTCTACTGCTTTTCTATAATGTATACCCCCATACATTCTGCTTATTGCTGCTTCATCGGCGGCTTGCTTAAATGAAGTAAAACTTCTAACAGGAAGGCCATATGGAACTTCTGTGTCATCATCAAAAGCGAATTTCTCTCCAAAAATACTAGTTAAGGCTACGGATGCTGCACCTGAGACAACACTGTGACCACTGGTATATTCAGGGAAAGGAGGTGTTTGCAGAACTGGTTTCCAATTCTCATCAATATGTTCATTAATCAAAGTTTCTGGACGAATGAGATTGCTTCTATATTTTTCATCCCAACAACTAATAAAGGCATCTGCTATAGCTATTGAGGTTTTTGTATATGCATAAACAGTTTTCTCAAAATCGCTGTTCGTATTCTTAGTTGCTATTTTAGTTATTCCAATCCAATGAGCTCCAGGAGATATTTTTTTAGTGGCAAACATTAAATGCCCGCGAGTTACTGAAACATAGGGATTGCAATCCCAAAATTGGGCAATAGCTATTTCTTCAGAATCGTCACCTTTTTCAGTAATTTCATTACTAATTTCATAAACTTCTTTAACCTCTTTAAAAAATTCACTTTCCTTATTCATTGAAAAAGGTGGAGGAGGTTCTGGTTTAAATTGTTGTGAGGAATCAATAACAAAAGGTCTAATTTTACTCCAGTGTGGCTCAATACCAGACATGTAAGCTGGTGGTGTTGGCTGCCAACGAGATTTCTCCCCAGTATTTACAGTAAATTTAGGCATGGTACGTGTCTGGGCATAATTATCTTGATTCATCCAACTTGCTATATGTTCAGCAACTTCTAAACCATAAGATTTAGAAGCATTAAAAGCACGTTCATTTTTTGAGCTCCAGGCATTGTAAAGACTATCGCGATAGATATTTAATTGGTCCTCAGAAAAAATTAATCTTCTACTCAAATCCATATGAGCGATTAGGGCAGCTATTTTATAATTTATCGGTTGAGAATTTTTCGGTTCTGGAATGCTGGTTAAATCTTTCACTTGTCCTACAAGAGAAGCATAATCCTCATTTTGTAGTGCTAAAATTTCGTATGCGGCAATATTAGGGTAAGCAAAAATTCGACTGGCTACCGGAGGAGAAAAAATATCATGAATCATTATTTCTGTAACTCGATCTATAGCGTCATGTAGATTATCAACAGATGCTTCCAACGGCTCTTCTTTTTTACAAGCAGATGCCATCAACAATATGGAAAAGGCAATTAGTTTATTTCTCATAGTTTGTTTTTAAATAGTAAACTTGAGCACTATCATTGTTAAAGGTAGCGAGCAAATATGCTTGCTTGCTTACTGTAACTATAGCTAGATTTCTTGCTGATTTATTTATAAAATCTAAACCTAGCTGATAACCCAAAATTACATCATTTTCATTTTTTATCAGAGCACCGCTGAAAGAACCAAACCTGCCATGGTAAGGTTTTACTCCAAAATAATTCCCAGCTGCTAGAATTTCATTTTTATCATCACCATCAAAATCATAGGCTAAAAAAGTCATTATTGGAGCAACTTGAAGTTCTTGCTGAAAAGGTTTGAATGAAAATTTTCCTTCGTTGTTTTCAAGGTAGCCCGATTTTAGTTCGTTTATAGATAGAATTTTTGCATTTTCTAATTGATTTTCTGAAAAAATTTGTTCAATAGTTTTGCCGGCAAAATCTTTATACGTGGAGAATTTTTTACGAAGACTAACCATTTGTGACGAAAGGGAATTAAAGTCGTCTATTGGGTAATATCTTCCATTTTTTTCCTGAGTGATAACAGTTTCTGTACTTCCATTTCCATCAAAGTCCGAATAATACATTTTTAAGGGAAATTTATCTGATGCTCTAAATTTAGTATTGTTGCCCCAATTGCCTAATAAATAATCAAGATCACCATCATTATCAATATCAAAAGGGACTAATGATTGCCATAATCCATTTAATTTATCTTCTAAAAGGTCTACTTCTTCTAAAATGCCTTGATTATTTTTAAAAAACTTCGGGGACATCCATTCTCCTACAATTATTAAGTCTTTTGTTCCATCATTATCAAAATCACTCCAAACAGCGTCAGTAATCATTCCGACATTTTCTAATGCTGTATTAGTTATACTAGAGAACGCGCCTTCTTTATTATTTAAAAGTAACGAGATAGGTATTTTTCCAAAATCATTCGTTATCGCTTGGCTGCCAATAAATACATCAAGATCTCCATCATTATCATAATCGTTAGGCTTTATTACCGATGCGTTATGATAATGTTCCCCCAAATTCATTGTTCTGTATGAGGTATTATTTTTTTGATAGTAGGAGTCTAAAAGCGGTTTCATTTCATTAAAAAAATCACCGCCTCCAGAGCCTATGAGTATGTCATTTTTATTATCTCCATTAAAATCAGCAATGCTTGCTGTAATATCTTCTTTTATAGAATCTTTTAAAATTTCAAGGATTTTGGTTTCAACAAACCCCGAATCTTTTTGAATAAAAACTTTTGAAGGAATATATTTAGAACCCCCAAAGAAAATGTCATCCCTACCATCTTCATTTAAATCTCCTATAGCATTTGCAGGACCGCGATCACCAATTTGGTAAGGCATTAATTTTTGACGGTTAAAATCAATGTAATTATCTTCCTTATGT